>CAYWMR010000413.1:0-4673 GCA_964458965.1 uncultured Occallatibacter sp. | reverse complement strand
ACCCCCGAACTGAAGGACGTTCGGGGCCCCGTTCGCTCAGAATGACAGCCAGTTTGGTGTTGCGGATTTCAGACTCAGGACACTAGCGCGCGTCCTTTTCCAGCCGCGCCAGCCCTGACGCCAGCTCTTGATTGGCCGACGCTTGGCGCGCCAGCACGCGGCGATTGAACTCATGAATCACGCGCGCAACGTAAGCCCTGGTCTCATGGTAAGGCGGAATCCCGTGGTACTTGTCCACCGCCTGCGGGCCGGCGTTGTAGGCCGCCAGCGCCAGGGCAAGCTGGCCGTGATAGCGGGTCAGCAGCGCGTCAAGGTAGGCCGAGCCGCCGCTCACATTCTCACGCGGCTCAAAGCTGTCTTCCACGCCCAGTTCGCTGGCCGTACCCGGCATCAGTTGCATCAGTCCCCGCGCGCCGGCTGGGCTCACCGCGCGAGCGTTGCCGTCGCTCTCAGCTTTAACCACGCTAGCCAGCAGGTCAACGTCCAGGTTGTGTTCGCTGCCGGCCTTGACCAGAATCTCGTGCAAATCCACCGTGTTCAACCGGGCTTCCGCCCCGGCCTTTGCGGGGCCAGTCTCAAGGGTCAAACCCGTTCCATCCGGCGCATGTGCGGGCTGGAGATTCGCAGGCGGATCGGGCACCGCAGCCACTGCAACAATCTCCTCCGGCGCCATCTCAATGTAGTTATCGTCGCCCGCGGTAAGGTAAAGCCGGGTCCGTCCCTGGACCTGCGCATGACGATTGCATTGCATCTCAAACCCGTTGCGCAGCGTAACGCTTTCCCCGGCGCGCGCAACGGTCGCAAGGCTTGCGAGGGCTCCTACGGCTCCGGCGGCAATCAAAACTCGTTTGCGCATTTTCAATCGCACGTCTTCATTCTAGTCTTCCTGCATGTCATTTGCAGTCAGGCTCTTTTGAGCGTAAACCTTTGCAACGGCTGCTTCCAGCATCACTGCAACGCCGTCTTCGTCGTTGGGCGGGGCTTGCTTCCAGCCTCGCATCTTTGCCATGGTCCGCAACTCCCGGGCCGCATTTCCCATCATCACGCCCTGCCCTGCCCACTCCAGCATATCCACGTCGTTCCAGTTGTCGCCGATGGCCATGGTCTCTTTGCGATCGACGCCCAGGCGGCCGGCCAGCCGCTCCAGCGCCCAGCCCTTTGAAACTCCGACGGGCAGCAGATCGAGAATCGACAGGTCGCGCGCCGGATATTCGGTTCGTACGGACTCACAAAGGCCGTTCCACTCGCTGGCCTTCAACGCATTCTCGGCCTCTCTCATCTTTCCCAAAGTTCCGGTCACCATCCCCTGGATCGGGTCTTCGCCGTTCGGGAGCGCCAGCTCCAGCGGCTTCACCACCTCGATGGCGTTGCGGTTGGCCTCCACCCACATGGAGATTCGCCCATGCGCCTGCTCCAGGTCTTCCAGAACCAACTCGCCGCGTCCCGGTTTATCGAACGTGAAGACCACGGCGCCAAACTGCCTGAGCAGCCCGCAGAGCCCACGCGCCACTCGCGACTTCATTTGGCAGCGGTCGATCGAGTCTCCGCCAAGAGTACGGGTCACTGCACCATTCGACGTGATGAGGGGCGTATCCGCTCGCAGGCCAAGACTTTCAAGCAGCGGAAGGGTGTAGTTGGTACGCCTTCCGGTGGCGATGGCGACGGTGATTCCTGCTTCCTGCGCGGCTTTCAGGGCCAGCGCGGTGCGGCGGCTGATCCCGTGTCCGATGGCCGGCACCAGGGTTCCGTCCATGTCGATAGCCACCAGGCGAACAGGAGGATGCATGTCCTAAGTGTACCGGGCCGCCTGCGGTGGGGCAGACGGCGCTTGCGCGCCAGGAGTGAGGCGGGCAAAGAACTCCGGAAGCAGAGATGAAGTATCGTTTAGTTATGGAACTCGTTTGCAGCCATTGCCATGCCGTGGTGAGATTGGAGCCGGCCACGGATTGGTGTCCAGCTTGCGGCGGAGCGTTGATTGAGCGGGAAAGCGCGCCGGCTCTTGAGCAGGCAGGCCGCCCGCCGGCGGAAGTCGACCATCGCGGCATCATCCTGCCGCGGCGTCATGCGCTGGGCGGAATCATTACGCCGCAGTAAGGCTTGCAGGGCAGGGAATCACGGAGTCGTATCGAGTCCAACCGCCTCAGCCAGACGAGCTTGGCGATCATCGAAGGTCCAAAACTTCTGCGCCTTCAATTCCAGGGCGCAGGCCACGTGCAAAGAGTCGAGCGTGCGGACGCCAAGCGTGGGGCCGAAGCGGCGGGCGAGGTCCGCACTGGTTTCCCACGCTTGATGCGGAAATCCAATCTCAATCCAAACACCGTAGGCGCAATCGCGCTTAAAGTCACTCCAGGCCTGAGCCGCATTTGCGGAAGTGACTCTCTTCAGAAATGCCTGCTGGAACAGCGCGTTTGCAAGTTCGGCGCGATTGAAGTCTGTGACCCACACGGAAGGGCTGCCGGCCATAACGGAGTCAACGCGCACGGAGTGAGTGTCCGTGATGTAACTCGAAACCAGGAAACTTGAGTCAACGTATGCGCTCAAAATCGGCTATTCTCCCGATCGGCAATCAGATCAGCAACGGGAGTCAACACGCGATCACCAAAGATCGCGCGGCGGCGGGCGGCGAAATCGGGCCACTCGACCGGCTGGGGCTTCGGGCTCTCTGGCACAATTCTGGCTACGACGCGGTTGCGCTTGCGCAGATCGACAACCTCGCCGGCCTCAAGCCAGGCGAGCAGTTGGCGGGTGTCTCGGAGTTGACGAAGGTTTACGCTTGGCATGAATCAAATGTGTCACAAAATGTGGCACATTGTCAATCCTACTTGAACGGACAAGCTGCCCCTCCGGTAGCTGGCAACTTCTTAATGGTGGTCGAAGAGGCCAAGAGCGATCAGCCAATCGGACGTCTCGGCCCTGTGAAGATAAAAGGTTCCACGAATCGGAAGGTCCCGTCAGGCTCGATTGAGAGCCCGACTCCAGAAACTACGACCATTCGGGCGTCGTCTGCGAGCGTCAAGCTGAGGAGAACTGCTTCCGAGTATTTGGCGGGAAATGGGACCATGTTGTCTTGGATAGATGTTCCAACGGTGAGTGAGCCTTCAAAGATGCTCGCAGGTAAATCCCCCAATACCCCTTCAATGCTCATTTCATCTAGTTTGAGTCGGATTCGCTGGACTCCGCCCTCTCCGGATGCAGCGCCTGGCTCACCGTCGGTTCGATGGACGTAGGCATCGAGAAGTACGAATCCTCGACCATGATTATCTGCTTCCACAGCAAGACACTTTGAGTCATGCAGTTCAATCGCAGTGTTCATTGGATGCCTCAATGTTTACTCAAACCGCAGCGCCTCCGCCGGCAGCACCAGCGCCGCCGCCGACGGATACAGTGTAGCCAACAGCGATGCTGCAGAGGAGCCGCAATGTTCCCTCCGGGATGGTTACTCGGCAATGGAGAGCCCGGAGAGCAACTGCGCAAAGCGCGACATCGTTAGAAATAGACGGAGCGGCCGATCCGGGAGGGGCTGAAATTCATATTTCAGATAGAAATTGTGCGCGCTCTCTTTGGCATCCACAACGACCGCCCACGATCCGATGACCCTCGATCCCTCCCAAGCCATTCGCAGGGCACTCATCAACACGAAGTTACCCAGTCCGAGACCCTGCATTGGCTTGGCAACCGCCATGCGTCCCAACAAGGTCGCCGGAATTGCTATCGAGGGGAGCCTCCGGGCAGCATCCGCGGGGAGGCTGCCAGGATCGATCGAAGCCGCGGACAGAGTGTAAAAGCCGTCCACATTCTTTCCATCGCGGGTGAGGACGTAAACCCTTGCGAGATTCCGGCTAACATCCTGGCGGGCCTGCCGCTGAAAATATGCGTCCAGATTGGTTTGTCCGCAGCGAAAGGCGATCTTGTCATGCAAGGGGCTGAACGGCTCGAAGCGAAAGCTGGCCGCGCCAATATCTGTCATGCTGGCCGGATCATCTGCGAGTATCGCCGATATGCGGCTTTGAGAGCTTCGCCCGGCTCCCTTGTATCATTCCAGGAGGCTATGACTGCCTCCGCGTCGGCAGCTGTGAGTACCCAAGGTTCGCCGGAAGGAGGGTTGGTAAATCCGGCCTGCTCGGCGGCCAGTTCAATATCCATTCTGCTTGCGGGAGCCGATTCAGCAACTGGAACCGTGCAGGCTTCTTGACTGCGGGCCTTTGAATGAATCGGATTAGTGACCATCGAAGGCTCCTTCCCATCGTCCAATAAGCCCACCCAAAAGGATCAGGCTGAGCTCAGTCTACTCCCAATCGTGCCCTTCGGATACGCTACTCATACCTGAGCGCCTCCGCCGGCAGCACCCGCGCCGCCGCCGACGATGGATAAAGCGTCGCCAGCAGCGAAATCCCAATCGAAACCGCGGATACAATCACTCCATCCAGCGGCCTTGGCGCGAAGGGCAGCGTATCGATGGAATACACATCCGCCGACAAATGGATGAAATGGTAGTGGCCGCCCGCCCATGCCGCCAGATACCCGAGCGCCAGTCCAAGCACCGTCCCGATTATGCTGATCAGGAACCCCTGCAGCAGAAAGATGCGCCGGACCTGCCCCGGCTCGACGCCAAAGCTCATCATCACGGCGATATCCCGCGTCTTCTCCATCACCATCATGGTCAGCGCGATGAG
>CAYWMR010000412.1:0-4679 GCA_964458965.1 uncultured Occallatibacter sp. | reverse complement strand
CACGTAGATGTCGTCCCATCCATCGTTGTCAAAGTCCGCCGCCGTCACGCCCATCGTGCGTCCCACATACGCGCCGATCCCCGACTTCTCAGTAACATCGGTAAACGTCCCGTCGCAGTTATTGTGGAACAGCATGTTCGTCTCGCCCTCGTAATCCAGCGGCCCCGGATAATTGGTGGGCGCATAGAACGCGCGATACTTGGGATCGAACTTCACATAGCGCCCCACAAATAAATCCACGCAGCCGTCCTTGTCGTAGTCCAGCCACGTCGAGGCGATCGCCCAACCTTCAACTTTGATCCCGGCCTTTTCCGTAACATCCTTAAAGTGTCCGTTCCCGTCGTTGTGATAGAGAATTACTTTTCCGTAGCCCGTTACAAGCAAATCCTCATTGCCGTCGTTGTCATAATCCGCCGCTGCCACAGCCACGGAATACATATCTGGATTCAGCCCGGCTTTCTCCGTCACATCGGTAAAAGTCCCGTTGCCGTTGTTGCGGTAGAGATGATTGTGCGGCGGCGTTGCAGGCTTTACCTTCAGCGGAAACGGATGCATCGAGTCGTCCAGCGGGCGTCCATTCACTACATAAAGAGAAGGCAGGCCCGAGTTGTTGTAGTCGAACCACACGCACCCGGCGCCCGTGCCCTCGAGCAATGAACCCAACTGCCGCGAACCAAAGCTATGTGTAAAATCGATTCCCGCTTTATCCGTCGCGTCTTCAAAGCGAATCACCGGATCGTGCGCAACCGCGGGTCCTGCGACGGATGTTGTCGCCGTCGCAGGCGGCGGCGCCGGCATCGCGGCAGGCGGCACACTCTGTGGAACTGCCTCCGCAACAAGAGCATTCTGTACATGAGAAACACCCGGAACGGATGGAGCAGTTTGCGCCGCTGCAATCGACGCGGCCCCAAATAAAATCAGCAAGCGAAACATCATTTCAATTGCCTCCCGGCGATTGGTGCTGCGCGTCGCCCGCACCGCTCGCGCCGGATAAATCGAATGCCGTTGTAGTACGCTTCAGCACGGCAGGCATGCGATTCTCCGATGCGCGCTCCGGCCCCGTGTGGCAGCCCACGCAGATACGCTGCTCGCCGCGCCGAATCCAGAACCACCCATGCTCCTGGCGAACCACCGCGCCCTTCGCATCCAGAAGCGCAAAACGAATCGGTTTGTCCACCGGCACCTTCACAAAAAACGAACCATCCGCCTCTACCGGCGCAGTGCCCGTAATCGTCGCGCGCCCATTGGCGTCTCTGGTTTCCAGTTGCACCCGTGCCGCCGCGACATTCAAGTCGCCTTCGCGCGACTGTCGCGAGTCCAGCGCCATCATGTTCGCGTAGTCCCAGGGATGCAGTCCCGATGGATGACGCTTGGGCCTCGGCCTCGGGGCAACCACCGCCGGTTCCACAAGATCTTGTCCACTCTCCGCCAGCAACGTATTTAAGGTCGCTGTGCCTGTTTGCTGAGATCCCCGCTCCCACAGCTTCAGCGCATAGTGCGTGGCGGCGCTGGTCCGCGCACTCACCAGCCATGCGCCAGTGGTCGCCTCTGCAATGGCTCCGGCGTACTCTCCGCGCGGCGCAACAACGGGCGTCTCGTGAGCAAACGGCGACGTGAACCGCGCAAGCGACGCTCCGTGTGTGAACACCACATCGCCCGACGCCAACTGCTTCCCGCCCCACCGCGCGCTCCCGTGATCGCACCGGTACGACTCAACGCCGCTGCCATCCGAGTAAACCAGATACATCTCTGGCGTCGATCCCGATCCCAGCGGAAAGCCTGCTTCAAACAGAATGCGCCCATCCGCAAGCACATCGTCTGGAATCGCGCTGCCCGGCATATAGCTCAGTGCAACCACCGTCGCGCCTGCCGCCGAATCGATTGGCGCAAGCACCGCTAGTCCGTCATTGCCCGCAGCCTCAAGCTCAAATCCCCGCGCTGTGCGCCGTGCGTATACCAGCCGGCCCCCGGGCAAATAGAAGGGGCGAATCACATCGTCCTCACCCGCGATCAGCTTGCGCAGTGAACCATCGGCCAGCGTAAGTTCCCATATCTGCCACTTGTCGCCAGCCGTTTGCTTGCCCGCGAACAACACCCTTTTCCCGTCGAAACCAACATTTGCGTCCGCGCTTGCCGCAAAGCCCGTCACCAGCCGCTCCGCCTTGCCCGCATGAATCAGAAGCAACTGCGCGCCCTTCGGAAATCGCTCCCCGCCCTTCAGCGCAGCCAGCGCATCGTAAACCGGCGCGGCGGTGACGATGACATCCGCATCCATGCCCTTCGCCGGTTCAAGCGCCGCATGCGATCCAAACCCGCAAGCTGCCACCACCATTGCAATCGAACCGGCAATCGTCAGCACTCTCGCAGCAGCCCTCATCCCACAGCCTCCATCGGCCGAATGGCCGCATTGCCGCGCTCAGGCGCGCTCAGTTCCAAACCCCGCAGCTCAATCCACGGCTCCAGTCCATCCATCATTGCGTCGAACCCCGCAAAGTCCAGCGACTGTTCCCCATCGCTCCACGCCTTGTCCGGGTTCGGATGCACCTCCACCAGCAGCCCATCCGAGCCCGCTGCAACCGCAATCCGCGCCAGCGCTGGAACCAGATCGCGATGCCCCGCCGCGTGGCTCGGATCGGCAATCACCGGAAGATGGGATATCTGCTTCAGCAGAGCAATCGCGGCCACATCGAAGGTATTCCGCATCGCCGTCTCAAACGTGCGAATGCCGCGCTCACAGAGAATTACATTGGGGTTGCCGCAGTCCAGAATCAATTGCGCCGATCGCAGCCAGTCAGCAATGGTCGCCATCATGCCGCGCTTCAGCAGCACCGGACGTCCGCTGCGCGCCGCCGCTTCAAGCAGCGAATAGTTCTCCATGTTCCGCGTGCCGATTTGCAAAATATCGGCGTACTCGGCAACCATCGGAACGTCGTCTTCCTGCATCACTTCCGTAACGATGGCCAGCCCGCTCTCTTCTCGCGCACGAGCCAGCATCTTCAGGCCGTCCAGGCCCCACCCTTGAAAGCTGTAAGGAGAACTGCGCGGCTTGAACGCACCGCCTCGCAGAATGCGGGCGCCGGCGCGCCGCACATGGTTGGCTGTAGCCATCAACTGAAACTCGGTTTCAACCGAGCAAGGCCCAGCCATGGTGATGAATTCATCCCCGCCGATTTCGAGATCAAGAACCGGCACCACTGTCTGCCGGCGCTCAGCGCTCTTCAGCACATCGGGAGATTCCGCAAATCGTTCGTTCCAGCTATCGCGCACCCTGTGCGCTCCGTTTCTGGGGAAGCGGAAGCGTTAGAGTACCGCGATCGTCCGCGCCACGCCTCCATCCAATGGTTGAGGCGCGCGGAGAGTTGTCATCGCGCCTGTTACTTAGGTTCTAAAGGCGCAATGAACACTTGTATGTGACGGATGAACTTGACTTCAATGGAATGAATGAATGGAGGGTGCCCCAGGTCCCGATTTTGGGACCTGGGATACCACGAACCCCAATCGCAATACACAAAATCACGCGGCCAAAGACAGGGTCCCTTACCCTTGCGCTATAGGCGGTGGCTTGTACCCAAACGCCGCACCCACAACCCCCGCGATCCCCAGCGCCGTCTCATCCTGAAACGGCCGCGCCACAACCTGCACCCCAATCGGCAATCCCGAACCCCCGCCCAAATCTGCCCGCCCCACCGGCACCACCGCGGCCGGCGCGGCCAACACATTGAACCACTGCGAATACCGCCACGCATCCATATACTCCACCGTTTGCCCCTCGACCATCCAACTCCGCTCCCCATGCCGGAATGCCGGAACGCTCGCCACCGGGCACAGCAGCACCGGATACTTGCGCATCTCCTCCAGCGTCTTCGCCCTCAGCACATCCAGCTCCGCCCAAGCATCCAGTAACTCCTGCGCAGTAAGTGGCGGCGCGCTTCGAGCCAGCCCAAGAAACTCCTTGAAAATCGGACTTAGCTCATCTTCTCTACCCGCGATCGCCGGCGCATAAAACATTGCCCCGCACTGCACAAAAAACTTCATCCATAACTTCCGCAGTAACTCAAGCGTCCGCGGCCGAAAGGGTTCCACATTGAATCCCGCATCCCTGAGCGCAGCCGCGGCGGCATTCACCGCCGCTCGCGTCTCCGGCGTAACCGGAACCAGTCCGTCGTCCTCAAGGTATCCCACCTTGTTCGACCGCAACTCCGCCATCCCCGGCTCGCGCAACTCCACCGGCGCACTCGCAGGATCAACCGGATCATGCCCGCTAAGAATGCGAAACATCAGCGCCACATCGCCAATCGTCCGCGCCATAGGCCCAATCGCGCCCAGCACCGAAAATGGCCCCACGCACGGCGGCAAATGTCCGCGTCCCGGCATCCGACCCGGCGTAGGCTTCAGCGAACAAATCCCCGTAAAATGCGCCGGCACACGCACCGATCCGCCGCTATCGCTGCCCAACCCCGCCGCCGACATGCCCGCCGCAATCGCCGCCGATTCGCCCCCGCTCGACCCTCCCGGCGACCGCTCCAAATCCCACGGATTCCGCGTCCGCCCATGCAGCAAGTTATCTGTCTCATAGGCCATCAGAAACTCAGGGCAGTTAGTCGTTCCCAGAATCAATGCCCCCGCCGCACGAAGCCGAGCCACCACCACCGCATCTTCGCGCGGTACGTCGCCCTTGT
>CAYWMR010000411.1:0-4682 GCA_964458965.1 uncultured Occallatibacter sp. | reverse complement strand
GCTCGGTCTTTACCTTCTTGAACATCTCGGCATATTGCGCGCCGGACTTGCGCATCTCTTCCGAATACGCTTCAAGAATCACGCGAACTTCGTCGTTGATGCGGTCCTCAAGGGAGATTTCTTCAATCAGTCCCTCGGTGACGCGCGCTTCCACCACCTTCAAGTCGCTGGTGGTGATCATCTTGGCGTCGATGAGGTGCTTGACGGTTTTGCGGGCCAGATACCCTATGTAATCGCGCGAAAAAATCATGGGCTAAGTCTCAAGATAACCCATCGGACCACCCCATGTACATTAAACCCGCGACACGGATGCATTCCGGCTTTGAAAGGGCACGACTTCAGTCGTGTCTCCATGGGCCTGCGGCCCACCCATGTGGATGAAAACACGGACGCTGGGTGCCCCAGGTCTGGATTCTCAGACCTGGGAAAGCACGCACCTATATTCGCCTTTTCATCCTAGTTTTCGACCGTGCCCTTTCAAAACTATGCTCACGAATGCTCATCGCCCACTTGCGATTGTCCTGCGCAAAGGCCAAACCTCGTCCCTCACCCACGGTGTGGGCAGCCTTTGGTATTCACGCACTCGTCGGCCAGCCGAAGCCGCTCCACCGGCCGCCCGCCAACCAGGTGCTCGTTCACAATCTCCGCCGCATCCTCAGGGCGCACATGCCCGTACCACACCGCATCCGGATAAACGACCACCGTCGGCCCATGTTCGCACTGGTCCAAACAGCCGGACTTGTTAATGCGCACCGTTGTCCCCAACCCCGCCGCCTTGGCGAGTTGATTCAGCTGAGTGTGCAGATCGCTTTTCCCATCGCTGGTACACGATGGCCGTGGCGCATCCGCGGGCCGGATATTGTGGCAGACAAAGACGTGGCGCTCAAAAGCAGGCAAGCAGTATTCCTCCATGAATATTGGGTTTCGCCTTCAATCCCCATGAAACAAGGCTGATTCCAGACTATCTCACTCCCACCAGGGCTCTGTTTTTCTATTTCCTGTTCCCTAATCCCTAATCCCTGTTTTTCCTCATGCGCCCACCCAGCCCCATCTGCGAAAATAGATACTTGACTATGACATTGGAAAATCTTCTCTCCCTGAAAGACGACATGGTGGCCTTCATTGAAGGTCACGGCCTTCGCCGCCTCCCCGGTTACGTCACCGAGGATATACCCTCAATCGTCTGGGAGGGACAAGGCAACCCCGACGCATGGAAAGACTTTGTGGAGATGGCCAAACACGTTGGCGCTCCCTTTGTCACCTTCAGCGAAATGTCTCTGGAGCGCGAGGAGCTTGACGCACTGGTGGAAGAAGCCGGCGACATGAACTTCCCCGATGAAGAGGCCACCGAGCTTGTGGAAGCGCAGTGGCTGCGCAAGTACGCCGGCATGCTGGGCTACATTCAGCTGGGATTTGTGCATCAGGGACTGGTCTTCCTGCACGAAACCACCACCGAGTGGTATGAGCGTTACCAGACTCTGCTGGAAGACGTGGAAGCCTTCCAGGATATCGTCATCGACGGTCACGATCACGACGACGAAGAGGACGAGTAAGGCGGGTGAGCGCCGATACAGCCGTGGGCAACCAGGCTGTCCCTCCCCCAGGCCCGCCGCACTCTGCGCCCCGCCAGCGTTGGACCGTCGCCGCGCAGCATCCCGAGGAGTCCGCTGAACTGGCCAGGACAGCACGTTTGCCTCAGGTTCTGGCTGAACTGCTGGTAGCCCGCGGCATTACCCAGGCCGCCGAGGCTCACGCCTTCCTCAATCCAGAACAAGGCCACCTGAACGATCCACTTCTGATGCTGGGAATGTCCGCGGCCGTCGAGCGCCTGGAGCGGGCCATCGCCGCACATGAGCCGGTCCTTCTCTACGGCGACTACGACGTGGACGGCACCACCGCGGTGGTCCTGTTGAAGACCGCTATCGAGATGCTGGGCGGCACAGCCCGCTTTCATGTTCCGCACCGGCTTCGCGAGGGTTACGGCCTTCAATCGGAAGTTCTTGAGGCAGCCTATGCCGACGGTGTCCGCCTGGTCATTACGGTGGATACGGGCATGAGAGCCTTTGCCGAGGCCGAAACCGCACACCGCCTGGGCCTCGACCTGATCATCACCGACCATCATCTTTTGCAGGCGGGAGATGCGGTTCCCACGGCGCTCGCCATCCTCAATCCCAACCAGCCCGACTGCCCGTATCCTGAGAAGTTCCTGTGCGGGGCGGCTATCGCGATGAAGCTGGCCCAGGCTGTCCTCGAACGTCGCGACCCGTCCCGCACCCGCGAGAAAACTCTTCCCAGTTTCTTGAAAATGGCGGCCATCGCCACGATCGCCGACGCCGTTCCGCTTCGCGGCGAGAACCGCGTGATTGCAGCCCTCGGTCTGCGTGAGTTGCGTCACCCCGTTGGCCCCGGACTGCGCGCCCTGTTCGCCGCTGCCGCGCTTGACCCTTCGGCAAAGCAGCTCACTGGCTTCGACGTCGCATTCCGCCTGGCACCGCGAATCAACGCAGCCGGCCGCATGGATGTTGCCTCCGAAGTTATCGAGCTGTTTTCAACGCGCTCGCCAGCCCGTGCCGCCGAACTGGCCGCCAAGCTCGAACGCCTGAACCGGGAGCGCCGCGACACCGAGGCCTTTGCGCTCACCGCCATTGAGGCCCGTCTCGCTACCGACACCGAGTTGGCCTCGGACCGTCTGCTGGTTGTCGACGGTGTTGGCTGGCATCGCGGCGTTATCGGCATTCTCGCCTCGCGCGTCGTCGAGCGTACAGCCAAGCCGGCCATCGTGGTCAGTGTCGAGGATGGCGTTGCTCACGGCTCGGGCCGCTCCGTGGAAGGCTTTCAGTTGCTCAACGCCATTGAGTCCTGCGCCGACCTGTTCACTCGCTTCGGCGGTCACGCTTTTGCGTGCGGCTTTGCGCTACCTGCAAACGTGTTGCCGGAGCTCAAGCGCCGCCTACGCATATTTGCGAACGAAAACTTGTCCGCCCGCGACCCAGAGCACCTGCTCCGCATCCACGCTGAATTGCCGTTGGATCGAATCACTCCCGTGCTTGCCGGCTGGCTGCGCAAACTCGAGCCCCTGGGCCACGGCAACCCCGAGCCCATTTTCGTGGCCCGAAACGTCCGCCTTCTGGCCCCACTGCGCATCATGAAAGACCGGCACATCCGCCTCGAGCTGGTTCAGGAGCCCGCGCCATCTTCGGCCCCCACCGCTACTCACGACCCGGTTCTCGCCGGCTCAAGCTCCGCAATCCGCGCCGTTGGCTGGGGCCTGGCTGTGCGCGCCACTGCTCTCGGACTGGTGCAGGGCAGCCGCATCCACGTCGCCTATCGAATCCGCGAAAACACTCACCCGGAGCATGGCGGAATCGAGATCGAGATCGCCGGAATTGAGCCCGCTGAAGATTGACGCAACAAGGCCCACGGCTGACCGTGGGCCTCGTTGAACAGCATCGGTTCCTTACCTGCAACCTTTCACTACTTGCGTTCTTCCTTGCCCCTTGGCGCGGGCGCGGCGCGGGGTGCCGCAGGTGCGGGACGGGCTGCGGGCGCTGGAGCCGTGCGCGGGGCTGGCGCCGAACGTGGAGAAGTTTCGGTGCGCGGAGCGGCTTCGGTACGCGGTGCGGCCGGGGTGGTGTGGTACGTGGGCGCCGGACGCGATTCAGCCATTGGATGCGCTGCCGGTCCTGGATGCTCAGCTACGGATGCATGCGCGCCGACCGCTGCGTGTGGGGCCCCCAGTGGATGCGCTACAGCCAGGTTGCTCGGGTGTCCGCCGTTGTTCTTCACATACGAAGTTCTGTCTGCCCTGGCAGCCGCCGCATGTTGCGCCTGAACCGGGCTGGGACCGCGGTGCTGATCGTGCTCGGCGATTCGCTCGTCGACTGTGGGTGGATGATTGATTCCGCCCGGGCCGCCGCTGAACGCTACATGACTATCCCTGGCAACGAAACCGCGTTCCACAACAGTGTGGTCTACGTAGACGCGATTGCCCCATCCGCCGCCCACGCCCACATGCATTACCGCGGTGTTATAGGAGAAAAACCCGCCCCGCCACATGCCGCCGGCAAAGCCGATACCTCCGTATCCGAACCCGTAGTTTACGCCGCCATAGTAGCCAATGTGCGGTCCCCAGTAGCCCTCATGGAACACAAACAGACCGTCGGACCAGCCCCAGTAGCCGGGAGTCCAAAGCGCGCCAACATACGGTGCGGGCACCCACGCCCCAGGAACCCAGTAGTAGCCGTCCTCGCCGTAGGCCCAGTAGCCGGGCGTCCACATCAGTCCCGGCTCGGGGCAAACGGGTTGTACATAAACCGGCAGCACCGGGGGAGCGAATCCGACACTGATGAATACTCCCGCGTAAGAGGACGCGGGAATGAGGAAGACAAGCAGGGCCAGCAGCAGCCAACGAGCAGAGCGGGAAATTCGCATTGGAAAAACCTCCTGTTTTTATCGACGCGAAATCGAAAGCCAAGCATCGCGATTCCGCAGAAGTCTACGACATTTGGAACCCACTTCGCCACAGAAAGTTGCCCCAAATTCGCTGCGAGTCGTATTAGCCCGAGGTTCTCACCCTCCACAACACCCACCGTGACCGAGTTGACCCGGCTCCGCCTCCCACCCGCGCTTGCGGATTATCTGCTCTGGTTGGCGCATCATCGTTCCAGGAGTGCATGCAATGC
>CAYWMR010000410.1:0-4708 GCA_964458965.1 uncultured Occallatibacter sp. | reverse complement strand
GCTTCCTCCGCGATCAAATCGCCGAGGATGTCCGCACCCAAAAGTACGGCGACGCCCAAATCCAGACCCGCTTTCCACCCGAGCCCAACGGCTATCTGCATATCGGCCACGCCAAGGCCATCTGCATTGACTTCGGCCTGGCCGACGAGTTCGGCGGCAAAACCAACCTGCGCTTCGACGACACCAATCCCGAAAAGGAAGAGCAGGAGTACGTCGATTCCATCATGAAAGACGTGCGCTGGCTCGGCTTTGAGTGGGATCGCCTCTGCTACGCCTCAGACTACTTCGGCCAGCTCTTTGAGTGGGCCTTGCAGCTCGTCAAAACCGGAAAAGCATACGTCGACGACCTTTCCGCCGACGAGATCCGCCAGCATCGCGGCACCCTCACCGAGCCCGGCACGGACAGCCCCTATCGCAATCGCTCCATCGAAGAAAATCTCGATCTGTTTCTCCGCATGAAGCAGGGCGAGTTCCCCGACGGCAGCCGCGTCCTGCGCGCCAAAATCGACATGGCCTCGCCCAACCTGAACATGCGCGATCCGGTCATGTACCGCATCCTGCACACCAGTCACCAGCGCACCGGCGACCAATGGTGCATCTACCCCATGTACGACTACGCGCACGGCCAGTCGGATTCGATCGAGCGCGTCACCCACTCCATGTGCACGCTCGAGTTCACCGACCACCAGCCCCTCTACCGCTGGTATATCGAGCAGTTGGGCATCTTCCCTTCGCAGCAAATCGAGTTCGACCGTCTCAACCTTACCTACACCGTGCTCAGCAAGCGCAAGCTGATCCAGTTCGTGCGGGAAAAGGTCGTCCAGGGCTGGGACGATCCGCGCATGCCCACCCTTTGCGGCTTTCGCCGCCGCGGCTTTACCCCGGAAGCCATCCGCGCCTTTTGCGCCTCCATCGGCGCTTCCCGGACAAACGGTTCGACGGACATCGAAATGCTGGAACACTTCCAGCGCGACGACCTGAACCGCCGCGCCAGCCGCGCCATGGCCGTCCTTCATCCCCTCAAGCTGGTCATCGACAACTACCCTGCCGGTCAGCAAGAGTTCGTCGAGGTTGCCAACAATCCGGAAGACCCGTCGGCCGGTACCCGCCAGGTTCCCTTTTCCGGCGAAATCTACATCGAGCACGACGACTTCCGCGAGCTGCCTCCGCCCAAGTACTATCGCCTGTCTCCCGGCAAAGAGGTCCGCCTGCGCAATGCGTACTTCATCACCGCCCAGAGCGTGGTCAAAGACGCAGCAGGCAACATCGTCGAGGTCCACTGCGCCTACGACCCAGCCAGCCGCGGCGGCAACTCACCCGACGGCCGCAAGGTCAAATCCACCATGCACTGGGTCTCGGCCGCCCACGCCATCGGAGCTGAAATCCGCCTTTACGACAAGCTCTTCTTGAAAGCCGACCCTTACGACCTGGAAGAAGGCCAGGACGTCCTCGACAATCTCAACCCCAACTCGCTGGAGATTCTTACCGGCGCAAAGCTTGAGCCGTCGCTGGCCAACGCAAGACAAGAAGACCGCTTCCAGTTCGAGCGCGTAGGCTACTTCTGCCTCGACCCCGACTCGGCACCTGCCTCCGCCTCCGACCTGTCTTCGGCTCATCTCGTCTTCAACCGCACCCTCCCCCTAAAAGACTCCTGGGCGAAGATTGAGAAGAGGGCGGGCGGGTAAAGCATTCGTTTAGTCGACGCCGAAGGTGATGATTGGATCGTTAATCCCCCCAACCCCCGGCACCGATATCCAATATTCTCCGGGCTTGAGGTGGCCGTCAGGGGGACTTAGGGCGAACGACGACGATCCGTACTTGACGGGTTCGAGCAGTATGACCCCCGGATTCCCCTGCTCTTTAGCCCTCACTTTCTCTGCCACGACGCAGATGCGCTGGTCGTGGTCCGCCTCGAACGGCCACACTTGAAACCTCTGCATGATATTCGAGATTTGCTGATCGGGAAGAGGGCGATAGACAAAAACAACCTTATCGCTGGATGAAATCCGCAGACTGGAATGCAGACCCGCAACAATGTCCAAAGTCTTAACCGTATCCCAACCCGGCTTAATCTGACGCTTCCACCGTTCGGCGGGCACCGCTTTAAACGTCTGCGTGCTTGGTTCAATGTAGAAAACCTTGCCCATCTGTTCCGGCTCTTGCACAGGCGGGTTCTGACCGTTCGCGGGAGCCGTGTTATTGACGGCAACCGATGACGCGCCAGCGGCTTTCAGCAAGATAGCAGCGAGGACCTTATCGCTGGCGCCGGCCGTCTTCAGGGCGATGAGCGCGTCTGCCGATGTGTCGTAGTTTCCCGGCGAGGAGTTGATCGTGGAGACGATGATGCCTTCCGACATCCCGGCCTTGATCAACTTGGTCACGCCTTCGTTGTTCATCGCTTGTTGCGCGAAAACCAACACGGTGCAAAGGGCAAATAGGGAGAGGTTAACAAGCTGCTTGCGCATCGCTTCTCCTGGTCCAAAGATCGCGAAGAACTGCTCGGGGAGGACCAAAAGATTATCAACAAAACTGGCTAGACCACGCAAGTGACGCCAGGGATCCCTTGTCCGCCTGTAACCGGCAACGCCTTCCCTTGCTCGAAGAACTCCCGCAACTTCCGAGTCGAGTATAGACTCTCCCGCAGCGCCTCATCCATCCATGCCGGAAACTCGCGGCTATGCCCTGGCCATCTGAGGCAGCGCATCAAAGTGCGCATCCCGCCCCATCAACACCAGCGAATGCTGCAACACAAGCGCCGCAATCCACATGTCGTTCGTCGGTATCGGTGTTCCCTGCTTGCGCAGTTGCCGGTACACGTTCGCATAGTGGTGCGTGGTCTGGCCGTCCGCGTAGAGAATGGCTACGCCCGGCTTGAGAAGAAATCTGCGAAGGGCTGCTTCGTTGCGCGTCCCCTGGGTACCCACCGCGAATCCGGCGCGCAGTTCTCCCACCACGATGAAAGGCAGCCAGACTTCGTCTGCCAGCTCCACTGTTTCGATCACTGAAAGCTCACCGCGGCAAAGGTCGGTATAGCGGTTGGTGTCGAGGGCGAGCCTCATGAGGAGGCCACGCTGCACTCACGGCTCACACGTGCCATTGAGTTCACTTCCACATCTCCTCGTCAACGGTGTCCTGCGTTGCGAGGGCGCGTTCAAAAGCGGGATCTTTTCTCCAGCTTCCAGCAATATCGCTCAAATCGCGTTGGCGGACTCTGCTATCGCCCAGGCCGAATCCGCGAGCCAGTGCCTCAATCGCCGCTTCGTTCAGGCTCTTCCCCTGCTCCCGCGCTGAAACGCGGAGGGCAGCATCGAGATAGTCCGGCACATTGCGAATCGTATACTGCATGCAAGTATTGTAGGCAACGCAGGCATCTAGTGCAAGCAAGGGATTCAAGTACAAGTAATCTCAGCCTAATGGCTTCCGGGAAACGCACTTGTCTTTCCACTGCCGGCGGGCCCAGCCACCACGTACATGATCGGCATCCACTATCCCCCGAAGTCGCGATCCGCACCCGGCTGCATATCCGCGGGAAGCGCCTTCTTCAAGAGGTTGCCCTCCTTGTCGATGATTCCCATTGCGATGGCTCTTTCAACCGACCGGCGAAAGCGCTTCGCTCCCTCTTCTCGAACCCGTGTCATCACCGCCTCATGCTCGGCCAGAAACTCAGGCTAGTACGCCTTCTTCACAGAGCCGGCCTTAGGGGCAACCACCGGGCTTTCATCCGCCTGCGGAACAACAGCCTCGGTTGCCGTAATGCCCTCCTGTTCTCTGAACACTATTCCTCATGCGGCGTGAATGAAAGATCGCCAGTTTCCGATTGCCCCGGGTTGCAGTCCCTCAGTCCCTTAGTCCCTCAGTCCCTTAGTCCCTCAGTCCCAGCTTCTTCATTTCCCAATCACATCAATCGCCACAGGAATCGTCTTCGGCGGCAGGCATGCGCTCTTGTTGCAAGCCTGGTAGTGCAGCTTGCCCTCAACCAGGTGATTGCCGGGCGAGGCCACAATGCGCGCCTGAATAGTGAAGTCGCGCGTGTAAACGCTGAGCCTCGTCGTCGGATCGACAGGCAGCGTGAAGTCCTCGCCGGCCGGATAACTGGCCTGTTCCAGCCGCACGCCCGCGCCGTCCGGAATGGAGAAGGTCGTCGGAATCAGAAACGCATCTTTGGGCGTATGCGAATTGATATGCAACCCTTCGGCAACGCGAAAATGCAGAGTAACGTCGCTCGCCTTTCCAGCGGCCACAGTTACCTGCTCGGGATAGAGGTATTCCACTGCGGCGGTCTTCAGCACTTGCCGGCTGGCAGCGTCGCCCGAGGGAATCTGCCCATGGACAAACAAGCCGGCAATCCCCAGCGCCAATGCGGCTGCCACCCGAATTGCCTTATTCGGTCCCACCATGGCACTTTACCTTCGAACGCACAAACTGACTGGCTAACAAGGCCACCAGCTGTTCCCTATTCCCTGTTCCCTATTCTCTGGAAGCGGCACGCTTCCCTCACTCGTTCAGCGCCTTCTTAATATTCCCCTCGATGTCGGCCTTCGAAGTCAGCCCCAACTCTGCGGCCACAACTTTGCCTTTGCGATCCACAAAGAACGAGGTCGGCATGGCATCCAGGCCGTCCGGGCCGCCGTAGGGCTTGTCGAGCGTGGCGCCGTCAATCAGCACCGGATAGTTAATGCCTAGTTGCTGCGCCGATCGCGCAATCTCC
>CAYWMR010000409.1:0-4709 GCA_964458965.1 uncultured Occallatibacter sp. | reverse complement strand
CGCATTGAGGGAAAAGGAGGCCGTACGCGCAGCGCAAATCGATGAGATCGTCGCGCTGATCCAGGGCCACATTGGGCGCATGGAGCAAGCTCGCGCGAAAGGTGAACGATACCGAATCGCCGTGCTGGGCCGCGCACGGTCGGCGCTTGCGCCTATAGCCCAGGCCCTTCGCCAGGCCGCAATTCCCTTCCGGGCACTTGATTTGGAAAAGCTGGCGGACCGTCCCGAAGTACTCGATGCGCTTGCATTGGCGCGCGCCCTGATGAATCCGCAAGACCGTGTGGCCTGGCTGGGAGTACTTCGCGCTCCGTGGTGCGGGCTTGATCTTAAGGACCTGCATACACTCACCAGCGCCGACGATGCGAAGATTCTTGCCAGGCCGGTGCCGGACTTGCTTGCCGAACGCCTGCCGCTGCTGAGCACTGCAGGGAGAGGCGCTGCTGGCCGCGTTCTGGGAGCGCTTTCGGCCGCGCCGAATATTCGCGCCACGCTGCCAACTTTTTCGCTGGGAACCTGGCTGGAACAACTGTGGCTTCGGCTGGGCGGCGCGGATTGCCTGGATCGAGCGGCACGCGCAAACGTGAACCTGCTTTGGAGCTGCCTGGACCGGCTGCCGGACGGCGAACGGGATCTGCTGGGACCGGCATTTGAAGCCGCGCTGGACAAGCTGACCGCACAGCCCGATCCTGAAGCTGGCAGCGACTGCGGTGTGCAGTTGATGACCATACATAAGTCGAAGGGCCTGGAGTTCGAAGTAGTCATCGTGCCCGAATTGCAGGCTGCGGGGGGCCGGAGCCGGGGCAAGCTGCTCTCATGGCTCGAACGCGGGCTGGCTGAACCGGACGAATCTGGAGAGATTACGGAGTTTCTCATCGCGCCGCTGCAACCCAAAGGGGAAGATCGCGGCAGGGCAAAGCAGTGGGTCGATCGCGTCTACCGGGAGCGAGAATCGCAGGAGGACCGCCGGGTTCTCTACGTGTGCTCAACCCGCGCCCGTGACGAGCTGCATCTCTTTGCGCGGCCGTCCTACAAGGCTGAGAGCAATGACAGCTTCGGGCTCGTCGAGCCAACTGGGAGCCTGCTGGCAACGGCCTGGCCTGGGTTTGAACAGGAGGTGCGCGACAAGTTTGAAGAATGGAAGGCCGCTGCCGCGCCCATCGAAGCAGAGATCGAGTCCATCGCCGCCTCCGCCGAGAGCAACCTGCTGGTGATGTCTTCCGCGATCAAGCCCACATTGCTTCACCGTCTGCCGGTGGATTATCGGTGGGCGGCATCTCCGGGGCTTTCAGAATCAGGCATCCGCAAAGAGCTGCCGAGTGCCCTGGATCTCGCGCCTGAGACCTGGGATGGCAGACTTTACGCCCGCCACCAAGGCGGTCTACTTTCCCGAGCACTTGGCGCCGCTGTGCATACCCTCCTTGAAGAGCTGGCCCGCCGGCGGACAACACAAGATTGGAATTCGGCCTGTGCCACGGTGGAGCGTTTCGAACCCCGTATCGCCGCCCAGGTGCGAGCCTCAGGTGTGGACCAGACGCAGGCAGCAAAAGTCGCCGCCGAGGCATTGCAGCTTGCGCTCAATGCTTCCCATGACCCCAACGGACAATGGATTCTTTCGCCGCATACGGATGCGGAAAGCGAGGTGCGCTGGACGGGCGTGGTCGCAGGCAGGCTTACGACCGTTCGCGTCGATCGCGTTTTTCGCGCCGGAGTTGAGCCGCTGTCGGAAGGCCAGGATGCCTGGTGGATTGTCGATTACAAAACCGCGCACGCCGAACTGGCTGACCAAGATCGGGCCGATGCTATGCTCCGGATGCGAGAGGAGTTTGCACCTCAGCTTGAAGCTTATGCGCAGATTCTTCGCAACCTGCATGGGGCCGAGGCAACCGTTCGCGCCGGCCTCTATTATCCGCGCATGTTACTGCTGGATTGGTGGGAGTTATAGGGTATAACTTCCAACGCCCAATCCAATCGAGCGCATAAGTTCCAGCGCATTACTGGTTTTTACGATTCCCGGTTTCAGTTTGTAGTCGAAGATCAACTTGCCGTCTTCAAAACGATCTTCGAAATGATAGTTTGCTGCACATTCACCCATCGCCGCGGGAATCTGCGCCAGCGCAAGATCGTGCGTGCTGACGATGCCGATGGCACTGCGCTCCACCAGGCTTCGCACAATAGACTCGGTCCCTGCCAGCCGGTCGTGGGAGTTAGTCCCAGATAGTAACTCGTCGAGCAGGAAAAGGACCGGAACGGGCCCGCGCGTTAAGTCGGACACAACCTTGATCCGATGTATCTCCGCGTAGAATCTTGAAACGCCTCCCGACAGCGAATCGAGAATGCAGATAGAGGCCGCAACCGTGAGCGGAGACATGCGCAACCGCGCTGCCCACACCGGCGCGCCGCATTGCGCTAAAACCGCGTTCACGCCCACCGAGCGAATGAAAGTACTCTTGCCCGCCATATTCGGGCCGCTCAAAATGATCAGCTGCAGGCCGTTGCCGAGTTTCAGGTCATTGCGCACTAACTTAGCCGCAGGCAGCAGTGGATGAGCCAGTCCCTCCGCTTCGAACAGAGGGGCCATGCCAACTAACTCAGACTCGGCAAACTCCGGAAAAACATCTTTCGGGTGCTCATAAGTATAGGCAGAGAGTGCGGTAAGTGCTTCTAACTCTCCGACTGCCGAAAGCCAGCCGCGAATCTTAGGTCCGAACTCCCGTTGCCAGCGTTCTGTCGCAAAAATCAGTTGCGCGCTCCAAAAGGTAAAGATATCGAATGGCCGGAGAAACAAGTTTCGCCGCTGCTCGAGAAGTTCGACCACGCGAGCGAGTCTGCGGATTGCCATGGACGGTGCGATTCCGTCGCACTTGAGAGCGGCTTGCATCTCGACCAGCATTGGAGAGGAAAAGCGCTCGCGTTCGAGCAGCAGGAGAACCCCGGCGAGGACCGCCAGATCCTCCGTTGCATTCTCCACCGCGCCAACCGCATCCTCAAGGCGGGTATGCAAGCGGTGCGCCCAGCCCAGATTCAAAATCGACATAGCTAAGGCTGCGGAGCCAAGACCCCAGACGCCCCAACCAATCAAACTCAGAATCCAGAGCGCTGCCAGTAACCCGGTTACCACGCGAGTGGCTTGATCCGTGAAGTACGGTTCGCGCTCTCCCCAGGCGGCAAGCGCTTCTGGCCGCACACCCAACCGCACCGTCTCCGCAAGCGAGAAAAGCTTCTCACGGAAGGTGACTCGGTCCTTGAGATCGGTAATGGCAGACTGGCGCTTGCGTATCTGATCGACGGGCGCGGCAGCCAGCAGCCATGCGGCCAGCGTCTCTTCTCCGGCCCGTGTGCGCGCCGTGCAAAGCAATTCAAACACTGAGGCTTTGCCGAACAAATCCAGGTCGCGCGCATACGGGTGCAGAGGATCGAGGAATCGCTCTCCGGTTGCTCCTGTGCCGGCCCAGCGATCCTCAAGCCTGGCCAATCCACGCTCATAGAATCGAATATTGCGCGCGCGAAGACGAAGCGACCGGATCAGCTTCTCGTGCACCACAGCCAGCACCACGAAGAGAACGACCGGCGCCGGCAACCATTTGATGGCCGCCGTGTGACGAAGCAGAATGAATGTAGAGATGAGCGTGATGGCGGCAACCGCGAGCTTGCCGTATCCGAGGAGCCTTTCGCGTCGCTTTTCGGCCGCCTGCGCCTGTAGCAGTTCTCGCAACCGACGGGAATACAACTCGGCTGGTCCGTTGTCTGGCTTTGCGGGTTCTGCATCCATTGCGCGCTCTGCGGTCACAGTTCAAGACTATCGTGCCGGCGGCACGGACGGCTGCCCGGCCCGTGAGCTGAGACTCGAAGCCCATGCGCAAACTATCAGCTTGCTGGACACGAGACCGTACATATGAGAATCAATTGCAGGCGAATTCATGCGTGATCGAAGAGGCTTTCGGGCAAATCCTGGTGGAAGTCCCGCAGGGGCTAAAGCCCAATGCCTTCGATCGGTTTTCGGCACGACTGAAGTCGTGCCCTGACACAAGGCAGATGATTGAAAGACGCGCTAACAGATGGTTGAAATACGCGCTAGCGGATGGTTGAAATACGCGCTAACAGATGATTGAAACATTCTCTCAATTGCCTACCCAACAGCGTGTGGATCGCGGCCGCCGGTGACGCTCTTGTAGTGACGAACGTCGGCGCCCTGCAGCCAGAAGATCACGTCCTCGGCGATATTGGTGGCGTGGTCGGCCACACGTTCCAGATTACGGCAGATCATGAGCGCGTTCAGAGCCTGCGGAGCAATGTGGCTCTGCTCTTCCATCACCTTGGTCAGCGCCTTGTAGGCAGCGCGATTCATCGCGTCCACGGCATCGTCCATGCTGAGCACGCTCCGCGCCATGTCCGCGTCGGCCTCGATAAAAGCTTGCAGGCACTTGCGCACCATGGCTGCTGCCAGCGACGCCATGCGCGGGATATCCACAGGCAGATCGGCCACCGCCATCTGGTCCATGCCGCGCACACGTTCGCTGATGCTCTTGGCCGCATCGCCTACACGTTCCAGATCGGCGTTGATCTTAATCACGCTGAGGATGAATCGGAGATCGATGGCCATGGGCTGTTCCATAGCCAGCAGATCCAGTGCGGCCTGATCAATTTCGCGTTCGAGGCGGTTGATGGCGATCTCGCTGCGGCTGACCAGGTCGCAGATGGAGAGGTCGCGC
>CAYWMR010000408.1:0-4715 GCA_964458965.1 uncultured Occallatibacter sp. | reverse complement strand
GGACTCAGGCTCACTGCCGCACCCTCTTATCCTGTCCTTCGTGATTTGGCTTGCGGGCGCCCGCCTGCGCTGCGGGCTGCATCGCGGTAAATGGCCCGCCGGCCTGGTCGGAGCGGTGCGGAGCCATGGTCACTGCTACAGCTTGTCCGGAGCGGAGACGGTCCGCTCCGTCTACCACCACGCCCTGGCCCGCCTGAATCCCGCTGTCCAGAATGGTCAATTGTCCCTCGGCCAGCGCCACCTTGACCGGCTGATTCCGGGCAGTTCCATTGCCCTTCGAATCAACGCCGTCGATCACCCATACATACGCGCCCTGGATTCCCGTCTGAATAGCCGCCGAAGGCACCACCAGCGCGCTCGGCCGATCTTCCATCACCAGGTGAATGTTCACGAACTGGTTCGGAAATAGAGCGTTGTCCTTGTTGTCGAATACAGCTTTCAGCTTGTCGGTGCCGGTCGTCGTGTCAATCTGGTTGTCCGCGGTCATCAACGTTCCGCCCGCCAGCTTCTGCACGTCGCCGCGGTCGTAAGCATCCACCGGCAGGCGGTGGTCCGTGGCCAGCTTGTGCAGCACCTGCGGCAGTTCGTTTTCAGGCAGCGTGAAATATACCGCGATCGGCTGAAACTGATTGATGATGACCAGGTTGGTGGTGTTGGCAGTGATGATATTCCCGGGGTCCACCAGCCGCAGCCCAATTCGCCCGTCGATCGGTGATTGGATGGAGCACCAGTCGAGCTGCAGTTGGGCGGTTTCAATGGCCGCCTTGTCCGCCTCGATTGCGCCCTGGTACTGGCCCTGGGCTGCCTCATCGGCATCCAGAGTCTCCTTCGACACCACGCCCGCCGCGTAAAGCGCCTGGTACCGCGCAAACTCCGCCTTGGCGTTTTTCAGAAGCGCTTCATCGTGCGTCAAATTGCCCTTGGCCTGGTCCAGCGCCGCCTTATAGGGCTTGGGATCGATCACAAGGATGGTCTCGCCCTGCTTCACTTCCTGTCCCTCGGTAAACTTCACCGGCTCCAGTTCCCCGTTTACCCGCGCCTTCACCGTCACACTCATGTAGGGCGTCACCGTGCCCAGCGCAGTTAGATACACCGGCATCGGCCTCTGCTCCGCCGCGGCCACCTGCACGGGAACCGGCCGGCTGTACAGCGCCGCCGCCTGATTGGCGCTGTTCGTCGCGCTCTGCTTCTGGTTCTGAAAGATCTTCCAGACAATGGAGCCCAGAGCACCCGCCAGCACCAGGTAAACAACAATGCGAATCCAGTTCCCCTTGCTGGAGGGTGGTTGGTGAGATGCGCTGAGCGGGGATAAATGCGACTCCGGAGTACTTCCTATGGACATGATTTCGATTCCAGTCGTTTCAATTGTTCGAATGCCCGCCGGGGCAATCATGCGGCAAAAAATGGAAGAATCACACTACCGGCGGTCGTTTCTAGGGACGCAGCGGTTTAGGCAAAGGTTTCGTCCGCCCCATTGATGATTGGTTATGGGCTTTCATCCACAGCCACAGCCTTTCGCATCTCCGTCATTCGTAACGCGACCATTGTATTCGAACCAGCCGCGACAGGCGATGTGACAGCGCACAACCGACCCCATTCTTTGCTGTCATCTTGAGGGAGCGAAGCGAGTCGAAGGACCCGCGTTCCTACAGCACTTTATAGGTATCCCTACAGCACTTTATAAATATCTGGCATCCTTAGCATCTTGACTCGCGGCGTCGAGTTACGGTTGCGATGAGCACTCTGCCGGACGCGCCACCCAACCTCCGTGCCCCATCTTTGCGACTTTTTCCTGTCGCAAAGGTGGGATATAGCAACCCCCAACAAAGAATCCCTAAGTTCCCCACCAGGTCCCGCACCCGGTCCCCCTGCCCGCCAAACCTTTCCCACGATGCACCACACTGCCGGAAGGTTGCCTTCAACCATCCCGCACCACCTCATATCCCGGGATGCCGAACCACCGCAAATTTGCGTCCTTTCCACCCCTTTCAGCGTCCATAACCCAATGGAGATTGCTCCATTTTTTCGCCCTCATGCCAACATCCTGAAAGTTCGGATACCATAGTAGTTTCATCTGAATTTTGTATCGGCTCTGGACGGCTCAGGTCGTTCGGCCGCGAAACCCGGTGAGCCGGTCGAAACCGGATTGGGGTAACCGCTGACCAGTTCTTCCCGTCCAATGGTCGCGCGCGTCCCAGTCACGGTCGGCGTCCTTAAGAACACCCCGGCTCAGGAGCGAGTACCCGCCTTATGATGTGGATTGTCCGGCTTGCGCTGCGGCGGCCTTACACCTTCGCCGTCTTTGCGCTCCTGATTATGATCCTCGGCGTCTTCAGCATCGAGTCGATGCCGACGGATATCTTTCCCAATATCGACATTCCCGTGGTAACCGTGGTGTGGCAGTATTCCGGCCTCTCCGCGCAGGAAATGTCTACCCGCATCGTCTTCAACAGCGAGCGGGGCATGACCACCACCGTCAACGACATCGAACACATTGAGTCGCAATCGCTCAACGGTATTGCGATCATCAAGATTTTCTTTCAGCCCCACGTGAACATCGGCAGCGCTGTGGCCCAGGTTACCGCCATCTGCCAGGTGCAGTTGCGTCAGTTGCCACCCGGCACCACGCCGCCCTTCATCATCCAGTACAACGCCTCCAGCGTGCCGGTGCTGCAATTGGGGCTCTCCGGGAAGGGCCTGAACGAACAGCAGTTGAACGACATCGGATCGAACACCATTCGCACCCAGTTTGCCACCGTAGAGGGAGCTCAATCGCCCTTTCCGTACGGCGGCAGGCAGCGCCAGATTGAGGTGGACCTGGACCTGCATGCGCTCCAGGCCAAAGGCCTTTCGCCGGTCGATGTGGTCAACGCCGTCAACGCGCAAAATCTCATCGCGCCCTCCGGCACCATGAAGATCGACCGCTTCGAATATGCGGTCGAAACCAACTCCGCGCCTTCGATTATCGACGATCTGAACAACCTTCCCATCAAATCGGTCAATGGCGCAATGATTTACGTCCGCGACGTGGCCCACGTACGCGACGGAAGTCCCCCGCAGACCAACATCGTGCGCGTCAATGGCAGCCGCGGCGTGTTGATGAGCATCATGAAGACTGGCTCGGCATCCACGCTCGACATCATCAAGGGCGTACAGAACGTGCTCGTGAACATCAAGGGTCAGTTGCCCCCGGAGTTGCAGATCAGCTCCCTTTCCGACCAGTCCATCTTTGTGCGAAGCGCTATCGACGGTGTCGTCCGGGAAGCCATTATCGCCGCCTGCCTCACCGCCATCATGATCCTGGTCTTCCTGGGCAGCTTTCGCTCCACCGTGATCATTGCGGTGTCGATTCCGCTATCTATCCTGTGTTCGCTGATCATGCTCTACTGGCTTCATGAGACCATCAACATCATGACGCTTGGCGGCCTCGCGCTGGCCGTAGGCATCCTCGTCGACGACGCCACAGTGGAAATAGAAAACATCAACCGCAATCTCGAGTCGGGCAAGGAAATCGAGCAGGCCATCCTCGACGGCGCAGCGCAAATCGCCACCCCTGCCCTGGTCTCTACCCTCGCCATCTGCATCGTCTTCGTGCCCATGTTCCTCCTCAGCGGCGTGGCCCGCTACCTGTTTGTGCCCATGGCTGAGGCGGTGGTCTTTGCCATGCTCGCAAGTTACCTGCTCTCGCGAACCGTGGTGCCCACCATGGCCAAGTACCTGCTCAAGGAGCATGACGACGCGCAGACCGCATTGAAGCAGGCCAGCCGCAATCCCTTCGTCCAGTTTCAGCTCGGTTTTGAATCCGGCTTCTCGAAGATGCGCAACGGCTACCTGCGTCTGCTCACTCTGTGCGTGGATTTCCCCGTGTTCTTCCTCGTACTCTTCACAGTCATTACTGTCGCTTCCGTCGGCCTTCTGCTTCCCTCGCTCGGCCAGGATTTCTTCCCCTCTGTAGACGCCGGCCAGTTCAAAATTCACGTCCGGGCCCGCACTGGCACGCGCATTGAGGAGACGGCTCTCCTCTGCGACCACATCGATTCCACCATTCGCGAACACATCCCGGCCAAAGAGGTGGTTTCGATCGTCGATAACATCGGCCTGCCATACTCCGGATTGAACCTCTCTTACTCCACTTCGGCGCCCATCGGCCCCGCTGACGCCGACATTCAGGTACAGCTGAGCAGCGATCACCACCCCACCCAGGCCTATGTCGAAAAGCTCCGCCGCGTTCTCGCCGATCAGTATCCCGGCGTCACGTTCTACATGCTCCCGGTCGACATCGTCACTCAGATTCTGAGCTTCGGCCTCTCGGCTCCCATCGACATTCAAATCGTGGGTTCGGATCTGTATGGCAATCGCGACTTGGCCGAACGCATGTTGCACGAGGTCCGCCTGGTTTCCGGCATCGCCGACGCCCGCATCCATCAGCCCTTCAACTATCCCAACTTCAATGTGGCCGTCGACCGCACCCGCGCCAGCGAGATCGGCCTCACGCAGTCCAACGTTGCCCAGAGCCTGCTGGTTTCCTTGAGCGGCAGCTTCCAGACCAGCCCCAATTATTTCCTCGATCCCCGAACCGGCGTCACTTACAGCGTCGCCGTCATGGCCCCGCAGTCTCAAATTCAATCTCTGGCCGACCTGAACAGCCTGCCGGTAACGGGCTCCGCCGCGTCCGCATCGAGCAATGCTTCTCCCGCAACCGCAGCACCCGGTTC
>CAYWMR010000407.1:0-4722 GCA_964458965.1 uncultured Occallatibacter sp. | reverse complement strand
GGAATGCTGGCCATCGCCCATGCGCTCGTCCTGGCAAAAGCAAAGCTGCCCGTTCCGCTGCTGTTCATGGGCAATGTGGGTGAAGAGGGCGAAGGCGACCTGCGCGGCGTTCGCCACATTTACTCGCAGCGCGCGCTTGCCGGCCGCATCGGGGCCCATATCGTCCTCGACGGCGCAGGCGCAGACTCTGTCGTCACCCAGGCATTGGGCAGCAAGCGTTACAAAATAGTCGTTACCGGTCCGGGCGGCCACAGTTTTACCGACGCAGGCACTCCCAACCCCATCGCCGCGCTGTCGGCCGCGCTGGCCACGCTGTCCAGAACTTCCCTTCACGAAGATTCCCGCACCACGCTCAACATAGGCACGATCCATGGAGGTACAAGCGTAAACTCCATTCCTGAAAACGTTCAGGCCACCATCGATTTCCGCTCCACCGGCGCTGACCAGTTGCTGCGCCTCGAAGTTGCCATGTTTCGCGCCGTAGAAGACGCCGTCCAGCTCAGCAATGTTGCAGCAAAATCGCGGAGCCGGGGACCGCTCTCCTTCAACATCGCCAAAATCGGAGACCGTCCCGCGGCACAATTGCCCGCTGATTCCCCGCTCCTGGAAGCTTTGCGCGCCGTTGACCGGCACCTGGGATTGCGCACCGATCTTCGACTCGGCTCCACGGATGCGAATCTTCCGCTCTCGCTCGGCGTTCCGGCTTTGTCAATGGGCGCCGGCGGCGAGGGAGCAGGCGCACATACCCAGGCTGAATGGTATTCCGCCAAGGATCGCGAAATTGGCCTGCGTCGCGTGCTGCTGCTAACCCTCGCCACACTGGAGTGGGCTGAAGAACAGTAGCTCCTTACATTCCGCGCATTCCAAACGGTTTCGCCCGCTCCGGCGAATCCCGCTGAGGAGCAATTGTCTCAAGCATCGAAACACGGGTCGCGGGCAGTGCCCGGGGGTAGTTTTCGCGCAGAAACTCGACCATCCTTTCCCTGACCAGGCAACGCAGGTCAAACAACTGGGAAGAGCCGGCGGAACTGACAAGGCATCGCAGTTCCATGGCCCGATCGGTCAGGTTGGTCACCTGCAGGCCGCAAACGCGCTTGTCCCACAGCGGCGACGCGCTGACAATGCGGGTCAACTCGGCGCGCAGCGGCTCCACGGGTACCGTGTAGTCCACATAAAGGAACGAAGTGCCGAGCAGATCCCCGCGCCGGCGAGTCCAGTTCTCGAATGGCTGCTCGATAAAGAAGCTCAGCGGCACCACAAGGCGCCGCTCATCCCAGATCTTCACCACCACGTAGGTGCCGGTGATCTCTTCAATCCTGCCCCACTCGCCTTGAATCACCACAACATCGTCAATGCGAATCGGCTCGCTGATGGCGATCTGCAGTCCGGCGATCAGGTTGGAAGCCGTGGACTTGGCCGCGATGGCAAGCATGACGGAGGCCAGGCCTGCCGAGGCGAGCAGGCCCGTGCCGTAGTTCCACAACCTCTGGTCGTGCACAGTCCATAACAGCGCGCCTATATCGAGCAGCACCACAATGGTAATCAGCATCCGCCGGAAGAACTGCATTTGCGTGTGAACGCGGCGCGCACGGAGGTTGTCGGCCACGGTCGTGTCGAACCGGCTCAGCGTGACCGCCTGAAAAACGTAGACGCCGCCAATCGCCATCCAGCCGAGAAAAACCACCAGCAGGCATTCCACGATCTGTTCCACGCGGTCTAACACATCCAGTGGAATCCGTGGGACAAAGGGCAGAATGATCCGCAGTCCAATGGTGAGAAGTACACCTCTGGCCGGCTTCGCCAGGTAGGTCCGCAGGCCGAGACTGCGCCGCTGTGTTTCAGATTGCTGCCTGCGCAGCAGCCGAAAGACCACGTAGTGCAAACCGTTGCCGAACACCACTACTGCTGAAAACAGAAAGACTGCGTACATCCAGTCCTGGCTTGAAAGTGCCACCATCGCCATGCTGACGCCTCCAACAAATCTCATGCCCAATAGGATGCAGGCAATGCCCCGCCAGTGCATTCTTGCTGCTCTGGTAACATTTGCGCATGCGCATTCACTTCACAATGCTCGCCGCGGCCCTCGCCGCCGCGGCCTTGTGCCCCGCTCAGACCACGCCGACCCGGCACACGCCGCCCAAAAAGCCCGCGTCACCCGCGCCGGCCGCGCTCAGCATCGTGCCCGACCTCATCTTCTTCGACGGCAGCATCTACACCGGCGTCGGCATGGCCGAGGATAAGCCGGAAGTCGTCGAGGCCATGGCCATCGGCGCAGGTAAAGTCATCGCCGTCGGCAAAACAGCAGACATCACCCGCCTTGCCGGACCCAATACCCGCCTGCGCGACCTGGACTCATCCAGCACGAGCACGTTCATCTTCCCCGGGTTCAACGACGCGCACGTCCACCTGGGCAGCGCCGGCCGGACCAAGCTCAACGTCGACCTGACCGGCGTCAAATCCCTCGCCGACATGCTCGCCAAAATACAGACCTTCGCCAACAACGTTCCCGCCGGCCACTGGCTCACCGGCGGCAATTGGGATCACACGCTGTGGGTAAAAAAAGTGCTGCCTACCCGGCAGGACCTCGACAAGGTCACTGGCGGCCATCCCACATTTCTTGACCGCATCGACGGCCACATCGCCATTGCCAACTCCGCTGCCCTGGCCGCCGCTGGAATCAACGGCAAAACCATCCCGCCGCAAGGCGGCGCCATCGATCTCGACTCCAAAGGCGAACCGACCGGCATTCTTCGCGAGTCGGCGCAAAGCCTGGTCTACAAGGTCATTCCTCCGCCCAGCCACGACGAGCGCCGCCGCGGCGACGAGCTGGCCATCGCCGACGCGCTGGCACACGGGGTAACCAGCGTGCAGGACTTCAGCGACTGGGACGACTTTCTCATCTATGAGGAGTTGGAGAAGGAGGGCAAGCTCAACCTGCGCATCACCGAGTGGCTGCCCTTCAAAGCGCCCCTCGACGACCTGATCAAGATGCGCGCCCATCACGACGCCAACGATCCCATGTTGCACACCGGCTTTCTGAAAGGCTTCATGGATGGCTCGCTGGGCTCGCGAACAGCGGCGTTGAAAGCTCCATACTTCGATGATCCAGGCAACACCGGCCTGCCCCAGTACACCCAGGACCAACTCAACAAAATGGCCGTCGAGCGCGCCAGGGCCGGCTTCCAGTTGGGCTTTCACGCCATCGGTGACAAAGCCGCCGCAATGGCCCTCAACGCCTATGCGCAGCCTGGCATCTCCACCACCGCGCGCAACCGCATTGAGCACGCCCAGGTCGTCGACCCGGCTGACATCCCGCGCTTCAAACAGCTTGGCGTCATTGCATCGATGCAGCCCAGCCACCTGCTTACCGACATGAACTGGGCCCAGGATCGTCTTGGTCCCCAGCGAGCAGCCTATTCCTATGCATGGAAGGCTTTCCTCGACGCGGGCGTCCCGCTGGCCTTCGGCACCGACTATCCGGTCGAATCGATCACGCCCCTTCGCGGGCTTTACGCCGCTTGCACGCGAAAGAATCAGGCCGGAACCAAGGAGTATTTTCCTGCCAACAAGCTCACACGCGGCCAGGCTCTCTACGCCTACACCCAGGGCTCGGCATACGCTGAATTCGCCGAGAAGCACAAGGGCAAGCTCGCGCCGGGCTACGATGCGGACTTCATCCTCATCGAAATGGACATCTACAAGGTTGGCGCTCCGTCCCTGCTTTACGCCCACTTCCTGGAAACCTACGTCGCAGGAAAGGAAGCCTTCCCCGCCAACGCGCAATAGGCAAACTGCCCGGCTGCTCCTGAGATAGACGCCGTCGCCGCGACTCTTCCCTCACAATCCCGTCTATATCTGTGGAATGCGGTCTTCGCGGGCCTGCGTGGAAGACGGCGAGTAATGCGGGTCGAACGTGCGCCTCCATCTCCCGGTTGACCTCACAAAGACCTGGAGCAGCTTGCGCCAGACGGGCTTGCCCGCAACTGGCTATACTGAAGTCAGGTGCATAATCAGCTCCAGCCGGAAGGCTGGTCACCGAATGAGGTCATTGAACCTATGAAATCTCTCCTCGAACGGCTCAACTCGCGCCGTCTCGCCTCAGTCTTTGTCCTGCTTGCCACCCTCTCGGGGGCCATTGTGGCCGGCTCCTTCGCCGCGCACGGAGTCCGCGGGCAAGAAACGCAGAACAGCAGCGCCGACGCCACTCCTTTGAAGGTTGTGAACACTCCGGTCCCCCCCAACGATTTTGTCCGGATCGCGCATCTAGTCGGCCCCGCCGTGGTGAACATCAACACCCAGACGCTGCCCAAGCAGTCCGCCACACGGCCCGGCCGCAATCCCCACAGCCGCATCCAGCCCAAGCAGCAGAATCCGGGCGACGATCAGGACCAGGAAGACGACCAGCAGGGACAAGGTCAGGGCGGCATGCAGGACTTCTTCAATCGCTTCTTTGGCGGCCAGATGCCCGATCAGGACGGCGGGGACGACGGCCAGGTTCGGGAGTCCCTAGGCTCCGGATTCATCGTCGATTCCAAGGGCTACATCATCACCAACAACCACGTCATCGAGAAGGCCGACAAGATCTACGTGAAGCTCTCCACCGACCCCGAAAGCCAGGACCTGGGCCGTCCGGCGCGCGTCATCGGCACCGACAAGGCTACCGACCTGGCGGTTATCAAGATCGACACCAGCACCCCGCTGCCCACCGTCAAACTGGGCAAC
>CAYWMR010000406.1:0-4734 GCA_964458965.1 uncultured Occallatibacter sp. | reverse complement strand
CGACGCCTGATCTGGTGCACCCGGAAGAGTACACGTCTAACTACATAGCTCGCGTTGACGAGCCCGAGTTACTAAGGCCGGAGGGTTCATCGGCGAACTTTGCGTGGCTCACCAAAGACATTGCGCCTAGCGGAGTGATGGGCGATCCGTCGGCGGCCACGGCCGAGAATGGCGAGCGATGGTCCAACGAGGCGGCCGCACGCATCGCGGAGATTCTTGTGGCCATGTATAACTTTGAGCCGAGGCACGGAGCTTGAAGATGGCACTTGTCGATTGCGGAAGCGGGGTTCGCCTGGAGCGCGGAGTTGAGTGCCGGCTGGCAGATGGAACCGTGCTGGTCTCGGATCATTACTATCCGGCGGGGAGTGGGCCGTGGCCAACGCTGCTGATGCGCCAACCGTATGGGCGCGATATTGCTTCAACAGTGGTGTATGCGCATCCGATGTGGTTTGCGCGGCACGGCTATCACGTTGCGATACAGGATGTGCGGGGACGCGGAGATTCGGAGGGTGTCTTTTATCCGTTTCGCAATGAAGGCTCCGACGGTGCGCAGACGATTGCCTGGCTTCGCAATCATGGGGCTTGCAACGGGCGCATCGGCATGTATGGGTTTTCTTATCAGGGCGCGACGCAACTGCTGGCAGCCGCGGAGCAGCCTGATGGTTTGCAGTGCATTGCGCCACATATGACGGCTGCCGATCTCTATCATGGATGGTTCTATTGCCAAGGTGCGCTGCGGCTCAGCTCGAGTCTTGGATGGGGAATACAGATGCTGCGCGAGGATGCGCGACGACTTGGCTTGCGCGACGCCAGCGACAAACTGGAAGCGGCATGGGTCGACATTCGCGCGCAGGTTGCGCATGTTCCGTATGCGGATCATCCTGCAATTTCAGACCCGACGCTGCCGAGTTATGTCCGGGATTGGTTTGCGCATCGCGAGCCAGGCGACTACTGGTCAAGCATGGACATTAGCAATCGGCTCGATTGCATTCGAATTCCCGCGCTGCACTTAGCCGGATGGTTCGACACTTATCTGGAAGGCGCCATCGCGGGCTATCTCGCGCTTTGCGGGGGAGCGGGCAGCCAGCATGCGCGCGAGAATCAATATTTGATAGCTGGGCCGTGGATGCATATTCCTTGGGGTGATCGAGCGGGCGATTTGAACCTTGGCGAAGCAGCCAATTTGAACACAGATACAATACTGCTTAGATGGTTCGATCACTGGCTCAAGGATTCAGGAGCATTCAGCAGCGAGCCGCGAATACGTTACTTTACGCTCGGCACAAATGATTGGCGGAGCACTGAAGAGTGGCCGGCAGAGGCGACATATCCGATGTATTTGCGGAGTGAGGGAAAGGCCAATTCGCGGAAGGGCGATGGACGCCTCGCCAGCGATGCTCCCGGCGGCGATGAACCTCGCGACGTGTTTGTATATGACCCCGAGGTACCTGTTGCAGCGCCGGGAGGGTCACAGGCGTTGAGCGGTGCATTCGATCAGTCTGCGCTTGAATCGGGCAACAATCTGCTGGTCTACACGTCTGAAGCAGCCCTTCGCTCGACGGAAATATTCGGCCATCCCCGCGTTTCGCTTTATGCTTCAACATCCGCGGCTCATGCGGACCTGACAGCCAAGCTGGTGCGAGTTACTTCAAGCGGACGAGCAGAGTGCTTGTCGATTGGAATTGCGCGCAGTTCATGGCTGTTCCGCGATGCAGACTATGCGGCGGATGAGGTTCATGCCTGGGAGTTCAAGCTGGAACCGGTTGCCTTTGTTCTTGCGTGCGGCGAAAGGCTGCGCCTGGAGATTGCGAGTTCGGCATTTCCTCTCTTTGACCGCAATCCTTCCACGGACGTTCCGCCGCAGCTTGCGGACCAATGGAATTGGGCGCGTTCTACGCAGCAGATATTGCACACCGCTGCGCATCCATCCGCAATCTATCTTCCATTGACGGAGGAGCCAGGATGGTGACGGAGACCAAGGGGTCAATTCCGGAGGTCGTGCTCGATGGGGTTGGGAAGCGCTATCGCAATGCCGCGGTCGCGCTGCAAGGTATATCTCTGAATGTGGAGCGGGGCGAGTTTGTCACGTTCCTTGGCCCCTCGGGATGCGGCAAATCGACACTGCTCAAGCTGGTATCGGGGCTGAGTGTAGCGAGCGAAGGCCAGGTAAAAGTGAATGGCATGACGCCCGAGAATGCGCGCGAGCTGATGAGCTTTATCTTTCAGGACGCTACACTGCTGCCGTGGCGAACCGTGGAGCAGAATGTTGGACTGGGGCTGGAGCTTGAGTATGCGGCGAGGCATCTGCGTATTGAACGCGTGACGCGGATGCTGGAGTTAGTTGGGCTGAGTCATGTGGCGAGGCGCTATCCTCGTCAACTCTCAGGCGGCATGAAGATGCGGGTCTCGATTGCGCGCGCTCTGGTAAGCCGGCCGCGCATTTTATTGATGGATGAACCGTTCGCCGCGTTGGACGAGATGACACGCGACCGGTTGAACGAAGAGCTGTTGCGGCTTTACATCGAACAGAAATGGACGGTGCTGTTCGTTACGCATTCCGTGGCCGAAGCAGTGTTTCTCTCCTCGCGCATTGTGATTCTGGCCGCGCATCCGGGACGTATTGCGCATGAGATGAAGGTGGACTTGCCTTGGCCGCGCACAGCAGAAACGCGCGAGTCGAAAGAGTTTGAAGAACAGATCGCACTGGCGTCGCGGCTGTTGCGGGGGGTGCATGCGGCATGAAAAGGCAAGGTATGCTGGCAATGAACAGCCTGATCGTCTTTGCATGCATGATTGGCCTTTGGCAGGCCGTTGTAACTTTCAATCATCTGCAGCCATACATTCTTCCAGGGCCGCTGGTTGTCGCTTCCGCACTCCGCGACCGCTTTCCGTCGCTTTTGAATTCGCTTGCGATCACGACCGAAGAAGCAGCGGGCGGACTTGCGGCCAGCATCATTGCCGGCGTGGCAGTGGCCATGGTGTTTGCGCAGTGGCGATGGCTGCGGCAGTTACTCTACCCCTACACCATTCTGCTGCAAACTGTCCCCATTGTTGCCATTGCGCCGTTGATCATAAACTGGATGGGCGCCGGTACGTTTTCAGTAATGATTGTTACCTTTGTTATTTGCCTTGCGCCTATCATTGCTAATACCACGCAAGGACTAATCAGTGTGCAGGAAAACCTGGTGGATTTGTTTGTGATGCATAAAGCAACGGCGGCCCAGACTCTTTTTAAGTTGCGGCTGCCAAGCGCCTTGCCGAACCTGTTTGCCGGGATTCGAATCTCGGCCGGCATCAGCGTGATTGGAGGCATCATGGGCGAACTGTTTGCAGGTTCAACCCGCGTTGGCGAAGGCGGGCTGGGCTATGCCATCATTTATGCCAACAACCAAATGGAAACCGCGTATCTGTTTGCGCTGGTATTCGCGGCGACGGTGCTTGGCTTCTCGTTCTTTTTTATTGTGATGTTCTTTGAGTGGCTGGCATTGCATAACTGGCATGAGTCGAGCTTGCCACAGGCTGCGGAGTAGGGAGAAGACGGATGTTACGGATGGAATCGGAGACGGGATGGTGGTTGATCTCGCATCCGGATCATGCACGTTTGGCTGGGGAGTTTGCGGCTGCATGGGGCAATGCGCAATTCCGCAAGCCGGAGCCTCGCGCTCGTGTGCTGAAGGGCATCGCGTGCCATGACGACGGCTGGACCGCGCGGGACGCGCATCCTTCCATCACGCGTCAGGGTAAGCCTTCCGCGTTTTCAATTGAGCTTGTAGGCAAGTATTCCGCGTTCGAGGAGATCGACCTCGAAGATTATCTTGCGGTCCGCGACCGGGCCGTGCGCATCGTGGCAGACGATGATCCATACGCCGGCATGCTCATCGCCATGCATACTTACAATCTGCTTACCGATCATGCCGATCGCTCGACGATTGCGCCGGATGGGCTGATGTTGCTGGACGGGTTTCTTGAGCGGCAACGCGATTATCAGAAGGAGTTACAGGAGAAGATCGACGCGGACGATTCGCTAACTCCAATTGAGAGTGCCGAGCATACGATTGTGGAACACTTTCGCTTGCTGCAGGCCTGCGACAATCTTTCGCTGCTGTCGTGCGTGGCATACGATGCAACGGCGCACCTGTTGCACCCACTTGCACTGAATGACGGGTCAACCTCCGAAGTGCAGGTGTTGCCAATCGCTTCTCGTCATTTTCGCTTGATGCCGTGGCCTTTTGAGGAGCGAGAGCTATGTTTTTCTTTTCCGGCCCGGCATGTTGCGGGCAAGCTCTTTGCGGATTCAGAGACTCTTGAAGCCGCGTTCCAGACTGCGCCTATGCAGCAATTGACTGTGGCGCTCTGCGCATAAATCGCGGAATAGTTTTGTCTCTCTTTTCAATAAGTTACAGCCGCATTCAAGCCGATTGCACTTTGGGGTTGCCGATGTGTGCAGTAGTGCGTGTATGATTCCTGCGCCGCGTCCCCTGTGAATGCACCTGCGCGGTATTTTCTGCTGGAGGAGACTTCGATGGCGACAGCAACGGAAGTTCGTCCGGGCAAGCTCAGCGATCAGGTGAGCTTTCGCTCGCGTTATGGCAACTACATTGGCGGCAGGTGGGTAGAGCCCGCCAGCGGCCAGTACTTTGAGAACGTCACCCCTATAACTGGAAGAAGCTTTTGCGAGATTCCGCGCTCCAACGCGCAGGATATCGAGCTGGCGCTTGATGCGGCTCATGCAGC
>CAYWMR010000405.1:0-4736 GCA_964458965.1 uncultured Occallatibacter sp. | reverse complement strand
CCAAGCCGCGCTGCTGGCAAAAAGCTGCCCGCATCAATCCGCTTGCCTCAAACTCCGCAACCAGGGCCTGGACCTCGGACAAACTACGGCGTCTGTGCTTCACTCCCACTGCGCTCAATGAGCCAGTGCACCACTAAACGCCGCGCAAGAAAAGGGTGCGTTGCTCAGACGGATACGAATGACAGCCTCAGTTTTGTTGAGAACTTTAGAGACAGGACACTGGAATCGCTTCAGCGGGAAGGATGAGGCTCTTACGCAAGTCCCTAGCCGATGCCATGTTTGAGAGTAACGAAATGCGAATGCTGTCTACGGCCGCGCATTCCCAGGCAGAATGCTGCCAGACTTACCTATGCGCCGTCTGCAAACGCGCCTTTTGATTTTCGTCGCGGGGATAGATGGCGATGGCCTGGCGAATTCCTGTGCAACCAAACCCGCGGATCAAGTGTGCCCAATCGGCATGAGACAGTTGTTCGTACCTGAATGTACCTGTAGGGCCAGTTGAATCGATCGCTGAAAGTTCGGATAACGGGGTTGCCGCGAATTCGCTTTCAGCGGTGGTTGATTGCGGTGAAAACTGAAACACTACGAGCTTCGACATGCCGTCGTGGAAGTAGTCTTTGCCAATCCTTTGGAGCGCTTCAAGCGTAAGCGGCGTTTCACCCTTCACGAAGAAGGCACCCAGAAATTCGCCAAAGCTCTCGAAGAGGAAGGGCATCTTCTCGAGGAACGCACGAGTCGCATCGGAGTCAGACACGATTCGCATCAGGAACTTGTTTGAAGCCGCTTCAACAATTCTTTGCGACCAAGCCCTCTTGAGCCGCAGCACCCCATCGTTCAGGAATGGCCGGCTTCGGGTCATGTCCAGCTTCCGGCAGCCCTGCTCCTCGACTCTGCGAAAGGTGAACTCATAGAGTGCGAGCTGTGCCCCGTCCCGGACGTACTCCCATTTGCCGTCACGGACCCCGATCCATGCCATGCAGGCGGTGGAACCCTCGTAGATAATCAACTGTCCGGCGATATAGTCGCCCTGCCTCTTCACCAGCAGCAACTCGCCCTTATCGAAGGCTGCCTGTGCTCGTTTTCTCGGTACCACGTGCCCGCTGTCTCCATAGCGCTTGGCGATGTAGGGTAAATACATATTGTCGAAAAAATCGTCGAAGCGCGCCTGATCGGTTGTGATCTCATATTCGAGAGAATTCTGGCGAATCTTTCTGCGCACTGGCTCGACGCTCCTGCGGCGCAATTGCTTTGCGCTGCGCGGGAGTTCAGCTTCTCCGCGAATCCAGGAGGGAATTACCATTCCGCATCCGGCCCGCAGATAGCGCAGAAACCGCGCTTCGATCTCGCTGAAAACCACGGAGCATTCGCGCGCAGCTTTGGGAAGCTTTTGCGTGTTCCATACCCATGATCGGCCAAGGTACCGCGAGCGAGCGTCAGGACCAAAAAACAATCTGCTTACGTAGCTCCTGGTCTCAGCACTTTGCGTATACACGCAGACGGAGATCGGCGTCAGGCTTCCCTGCATATCCCCAGTGAAAATCCACACCTGTGGCCTCAGGGCATTCAGCAAATCATACAAATAGAATGTGACGGGACTTATAGACACGCGCAGGCTCTTGGGGAGGGCGCGGTAACCCTTTTTGGCAAGAGAGACTAAAAGAGCAGCGCCACGAGGTGGCACACGGTTTCCATGGTCAGAGGCGTCGTGCATTTGGGTTCCACCGCCGTGTGGACACGCTGACGTTCCCCCTGCTTCATTCGGGGCCAGCTCGCCTCCACACAGGGGACATCGCAATGCGACCGAAGTGGGCATCGGGTGAATGAATTCTACCAGCACCATCGTAATCCGGAGCCCATTGCCTTACCTTACTTGAAGAATCCTTTCAAAGCTGTATTCAGGTTGAATGATCAGGTTCTCAACTCCGAGATTGGGTCAGGGTCCGGGCCTATTGGCCAAACAGGAAATCCGTGGCAGATTCAGGGTTTCGGGCGACCTTTTCGGCAGGACCGGTAAATTGTTCACGGAGCCGCGCGGACGCAAAAAAATCACCTCCGAAGGATCTCTTCTCTTCGGAGGCGCTTGTACTGATGATGACAAGATAATGTGGGGGGTACCAGTAGCCGGCGCTGGAGGTCGGTAGCGCGCGGCTACTGGTGATCCCATACAAACGAGACTAGCCGCGGCTTCCCCTTTCCACTGCTGCCTCGTGTCGCCCGGCTCTAAGAGGGTTTTTCTTGCTCACCCTCTGAACCATGTTGACAACTGAAGTTTCTCCCATGTCGGCGGACCGGTCCGTGACGGCTGTCACATAGGTCAAGCGTTTTTTTCCACACGCCAGTGCCTCTTGCATTCAATCACTTTTCCCACCCCAGCCGCTGGTCAATTCGGTACACATGCGCCGATTCTCCATGCCCCACTCATCCACCCTTGGAAGCCCTTGCGCAACGAGACCGAGGCAATCGCTTCCTGCATCTTGAAAGCGCAAGGAAAATGGGGACAATTGGTATTGGAGTGAGCCCCTTTTACTTCTCCAAACCACCGCAAATGCACTCGCCCGCCTACTATTTCGCTTTCTGGTAAACACAGGGACCATACGCCCGGGTAATCGAAATCCGGTCTTCGCCCACAAACTCAAACAGCGACCCGCCCGAACCAAATCCTGCCGTAATCACCCACACCTTCCCTTTGGTCTCAGTGTTATATGTCACCCCGACAGGTCCGCCCGTCTTCCCCTGCGAGAACTGGTTGATGTCGGTCGAGGTAAACACCAGCTTGTCGTAGTAGCAGCGGTCTCCCTGCACCAGGGTCCATGTCCCCAGAATGGGATTTGAAGTGCCATGGCAAGCGGTAACTCCGGCGACAAGCATCATCAGCGCCGCAGCAGCATTCCTGAAGAATGTCTTCATTTCGAGGCTCCCCTTTCGCTCCCCTGTTTGGAGGTAATAGGGAACATGATACCAATTCACACAGCAGTTTTAGCTGGCAGCAATCGACGGGGTATTGTCGTGTCCCCTGGCGCCATTGTCGGGGGCAATCTCCCTCGACACCGACATCAGATTCTTCAGCTTCCTGCTCAGCACGCTCAGCTTGAATGTCCCTCCAAAGACGGCGTTCGTTGAGGCATTTGGGCTGGCTGATGCAGAAGACGATGCCGTATCAAAGCGCTATGTGCCTTCATTCGTCCCGCATTGACAAAGCTCGCCCCGTGTCCGAGAATCGGAGATTCAGTTCCCGCCCAGGAAAGTCTTTCAGTGACAGCACTCCTCACAACGAATCTTGGCTCGATTCCCCTGCTTGGCCGGGGCAAGGTCCGCGACCTGTATGCCGTCGACGATGCGCTGCTGATGGTGGCCACCGACCGCATTTCCGCCTTCGATCATGTTCTCGCCACCGGAATTCCCGGAAAGGGAAAGATCCTCACCCAGATCTCGCTCTTCTGGTTCGACCTGCTCAAGAATCTTGTTCCTAACCACCTGATCGAGACCGCTGCCGCCAACTTCCCCGCCGCCTTGCAACCCTATCGCGATCAGTTGGAAGGCCGGTCCATGCTGGTGAAGCGAGCGGCCATGTTTCCGGTGGAGTGCGTGGCTCGCGGCTACCTGGCCGGCTCCGGCTGGAAGGAATATCAGGCCACAGGAACCGTATGCGGTATTCCGCTGCCGGACGGCCTGCTGGACGGATCGCGCCTGCCCGAACCGGTATTTACGCCCGCCACCAAGAGCCAGGACGGCGCGCACGACGAGAACATCTCCTTTGCCGCCACCGAGGCGTTGCTGGGCGAGCGCGATGCGGCAGAATTGAAGCGGCTCACGCTGGCCCTCTACAACCGGGCTGCCGAACATGCGGAGTCCCGCGGAATCATTCTGGCCGACACAAAATTTGAATTTGGTAAGACCCCGGAAGGGATTATCCTTGCTGATGAGGTGCTGACACCGGACTCTTCTCGCTTCTGGGAACAGTCGGCCTGGAAGCCCGGCGGCGCTCAGCCATCCTTCGACAAGCAGTTTGTTCGCGATTATCTTGAGTCGATCCACTGGAACAAGCAGGCGCCCGCGCCCGGTCTTCCGGAAGAAGTAGCAGAGCGCACACAGGCAAAGTATCTTGAGGCCTTCCGCCGCTTGACCGGACGGCATCTCAATCTGTAACGGCATTTGCGGAGCGCAACATGGCATGGGTAGATTTAGGGATCGTGTTCATCATGGCCTCAGCCGTGATAACCGGGGCGGCGGAGGGATTCTTCCGTTCAGCCTTCTCGCTTGGCGGGCTGGTGCTTGGCCTGGCGGTTGCGGCATGGAATTACAGCCGCTTCTCGCCTCTTTTCCTGCCCATGGTCCGTTCCAAGGCAGTCGCCGACACCATTGCCTTTCTGCTCGTCGCGCTGCTGGTGATGGCGGTGGCCGGCATGATCGGCGCCATTCTGGCAAAGGCGTTCAAGTTGTTGGGATTGGGTTGCCTGGATGGATTGGCAGGGGCAATCTTCGGGTTCTTTCAGGGTGTGATTCTGGTTACGCTGGGCATTCTTGCCATCGTCGCTTTTTTTCCAGAAGCGCACTGGCTGGAAGATGCTAAACTTCCCAAGATGTTTTTCGGGTTTTGTCACCTCAGCACGCACATTAGTCCCGAAGAGTTGGCGCACCGCGTCCGCGAGGGCCTGAAGACACTGGAGCATGAGACGCCCCTGTGGTTGCATCCCAAGGAAAGCGGATCGTGATATCGGGCCATTGCGCAGCCCAAT
>CAYWMR010000404.1:4329-4742 GCA_964458965.1 uncultured Occallatibacter sp. | reverse complement strand
ACCGCCAGCCGATCTTCCTCTGCTGTGTGCATTGATATCTTCTTAGATAGATTCTCCAGGCGTCCACTGCACCACCTCTACGCTTGCATCTACCAGCGCAGCCAATTCCGCCGGCGTGCCTGTAAGTGGCGGGAAGGTGCCAAAGTGTAAAGGAAGCACTTTTTGGGGAGTGAGATAGCGAGTCGCCAGCGCGGCCTCCCTGGGCCCCATGGTGAAATGGCCGCCGATCGGAAGCATGACCACCGTGGGCCTGTATAGCTCACGAATGATATTCATATCTCCAAAGACCGCGGTGTCTCCGGCATGGTAAAGCACGGGGCCATCGGCGATCGTCAGCACATATCCCGCGGCTACCCCAACATAGTGGGTTCCATTTTCATCCTGGGCCCCGGCAGAGTGTTTGGCCTCAACCA
>CAYWMR010000404.1:0-4319 GCA_964458965.1 uncultured Occallatibacter sp. | reverse complement strand
CCATGGTTACTGCCACATCGTCCAATTGCACGGTTCCGCCGAGGTTCATCCCGATGGTATGCGCCACTCCTTTGTCTCCCACATACGACGCAAGCTCATACACCGCCACCACGGTTGACCCGTGCTTTACCGCGGCCGGCACGGCGTCGGCGATGTGATCCATATGTCCGTGGGTGAGCAGAATGTAATGAATCTTCTGCGGCAGAACAAAGTTCTTCGGGTATTTGGGATTCTGAGCAATAAATGGATCGATAAGAATGGTTGTGCCTTTGGCGGTCACCACCAGCACAGTCGAGTGACCCAGCCAAGTTATGCGCGTACCTTTCAACGGACTCATAAGTTCCTCCAATGCAAGAAGAATCTAGTTACCGCGTCATGATGACCTCGGAGACACTGTCCTTGGCCAGAAACTGCCTGTGCCCCGACCACCCGGAAAACAGCCGTTCGATGCTCCGGTTGGTAAAAGCGCGCTGGATGGGAAACGGTTCGGCAAGCTGCACATCCACTTCATCCCTTTCGGTAATGTGAAATCGGCAATGTGCGGTCTCGCCGCCTTGAGTCCGGGTATGAAACAGAGCCAGCACCTGCCCTCCGGGATTCATAGCGGAAAACAAATGCGCAACCACTGGCGCCACCAGCGGCTCGGGGAGATAATCCAAGGCTGTCCATAATAGAACCACGTCGAAGGTGCGGCCGGAGAAGTTGAGAGCTTGTGCAAGATATCCCTCGATGTTCCACACCGGCTTGCCATTTTCGTCGGTTCCCGTCACCCAATTTTCTGTCAGGGCATCGTGGACCAGGTCGGCCAGGAATACGCTGTGACCCTGACCAGTAAGAAAATTGATGTTGTTCGGCGAGGTGTATCCGACATCGATTACGCGCAGCCCAGGCTCTGCCAGGAGATGCTTGCGCACCGCGGCCCATCCGTGCGAGTGGCGCGGCACCCTGGGCCCGCTGGGGCCGGGTACGGGAGCGGAGGGAACCTCGACGGCCTTCTTTTCAAACCAACGGCTCATGAACGCGAGTTCCCCTTGCGGTGGAGTACACAACTGCGTGGCAGGCCGGAGCACCGCTTCCGGTTAGAAAATTCCGCTTGCCTGCGGAGCGCTGGCCACATCGGATCCCTTGGCAACGGACTGCGTCAGGTCCACCTTGCCACGGAATACCGCGTTGTCCTCAATAGCAAGCCGCAGGGCGCGAATGTCGCCTTCCACGCTGCAGCCGGCCCGCAACTCGACTCGCCCGGCAGCGACGATGTTGCCATGAACCTGACCCTGAATCAATACGTCCCGGGCAGAAAGGTCGGCTTGAACCTTGGCATTCGGCCCGATGGTCAGCCGGCTATCGGAGAGGGCCACCGTCCCCTCCACCCGGCCATCCACAATCAAATCTTCGCTGCCTTTCACTTCGCCGCAAATCACGACGCTCTTGCCGATGCGCGCGGTTTCCTTCTCCACTGCCATGCCTTTATTCCTTCCATCGGCCCAAAACAAGGCCCTCCCCGAACTATACGCAACCCGGCCGCCTTGCTTCAATGCGGAAACAGCGGGAGGCGCACACCGTCTAACTAAATGATGAGTTGCAGCCGGGATGCGCGTATTGGCGATGAACGTTAAACTAATGGTTGTGCGCAGCTTTCCTACGCTCCTGTTGCTGTCGTTGGCTGCTCTTCCCCATGCCCACGCAGCGTCGCAAACTCCAGCGGCCCCCACTCCCCAGGAGGCCCAGGCGCTGGTGGCGCGCGCATTGGCCACCGAATCGCGCGCCGCACAGGAATTTGGCACATCGCACCCCATGCGCTACCGGCTGCACAAGGTCACCGCGCATCTCACCTCGACCAAGGAGTTGGTTGAAACCAGGGACGGCGATGTTGCCCGGCTCCTCTCTCTCTGGGACAAGCCGCTGAGCCAGGCCGACGAACAAAAGGAGCAGGCGCGCCTGGATGCGCTGCTCAGCGATCCGAGCCTGCAACAGCATCGCAAGAAAAGTGAAGACGCGGATACCGCGCGCGCCATGAATGTGCTGCGCGTGCTGCCTCAGGCTTTCCTCTACCAGTTTGCCGGAACGGGGATGGCCGCGGGCGGAATGGTCGAGAAGTTTACCTTCGTGCCCAATCCGCAATTCAGCCCGCCAGACCTGGAAACGCAGTTGCTGACCGCGATGACCGGAGAACTATGGATCGACGCCGCACAGGAGCGCGTGGTGCGACTGGAGGGCCACCTGCAACAGAACAAGGAGTTCGGCCTGGGAATCCTGGGCCAGGTGGACAAGGGTGGATGGGTGCTGATTGAACAGGCGGATGTGGGCGCGCATCAGTGGAGAATTGTGCGCCTGCAACTGGTGATGAACTTCCGGATCCTGTTTGAGAACAAGAGCTCAGATTCGAAGCAGGAGTATACGCAGTTTACGCCGCTGCCCGTGGGGCTGACGTACGCAGATGGGATCAAATTGCTGCGCGGCGGGACGGCAAGCGCGGGACAAGCCGGCCATTAATGCAAGTGAAGAAGTGAAGTAGTGAAATAGTGAAGTAGTGAAGCGGCCTCACCTTTGGGCGAGGCCGCTTTGTTGCTTTTGAAATGCGCCTTTACTTGATCTTGACGTAGATCATGGCGAAGGTGAACAGGGTTAGAGATTCGATGAAGGCAAGTCCGAGGATGAGCAGGAACTGAATGCTGCCCACGGCGCCGGGGTTGCGAGCCACCGATTCGGTGGCCGAGGCAATAGCCTTGCCCTGGCCGATGCCGCAAAGGCCGGCGGCCAGTGCGATGCCGATGCCAACTCCGATGGGAGTGAGGTCAACGGCGGCGGAACCGCTCTGGGCGAATGCCGGAACGGCGAAGCAAAGCATAGCCAATACCATCAATACATTTTGCAATTTACGCATACTTCTCCAGCTTCCCTGAGATTGGCCGCCAGTGGGTGGTTGAGGCTCACCGTGCTGGCCCCCTCACGCTTGCGGCCGTCCGTTTGTCCGGAGCGGAAGCTCTCTCCGGCGGAATCTTTTAAAAGCAGTTCACAGTTCACAGTTCTTAGTTCACAGTTCTTAGTTCACAGTTATCAGTTCTCAGTTTTCAGTCCGCAGATCACAGCCTGATGTCGAAGCTAAGAGCTGGAGGCTAAAAGCTAGGAGCTGTATTTAGTGGTCGTGGGCCACAGCCTGGCCCAGGTAGATCATCGACAGCAGCATGAACACGAACGCCTGAACCAATGAAACGCCCAGGTGCAGGGCGAGAAACAGCACCGGAACACCGAATGGAATGAGCGAAAAGAAGACCAGGGTCACCAGATCGCCGGCGAACATGTTGGCCCAGAGACGGATGGTGAGCGACATCATTCGCGCTACGTGGGAGATGACCTCGATGGGAAACAGCAGCCAGGCAATCCACCACACCGGACCGGCAAAATGCTTGAGATAGCCGATGATTCCCTGCTCGCGGACGCCGTGAAAATTGTAGTAAACCCAGGTTGCCACTGCGAGGCCGAACGGCACCACAACAGACTGAGTGGGGGCATTGATGCCGGGGATCAGTCCAAGAAGATTGCATGTGAGCACGAACAGGAATATGCAGGTAACGAAGGCCTGGAATCGCCGATAGCCGTGCCCGATGACCATCTCCGCCTGCCCGCCGATGAACTCGTGGATCATCTCGGCGAATTGCTGCGGCGTGCCGGGCTTCTCGACGGAAAGGCTCAGCCGGACAACGGCGAAGAAGGCGATGAACCCCAGAACCACCAGCAACTCCAGCGCAAAGGTATTGTCGATGGGGGCGGCGGGATTCGCCGGATGAACTCCCACGGCGTTGAGAAGCGCACTCACGGGACCGGCAAAGAGATAATTCAGGAACTGAGTAATGGCGAGCAGCTCTGGCATGAAGACAATTATCTTTCTGATTCCGGGCCGGAGTCGCCGCGAAACCGAGCGCAAATCTCAGCCTCGCAGCATCTTGAGCGCCTCCCACATGAGCGTTGCGACCGCTAAACTCAGGCCGCATACCAGCGCAATGGGAGAACCCTGGAAACACTTCAGGCTACCATAAATGACCGCCGCAAAGAAGAGCAGCCGTACCAGAAAGAACCCAATCACGAGGAATGCGCCCCGGGAAGTCTGTCGGCGTTTCATTCTGGCATTCATCAGGCGGACGAGGCGCTGCCATTCCAGGATGCTTGCGGCCGATATAAGGCCTCCTGTCAGCAACATGGCCGCGTTGCGCCATCCGGAGGCGATCCAGAGTACCAAAGCGGGAACGAGTGCCAGAATGGCCGTGTTGCGGACCGCTCGCTTGAGCAAAGCTTCCAGGGCTTCGTCCGAAAGCGTGCCG
>CAYWMR010000403.1:0-4747 GCA_964458965.1 uncultured Occallatibacter sp. | reverse complement strand
TGCATATCCGGCGAAATTGTGCGGGCACTTTTCATAGACAACCAAATAGCGTTTCGTCATCTCGGTCCTGCTTTCTTGGTCAGACCCCAGGTCTCAGAAACGAGACCTGGCCGCCCGCCAAAAATCGTTGCTTCATCACTCTGCCCCTGCTGCATACAAGCGGCCAATGAAGCCTTTGAGAAAATCACGACGAACTTCAATATCTCCGGGAGAAAGGTTGAACTGATACCCGCCATAGTACGAACTAAAAATCAGAGGGATTCCGGCATCTTGACACAATTTGTCGAGCGCGGGGTCCGATTTCAGAGTCACCCATATTTTAAGTTGTTTCTTTTGAGGAATTAGGTAGACACATGTCCTCCCGTTTCCTTGGAGCTTTATCGTGAGGTAGCTCTTTGTGTACCTAAACTCGGACCCCGGATCAAACTCCTTTGTGATGGCCAGAATCTGATCCGCGATGGCCATCGTGGAAGTTGCCGACCACTTTACCCAGTCCTCGCGAGTTGTAGTTTGGCTGTCCTCTTCTGTTTCCATTCCCTTGCGCTCATAATCAAGAATCTTGGTAAAGACAACGCCATACTGGTCGCCAAGCTTAAGAGCTGTGAGCTTTAGGGCAACAATTGGAATCGACTGATTGAAGAGGCTGATTACGTTGAAAAACCGGCCAGTGATCTCCTCGGCAACTATAACTGCAGTGTGGCGAATGTTTGGATAACGCCTTCGTTCTACGTCCCAATATTCAATTGTGCGGATGATGTGGCTCTCGTCGGTCTTCCCAAGTTGGACCTCGACCTCATACCAAGCCGTGGCATCCTCATCCTGCAGAAGAATGTCGACTCTTCCGCCTAAAGGCTGGACCCGCTCTTTGCTACGAAGAACCAGGGGCCCCAATGTAAGTATTGATGGGTCGTCCGCGATCAACTGCTGAATGAGCCTCTCGTCGCCGCCGGGGAGGGTTCTTACCGGAACGGATTGAAAATTCGCAAGGTTCGTAGGCATCGCTTCAATGCTCCTCTAAATCACGGCCAGTTCAACATGCTTTGCGTACGGGCAGGGATTGCCGTTCAAATGGTCCTCAAACTCCTTGCGGAACTTCTTCACAAATCCCAGCGTCGGCATGGCCGCCGCATCGCCAAGCGGGCAGAACGTCCGCCCCATCATGTTCTCTGCCAGATATTGAATGTTGTCGATGTCCTTCGCTACACCGAAGCCGGCGTGAAAGCGCGTCAGCGACTTTTTCAGCCAGTCCGTTCCTTCGCGGCACGGGATGCACCAGCCACAGCTCTCGTGCTGATAAAAGCTGATCGTCCGCAGCGCGAATTCGACGATGCAGGTCTGGTCGTCGATGACCACTACGCCGCCTGAACCAAGCATGGAGCCGGCTTTGCCTACCTGGTCGAAATCCATGCCCAGAGTCTCAATCTCTTCCGGCAGCAGCACCGGCGTTGAAGAACCGCCGGGGACTACGGCTTTGAGCTTGCGTCCGCCGCGAATTCCGCCGGCCACTTCGTAAATCATCTTCTTGAGGTTGTATCCCATGGGCAGCTCATACACGCCAGGGCGCGCCACATGGCCGCTGATGCAGAACAGGCGCGTTCCGCCGTTACGCGGCGAGCCGGCCGCGGAGTAGGCCGCCGCGCCCATCTCGATGACATGGGGCACGCTGGCGATGGTCTCAGCGTTGTTAATGACGGTTGGCCCTCCATAGAGGCCAACGACGGCAGGGAAGGGCGGGCGGATGCGCGGAATGCCTCGTTTGCCTTCGAGCGACTCCATCAGCGCGGATTCTTCGCCTACTTCATACGCGCCCGCGCCGGTTTGCGTAATGATTTGAAACTCGCTTTCTGAGCCAAAGATGTTCTTGCCCAGGAACCCTTTGGTGTAGGCATCGGCGACGGCTTTCTCCATGATTTCGAGGAGGTGGCGGTACTCGCCGCGCAGATAAATAAAGCCCATTTTTGCGCCAACGGCCAGTCCGGCAATGATGGTACCTTCAATCACTGCATGGGGATCATGCAAAAAGATTAAGTGATCCTTGCATGTTCCAGGCTCGCTTTCGTCGCCATTGACCAGAATGTATTTGGGTTTTGCGGACTGCTTGGGTACGAACGACCACTTGAGTCCGGTGGGAAAGCCCGCGCCTCCGCGCCCGCGAAGGTTTGAAGCCTTCATCTCGTTGATGATCCACTCGGGACCTTGAGCGAGGCACTTTCTTGCTGATTCGTATCCGCCCAGTTCCAGATACCGGTCGACCTTCTCCGCGCCCATGCCAAAGCGGCGGGTTACGATCTTCACTTCATCGGGATGGGAGACGAGCCTAGGCATGTGTCGAGGTCCCTACCGCAAGCGCGCGGCCACGATACCCGGCCACGATGCCGGGAACATGGCCGGCTGTAAGCTCGTCGTGGAACTCGTAGTTCACCTGGATGGCCGGAGCCCAGCAACAGGCTCCGATGCATTCGACCTCTTCCAGTGAGAAGAGGCCGTCGGACGTCACTCCCTTGTGACCGATGCCAAGCTCTTCCTGGAAGCTCTCGAAGACGCCGTAGGCCCCGCGCAACATGCAAACGATGTTGGTGCAGACCTGGACGTTATATCGGCCGGCTGGCTTGAATCGCAGCATGGAGTAGTAGCTGGCCACGTTGCGCACTTCGAGTTCGGTGATGCCGATGCGCTCGGCTACTTCGGCGACGACGGCGTCGGAAAGGTAGCCGATCTCGTCCTGCGCGTAGAGCAGCATGGGAATAAGGGCGGACCGCTTGAGGGGGTATTTCAGGACGAGCGCGTCGAAGCGCGCCGCAAGCTGAGGCGAAAATAGGGACATCGCTTCAGGACTCATAGCATCAACTCCCGTGCCCAGCGTTCGGCTGCCATATCCATCTCTTCCTCGCCTGTGTGCTCCGATTCCACTTCGCGCAATCGCCCGTGCTCGGTGAACTCCAGTTTCCCTTGCCTTCCATCTTCGCGCTGCCAGATGACTGTCGCGTCAATGCGCCTTAAATCCAGCCAATCGTCTCCATGGCGAACCAGAATCCGTTCCTCGCCCAACTCCACCGTCGCCTGTCGCTTGCCGTTCAACCCATGCGCCGCGGTGTAGCTGCGGAGCAGGGAAGCGAGCGACACCCAAAGCTCAACATACAGCTGGGCTGAGCCCGCTGCGGGTTGATTCTCGATCAGTCCGGACTGTCCCAACCCGCATTCCCTCAAGGGCTCAAGCCCACCTTCATCTTGTTCCGCATCCGGCACAACTCATGTCGTGCCCGTTCGAAACCGAGGGATGATCCGAACATCCCTCGTGTCTCAGGTCGTATTCCCTATTCCCTGATCCCTGTTCCCTCAGTCCCTACCTGTCAATCTCCCCCAGCACAATGTCGATCGACCCAATCACCGCGACCACATCCGCCAGCATCCGCCCCTGGCACATCGTTTCAAGCGCCTGCAATGTGGCGAACCCCGGATAACGCATATGAACCCTGTAAGGCTTGGCCGTGCCGTCCGACACCACGTAGTAACCCATCTGCCCGTGCGCCGATTCAATGCCTTGATATACCTCGCCAGCCGGAACCGCAAACCCCTCGGTGACGATCTTGAAATGATGGATCAGCGCCTCCATCTGGGTCTTCATCTTCTCGCGATCCGGCAAAACAATCTTAGGCGCGTCTGCTTTTACAGGGCCTTCCGGCATCCCGTCCAAAGCCTGCTGGATGATCTTCACACTCTCGCGCATTTCAACGAGGCGAACTTCGTACCGCGCCCAGCAATCGCCATCGGTTGAAATGGGAACATCGAATTTGAAGTTCTCGTAGCCGGAGTAAGGCATGTCGCGGCGCAGGTCGAAGTCGACGCCCGAAGCCCGCATGCATGGGCCGGTCACCCCAAGCGCAACGCAATCGGCAGCCGAGATATAGCCCACGCCCTTGAGCCGGTTGCGGAAGATCGGGTTGCCCGTGAGCAGGTTGGAGTACTCGTCAATCTTCTGAGGGAACGTGCGGATGAACGTCTGTATGCGGTCGAATAGGTCCAATGGCGGCTCCATCGAAAGCCCGCCGATGCGAAAGTAGCTGGTCATCATCCGTTGGCCTGCGACAGCCTCAAAGATTCTTAGAATCTCCTCACGCTCGCGGAAGGTATACAGAAAGACGGTGAGCGCGCCGATGTCCATGGCATGGGTGCCGAGCCAGATCAGATGCGAGTTCAGGCGAGTGAGTTCGGTGAGCAGGACCCTGATCCACTGAGCTCGCGAAGGAATCTGGAGGCCGAGAAGTTTTTCGACGGCCAGGCAATAACACAGATTATTAGCCATGGGGCCGAGGTAGTCGACACGATCCGTGAGGGGAACCACCTGCTGATAGAACTTGGCCTCGCAGGTCTTTTCGATGCCGGTGTGCAGGTAGCCGATCTCGGGATATAGCCGGACGACAATCTCGCCGTCGATTTCGATAACCAGGCGCAGAACGCCATGCGTTGCCGGGTGTTGCGGCCCCATGTTCAGCACCATGTGCTGATCGCGAGCGCCTTCGGCCACCGGCGCTTCAAGGATGGGCGTACCTGAAACCTCGGTCATCAGCGATAGCCCTCCACCGGATAGTCCTTGCGCAGGGGATGCCCCTCCCAATCGTCGGGCATCATGATGCGGCGCAGGTTGGGATGCTCGTCGAATCGAATGCCGAAGAGATCGAACACTTCGCGTTCGTAGTAGTTGGCCGCGGGCCAGACTGGAACGATGGACTGCACCGCAGGGCTCGCC
>CAYWMR010000402.1:0-4751 GCA_964458965.1 uncultured Occallatibacter sp. | reverse complement strand
CCGTGCGCGAACAGGAGCAGCTTGCCGGCGGCCAAATTGGGTCCGATCTCCTCGGCATAGAGCTTGGCCGCTGTCTGGTCGGGCACCAGGACCATCACCACGTCGGCCCATTTTGTCGCTTCGGCGACTGTAGTGACTTCAAGCCCGGCTTTCTGGGCTTTGGCAATGGATTTCGAGTTTGCAGCGAGGCCCACCTTTACCTCGACCCCTGAGTCCTTCAGGTTAAGAGCATGGGCGTGCCCCTGCGAGCCATAGCCTATGATGGCAACCTTTCTTGCCTGGATGAGGGTGAGGTCGGCGTCGTGATCGTAGTAAGTCTTTGCCATGATTTTCTCTTTTTTCCTTTGTGTTCGGGTTTAGGGCTTCATTGGTTGAGTCGAAGAGCAACCGCAGGTCCTTCGACTCCGGTCTCTGCGGCGACCTTCGCTCAGGATGACAGCTTTCAACATTATTCCGGCTCGACAGCGGCGTCTTGCAGCGACTCCGCAGGCTCGCTATTCGGCTCCGGATGCTCGGCAACGCCGACGTCCATGGCCTTGAGTACGCTGCTGGTGTGGTGGCCGCGGCGCATGGTCATCTTTCCGCTGCGGCAAATCTCGAGGATGCGTCCGTCGTCCTCGCGCAGCACCTCGATGAGGCCTTCGATTTTGCTTTCAACGCCGGTCATTTCAATCATCAGCGACTCTGAAGTGAGGTCGACGATGCGGGCGCGGAAGACCTCGACCAGGTCGAAGATTTGCGAGCGGTTTCTGGGAGTGGCAGCCACCTTGATGAGCGCCAGTTCGCGTGTCACAGCCGGCGCCTTCGCAATGTCGTCTACATCGACAACATTTTCAAGCTTGAACAAACTGGCGCGGATGCGATGACCGGCCTCGGCGGAGGCATCGCAGACGAGCGTGAGGCGCGAGAGGCCTGGGCGCTCGCTGCGGCCCACAGTTAGTGAATTGATGTTGATGTTGAGGCGGCGGAAAAGGGAGGCGACGCGAGTTAGCACGCCGGGTAGATCTTCAACGTAAGCGACGAATGTGTGCAGCATAAATCAGCCTCTAGCTTCTAGCCTCTAGCTTCAAGCTCAAATCTTCCTGCTTTTAAGTGCCAGTTATGCGCTAACACCGGCAATAAAAGGCTAGAAGCTAAAAGCTAGCAGCTAGAAGCTGTCTTACTTATCTTCCGGTGTTTCCAGCAGCGGATCGTGCTCTGGCCGCCGGATCATTTCGTGGAGTGACGCGCCGACAGGGATCATTGGGTACACCGACTCTTCCTTTTCGACCATGAAGTTGAGCAGGAACGCGCCCTTCGCCGAGCGGGCTTGCTCGACCGCGCCTGCCACTTCGGCGCGCGTGCGGACGGCGAGCCCGCGAATGCCGTGCGCGTCGGCCAGCTTTACAAAGTCTGGGCTCACCAGCGGAGTGGCTTCGTAGTTGCGCTCGTAAAAAAACTCCTGCCACTGGCGGACCATGCCCAGATAGCCGTTGTTGATGACGGCAATGTTGATCTTGATGTCTTCCTGAACGATGGTGGAAAGTTCGGATGCGGTCATTTGGAAACCGCCGTCGCCGGCGACTACCCAGACTTCTTCGTTGGGCCGCGCGAATTTTGCGCCGATGGCTGCGGGCAATGCATAACCCATGGTGCCGAGTCCGCCTGAAGTGATAAGCGAGCGTGGCTGCTCGTGGCGAAAATATTGTGCTTCCCACATCTGATGCTGGCCCACGTCGGTAACCACGATGGCGTTTCCGCCCGTGATGCGCCACAGGTCGTGCATGACATGCGCGGCGTAAAGGTGGCCCAGGTCGGGCAGGTTCTTGATATCGCGTACGGCCGCCGCGCCCTTGATGTTGTCGATGGTCTTGAGCCAGGCTGCGCCGTCTCGGCCTGCTATGCGGGGCAGCAAATGCTCCAGCACTTCGCGCAGATCGCCGACCAGGGCAACATCCACCTTCACGTTCTTGTTGATCTCGGCGGGGTCCACTTCGATGTGAATCTTTTTGGCCTTGGTGGCGTAGGTTGCGATGGTGCCGGTGACGCGGTCGTCGAAGCGCATGCCGCAGGCGATGAGCAGATCGGCTTCCTGAATTGCGTGGTTGACCCAAGCCTCGCCGTGCATGCCCATCATGCCGAGGTTGAGCGGGTGCGATGCAGGAAATGCGCCCAGGCCAAGCAGGGTGAGGCCAACGGGAATCTGCGCGCGCTCAGCAAGCGTGCGCACCTGTTCCATTGCACCGGACTCCGAGACGCCGTGGCCGGCGAGGATGACGGGCCGCTTGGCATTGCGAATCAGTTCGGCAGCCTGCGCAAGGTCGGGCTCGTTGACGTGAAGCATGGGGTGAGGACGATAGGGACGCGGCTTGGCAGCGGCAAAGTCGAAGATGGCAGTGCCTTGTTGCGCATCCTTGGTGATGTCGATCAGCACTGGGCCGGGGCGGCCGGAGACGGCGATCTGAAAAGCGTGGCGAATGGCCGGGGCAATGTCCTCGGTGCGATTGACGAGAAAGTTATGCTTGGTAACGGGAAGCGTTATGCCCGTAATGTCGACTTCCTGAAACGCGTCGGTGCCAAGCACTTTGCTGGAGACGTTGCCGGTGATGCACACAATGGGAATGGAATCCAGCATGGCGGTGGCGATGCCGGTAACAAGATTTGTTGCGCCGGGGCCGCTGGTGGCAATGGCAACGCCGACCTTGCCAGATGCGCGCGCGTAGCCGTCGGCCATGTGCGAAGCGCCCTGCTCATGACGCACCAGAACGTGATGAATGGGAAACTTGCGCAGCGCGTCATAGACCGGCAAGATGGCTCCGCCCGGATAACCGAAGACCGTGGTGACGCCCTCGCCAACCAGAGTGGCCCACACGATTTCCGCGCCTGTGAGGCGGGTGGGTGTGGTGAGGTGGGCGTTTGCGGCTTGCATAGTTTCGGTGGTTCCCATGGCTTGCTCCTTTACAGTGGACGGTTCTCATTGATCAGTTGTAAGTTGTAAGTTTTCAGTCCCTGGATCTTCGGCGGCTCTTGCAACTCGCCTTGAAGAGGAGCGGCGTAATTCGCGCCGGAACTGACAACTGAGAACTGACAACTGCTTTTTTACGTTGTTGCGCCTTCGGAGGCGCTGGTTACTCGGTCGACATACTTGCGAAAAACGCCTTTGGGCCAACGTAACGGCGGTGGCGCGAAACCCTTGAGGCGCGCGGCGATTTCTTCGTCGCTGACTTCGAGCGTGAGCTTGCGGTTAGGAATATCGAAGTGGATGATGTCGCCCTCGCGCACAGCGGCGATGGGTCCGCCGACAAACGCTTCGGGTGCGACGTGTCCGGCGGTAAAGCCACGTGTCGCGCCGCTGAAGCGGCCGTCGGTGAGCAGAGCCACATGCGCGCTGAGTTCCGCATTCGACGAGACGGCCGCCGTTACTTGCAGCATCTCGCGCATGCCTGGGCCGCCTTTGGGGCCTTCGTAGCGGATGACCAGTACGTCGCCGGGCTTGATCTGGGCCGATTGAACAGCGGCGAAACAGTCTTCCTCGCATTCGAAGACGCGCGCCGGGCCGCGATGTTCGACACGATTGGCCGCGGCTATTTTCATCACGCAGCCCTCGGGAGCCAGGTTGCCTTTCAGGATGACGAGGCCGCCGGTAGGCTTGATCGGATTCTCGAAGGTGTGGATGACGACCTGGCCGGGAGTTTCCTTGGCAAGCGCCGCTTCTTCAGCCAATGTTTTACCGCTGATGGTGAGCGTGGAACCATCGGCGTGGCCTGCTTCAATAAGGCGCTTGGCCAGCAGGCGAGAGCCGCCCGCAGCCTGGTAGTCGGATGCGACATATTTGCCGGCTGGAGTTAGATCGCAGATGAATGGCGTGCGCCTGGAGATAACATCGAAGTCGTCAATGGATAACTCGATGCCCATCTCTCGCGCGATGGCCAGTAAGTGCAGAACCGCGTTGGTGGAACCGCCGCTTGCAGCTACGCTGGCGATCGTGTTCTCAATCGATTTGCGAGTGATGATCTGCGAGGGGCGGCGGTTTGCGCGGACCGCGTCCATGAGAATGCGGCCGGCTTCTCGCGTTGCCGCGGGCTTGTCTTTGGAGGTTGCGGGTACGCCGGAGAGATAGATGGGTGATATGCCGAGGATTTCGCCGGACATGGCCATGGTGTTGGCGGTGAACTGACCGCCGCATGCGCCTGCGCCGGGACATGCGTTGGCTTCAAGCGCTTCAAGACCGGCGTCGTCAATGCGGCCCGCTGCGTGCGAACCAATGCCTTCGAATACATTCTGAATGGTGATGTCGACGCCATTGAGTTTGCCGGGCGCGATGGAACCGCCATAGAGCATCATGCCTGGAATGTCGAGGCGGCAGAGTGCCAATATGATGCCGGGCATGTTCTTGTCGCATCCGCCGATACCAACAAGGCCGTCAAAGAGATTGCCGCGAGCCACTAACTCGATGGAGTCGGCGATGACTTCTCGACTTACCAGGGAAGCTTTCATTCCCTGCGTGCCCATGGTGATGCCGTCGTGGATGGTGATGGTGTTGAACTCCATGGGCGTGCCGCCGGCCTCGCGAATGCCTTCCTTGAGTGCTTCGGCAATGCTGCGCAGATGCACGTTGCAGGTGCCGATCTCGGTCCAGGTGTTGGCGATGCCGATGATTGGCTTGTGCAGATCTTCCTTTGCGAAGCCGGCGCCGCGGAGATAGGAACGCGCGGCCGCGCGGCTTGGTCCTTCAGTCAACGGGATGCTTTGACGCTTGCCTTCGATGGTCA
>CAYWMR010000401.1:0-4774 GCA_964458965.1 uncultured Occallatibacter sp. | reverse complement strand
GACGCTGGGTGCCCCAGGTCTCGATTCTGAGACCTGGGAGTCCACGAACCCATCTTCGCCTGCTCTTCCCTAGTTTTCGACCGAGCCGTTTCCTCTCGATTCGTATGTGACCGAGCAAGTATTTCACTACAATAACCGTGCAACAAAGGACAATCCGCTAACTGACGCGGACCGCTTTACGTTGGCTGTATCGCAGATTTCAGGGAAGAAACTGAACTATGCAGAACTGGCCGGACAAGGAGCGGACTCACACACGCCGTAAACGGTGCGGACGCGGCAAGCGCATTAGTTCACCTTCTTTGCCTGGGCCTTCTTAACTGGAGGCTTCGGCATCTTCTCGGCAACTTCGGACTTCGGGACTCGAAAAAGCTTGCTCATCGTGCTCTCGAAGTCCTTTCGTATTTCCGCACCTCTGTGGTATTCAGGTTTCATCGATCCACCTTGCGTTATATGCAATGCCACTACGGGTTAATTTGAATTGCCGGTGGGCTAACGTTTGACCGCGTGTTTTTGCACCCATAGATACGATCTGCACATCAACGGTGAACGATGCCCCGTCATACCAGTTAACAGACCTCTCCTGAACGTTTTTAAAATAGGTGTCAACCCTTCTATCATCGTTAGGATTATGAAAAGCCTCCCATGTCTCGCCTTGCGGGAATCCAATCAGTATGTTCTCCATCTCCCCGACATCAAGCCTTATCTCGCTCCACTTGTGATCGAGCCAACATGCTCGGCTAACCACGGTTCTCTGCCCTGTCGCCGATGTGAAGACAAGAGTGGAAACAATATCGAGAAATTGGGCAAAATTCCCCTTTAATGCTGGTAGGTTTTGGACGGATACAGTTAGGCACTCGTCTCCCGAATCACTAAAAACAAAGCTAGGATGTACTATTCTGGCCATTGTTCGAGAGAACCCAAAATGAAGATTGGGAACGCCAAGAAGCGTGTCTTTAGCTTGAGGCTGGGGGATAATCAGGTCGGTGCCTTCCAATTGTGTCACTTCTTGAAGGGGACCATTGTTGAACGAGTATGCGACATGCAGTTTCTTCTTAGTTCCTGTGTGAAAGTCTATGGGCACATAATTCGTGCCATTACTTGCGACGAAATTATGGTTCTGAATTTCTAGGATTAATTTGTCGTCTACGACAAGAGAGCGCAGACATTCTGTTACGTCCGCGCGTTTTCTTGGATTCTCAGTAGAAATGTATTCTGCCGACTGGATATGCAATCTGCTTTGAGTCGTCGGCGATCGCGAAGCCTTGAGGATTTTTTCTAGTGCGTCAGTTCCAATTACTGATCCGCCGATTTGTGTGCCTGCATTGTCCCGGCCCGCAAAATTGCCCGTGTCTACAGACTGAAGAGAACCTTCGCCTCTCTCCTTCGCCGGGAAAAAAGCTCCCCATAAAATGAGCGAGAGACCAACCCCAAGCGCGGCCGAAAGGAGCGAAGGATGATCTCGTACCCACGATGGCCAACCGGACGCAAAAAGCCCCAGATCAGCAACAAGGACCGTTACCCCGCCGCCCATTAGACGGCTCCTCGTAAACACTGGCTGGAAAGTCTCCCTCTCGGCGATAAATCTCCCGCACACGGCTCTGTGTGTCAAGTATATTATTGCCAACTTCCTAATTAAGCCGCTGCTATGAGCTTCTTGTATTCCAGCGCTGGCGCGTCAATCGGTTCGGTTAATCCTTCGGCCACCCGCCAACTGGTTTCTTCTTAGAAAGGGACTTCTTTACAGCATCCTGCCACCTGCCCTCAATTTTGAGGGTATCCGGCTTTGGACCCCGCGCTGCTCTCTTCACTGCCGTCTTTTTGGGCGTAAGGTACGTACTTCCGAAGCATCCGGAGGCAGCAACCTGTTCTAACCCCCCAATAACGCCCTTCCATCACTTCTTCGGCTGAGCGTCCGGCAGCTTCTGCGGCGCCGTAATATCCTGCCCATCGTAGATAATCCTGGTGGTCGATCCGAACTGCTTATAGTCGGAGTACTTGATGGTGTCGCGCATGTGAACGTCTTCGCCCATCGTGCCATAGGCTGCCGAGAAATGCAGCACTCCCTCGCCTTTGGTGTAGACCGGGAACCAATAGTGTCCGTCCACCTGCGCCCGCCAGGTCATGAATGGCGGATGCAGATCTTCACTGTTCTTGCGCGTGTCATCGGGAACCATCCTGCCGTTGGTGACGACTATCTGCAAGTCGGTTGCGTCCACCCAAATCCGCCCCAGAAAGTAGCGCTTCTTCTTCTCAATCACTTTGGGGCTCACATCGAATGCGTAGCAATCCACTTCATCCACCTTCTGCCGGCCAACGTACTTCACGTCGTACTGGCCGATATCCTCGGCGGTAAGCACAAACGGATAGCCATGCTGAATGTCCTGCAAGTCCGACGGCGTCATCATCACCCTTTGCAAAGTATTCTGCGGTGCGTAGACCACCTTCTCGGTCCGCTTGCCCGATGGGTCGAAGATCACATCGTCCACTTCGTAGTACTCCCCGTCCACCCTGTTGTCGTCGTCAATGGTCTGCACCCGGGCGATGCGGCGATAGGTGTAGTGATTCAAGGCCCGCTGAAATTCGCTCTCCTTGGCGGCAAACTGCTTGATGATTTCTTCAGGCGGCGTCGTGGGAGCCGAGATGTCCATGGCGCCAAAGCCTGCGTCCAGCGCCATCGCCGTAAAGCTGTCTTTGTCCTGCGCCCCTGCTGCCAGCGCGCACGCCGCCCCCAGAAGCATTGCCGTCCACCATCGATTTCGCACTCTGGTTCGTCTCCCCTATAGAATTCTGTCGGATTCTGTCCGATTCTGCCTTGCACACGTGAATCTTTCGCCCAGCCTACAACATTAGACGCATAGACAGTTCTCCGGGGTGGCTTCAAAATTCATACCCGGGAGGGATGTGATGGGCTTTCGCGGACAAGCCCCCCGGCGGCAGGTTAAGCTGTACTCTAAGTGCGCTCTCGTGTTCTGCTTGCGATCAAAGGGGGCGTCCAAGCGGAATGCCCTCCGATACTGAAGCGCAGAAGAACCGGCCAGCGCGCTCAACCGAAATGGCAGATGCATTTTCCGCCCAACGTGGCGGGAGGAGATTCTTCCAGGCCATGCACGAGTCCTACCAGATTCCGGCCCTGATTCTAACGGCGCTGCTGCTGCCCGCATTCGGTCACCTGTACTTCCGTTCCCGCGACATCCGTACCTTGCTCTGGTTCCTCGGTTTCCTCATCGCCCTCCTCCGCATGTTGCTTCGCTACAACGTTGGCTGGTGGGACTTTTCAGACGACCAGATCCATCCCTTGGCCTTTGCCGTTGCGCAAACCTCCATTCCCATCAGTTCCGCCCTGTTTCTCGCCTCTTTGTCTCCGCTGAGTTTTCGTGCTGGGCGCTTCAACATTCTCTATGTCATCCCCTACACCATTCCGCTGGTGGCTTATTCGGCGCTCTTCTTCGGCGTTTTTCACGGCGAAATGCCCCAGGGGCGCATGATCCTTGTCTATCCCATGCTCGGACTGCTTGCCATGCTCGCGGGCATGTTCTGGGGCGCGGCCAAAGGCAGCATGCCCTCCTGGCTGGGAAGCGGAGCCGCAGTGGTCCTGGGTTCCATCGGCCTTTGGGTTTATTTCGCAACCGGACCGCTTTGGCCGCTCACGCTTGTGGAGTGCGCCAACAACTTCATGACCGCGCTCCTCATCGTCTTCGTCTTCCGCCGTTTCTCTCAGGGCGTCTTCCTTGGCGTGCTTGGATTCTGCGCTTGGTCGCTTCCCATCCTGAGGATCTTTCCCGCCCTCGCCCTTCATCCGGGCCTCGCGCTCAATCTGGACCGAGTGATGGTGATGGCCAAGGTCGTTGCCGCTCTCGGAATGATCCTGATCGCGCTCGAAGACGAGCTGGAAATAAACAACTCCGCACAGCAGCGCGAGCGGCGCGGCCGGCGCGAACTCGATGCCTACACCAACCTCATTCTCTCCCGGCGCCGCGTTGAGGACTTCGATCGCCAGGGAAACGAAATCTGCAAAACCATTGAGGCGCACAGCCGGTTTGCCCAGGTAGCCCTGCTGCTGGAGAACTCGGGACGCTATCGCCTGGCCGGCGCAGCGGGCCTTGACCCGGCAACCGCAACCGCCCTGGGCGCCCTGGCCGCGCGCATTCCGGTGGCCGATTTCCTTGCCCCCGGCTCGCTCACCCCCGCCGTTCCGCACAGCCAGACCGTGCAACTCGATCTCACCCCCTGGCTCAAGCCCGGCGACGATCTCAAGCGCCTCCACTTCACATCCGCCCTAGCCGTTCCCATGATCGGCCGCTCGGCCACCGAAGGTGTGCTCCTCCTGGCGCGGATACGCAATCCCCCAGGCCGCCCGCAGGCCTTTTTCAAGGAACGACTGCGCGCCGACGATCTGCTCCCCATTGAAATGCTCGCCGCCCGCCTCCAGGCCGTCCGCAGCCAGACCATGATGCTCGAAAAGCTCATCGACTCGGAAAAGTTTTCCGGCCTCGGCCAACTTGCCGGCAACGTAACCCAGCAGCTCAACAATCCGCTGACCGTCATTCTTGGCTACGCATCCCTGCTCGACGGCGCAACCACGCTCGACCCCCAGGAGCGCAAAGGCGTCGAGTCAATCCTCACCGAAGCACGCCGCATGAGAGCCACGCTGGAGAGCCTTTCGCGCATCTCCCGCCGCCCCAGCGACCAAATGGCAGCGGTCTCGGTGGCCGAGCTGCTGGCCGACATGGAACAGCTCCATCGTTCCGAATTCCTGCAACGCTCCATCGAGTTC
>CAYWMR010000400.1:0-4779 GCA_964458965.1 uncultured Occallatibacter sp. | reverse complement strand
TGAGTATAGAGAAGCAGCGCCTGGGATCGGCCGGATTCTACCCCAGCACCATCACCACAGCGCCGGCGGTGATCAGCAGGCCCCCCGCCAGCACTGGAACGGTAAGCTTTTCGCCCAGCAGCAGCCAGGCAAAGACCATCACCAGGGGCACGCTGAGCTTGTCGAGTGGCGCCACGCGCGAGGCCGGTCCCAGTTGCAGGGCGCGGAAGTAGCAGATCCACGAGAGGCCGGTGGCCAGCCCGGAGAGAGTGAGAAAGAGTACGGTGCGGCGGTCGAGAGCGCGGATTTCGCCGTGTTTGCCCAGCGCCAGCGCGATGCCCCAGGCAAAGACCACGACCACGCTGGTGCGCAGCGCCATGGCAAGGTTCGAGTCCACATGCGCCACGCCCACCTTGGCCAGCAGCGCGGTTGCGGCGGCAAAGGCCGCGGAGAGCAATGCCCATCCAATCCAGCTCATAGGGATAATGGTACGCGGGGCGCGACGGAAGCGGCGGCGAATTTGCGGTGATTTACACTCGACTGCATGGAGACTGGCCGCGCCAGCAAAACGGCACTTGGTGTGGCCATACGGCGCGCCGCGCACCAGCTTATGGAGCAGCCGCGCATTCTGGACGATCCTATTGCGCTGCGGCTGGTGGGGTCGGGGCATCCCAGGCTGATGGAGCGCGCGATGCACCCGGTGGGGCGGGACTTTCGCGCCTTCATGGCGGTGCGCAGCCGGTATGTGGAAGACCAGTTGACAGTCGCGGTCGCTCAGGGAATTCGGCAATATGTGGTGCTGGGCGCGGGCCTGGATACGTTTGCTTATCGCAACCCGTTTCCTGATTTGCGGGTCTTCGAGGTGGACTTTCCGGCAACGCAGCAGTGGAAGCGGGAGATGCTGGCGGAAGCCGCAATTGCGCTGCCTGAGAGGCTGACGTTTGTGCCTCTGGATTTCGAGCACCATACGCTGGCGGAAGGGCTCAGGGAATCGGGCTTCGATTTTAGGCAGCCGGCTTTCTTCGGGTGGCTGGGGGTGATTCCTTACCTTACGGTGGAGGCTTTTCGCTCGACGATCACTGCGATCGGGAGGCTGCCGCCCGGGTCCGCTGTGGGCTTTGACTACGGGCTTAGGCCGGAGACGCTGAGTGCGGCTGGACGGAAAGCGTGGGATGCGCTGGCTGGCCGGGTTGCCGCGGCGGGCGAGCCGTTTCAGCTATTCTTTACGCCCCAGGAACTGGAGTCGGAGCTACTGCGCGTCGGGTTTCATCGTGTTGAGCAACTGGATTACGAGCAATTGAACGAGCGCTATTTCAAGGGGCGCGCGGATGGGCTGAGGCTCTCTGACGTGGGGATGGCGATGCTGGCTACGGCTTGGGTGTGAGCGGGGCAGTGGTGCTGATTCCGGATGGGCGACAATACAACCCCGACTCTCGTCCGCCATGATCTCCTCCACCCACAGCAGTGTCATCCTGAACGAAGTGAAGGATCTGCGGTTGCTTTTGAGGCTTTCCGCGTGGCGTTACTTCCGAGTAGGCGACCTTCAACCACGAATGCAGGAACGGGTCCGAGCCGAGGTTAAACGTGTTTCGGTCTATATGCAGCAATCAGGCCCAAGCGATGTTGGGAGTGAGGCTTCATCTGAGGTGTTAGTTTTCGGAAGGCCGCTCTACATGGTCAATCACAAGCGTTTCCACTTGGCCTTTTGCCGGCTCCAATTTCAACCCGACTTGCTCCGCCAACGAGAACGCCGACAGTTCAGGTTCAGGCGGTGGCCCTTGCTGTTGCTGAACGCCTGGAGGTATGGCCGCGGGAATCGGCTTTCGCAGAGTGATGTCGTATTTTCCGATCAAACCGGTTCTGTCCTGAATTGTTCGGTCCGCTGGAAGCAGAATCGTCAGTTGGCCGATAGATATCCCAAAATAGTGCACTGTCATCTCGCCATCTTTCATATCCATGGACAGCATTCCGCCTCCCGGAAATGGATAGGCGCCTGGATGAGACTCGGCTGGGTTCGACTCCTTGAATCTAGGCCCGTTCTTCGCCACCATCAGCGAATACACCGGCCCCTCCTTGGTGCTGCGGTGCACTGCCAGCTTCAGCCTGTCGGCTAGCATTGATTGCAGCATGGCCCGGAGCATTTCAGGTTGCTTGCCCGGATTTTGCCAATCGGCGAGGTCTGCCTGATCAACTTTCGCACCGATATCGTACCGATCTTCGTCACTTTCCGACCAAGCCGGAAGTCCTATGACCTGCGTATCCGAGTAAATCGACGCGCCGCCGCTTTGCGGAACATAGGCCGTTAGAATTGGCGCTGCAAGAAACATGTTCTTCATTTCGTACCCATCCGGAGTTGGCCGCCCGAAGTTCTGTGGGCCACCGGTTTTGTTCTGCCGTATGGAAACCACAGCAAAATTTAGTCGTTTGCCTTCTTTAGCGATGTGATCGTCTTGAGTGCCGGCCGCGCGTACTACACCAAACAAAACGGGAACCGTCAACGAAACGAATGCGACCGTTCCTAGCAGTAGCCTTCGGAAAGGAGTCACGTCCTGAACAGCGCACTCTGTCATGATTCTGACGATCCGCTTTCTGAGGTCCGCGCCGGCTATGCCCGATACACATAATACGGGCGACTCCACACAAAACCTGCATGCCTTTAACAGGCTTTCGGCATAGACCTCCGGTATCCCAAGCAGTTGCACGGCCCCCTCGTCGCACGCTCGCTCTCGTTCCTGCATCAAGCGCGAACCAATCCACCACACGATCGGATTAAACCAGAAGACGGCCTCGACTGCCATATGGATTGCCGCAGTTAGGTTGTCGTGGCGTCGAACGTGCATCAGTTCATGCACAATAATCGATTCAATGTGCTGATCCTCCAGACGCTCGGTGAGACGAAGGGGCCATAACATGACCGGACGAAAGACGCCAAATACTCCTGGCTCCATCAGGTGAGGCGACCCCACCATAGTTAGCCGGCTGCGCAATCGCGCCAGCGCTTCGATCTTGTGCAAAATCTCCGCCTCGCGACCATTGGCAAGGATTGCAGCTTGCTCCAACGACGCGGAGACTTTTCTCCATCGCACATACCAGACTAGAAATACGGCCACTGTGCCGCTAAGCCAAACCAATGCCAGGACAAAAGGCATGTACCCGCTCGGATGGTCGGGAAGATCCTGTAGGTTTGCGCCGGGTACAATAGGCGGAGCAGAAAACGATCGGCCCATGTATTGCAGAGTCGAGGACAGAACGGGTTGTGTGAGTGCAGTGTAAGGTTGTTTCGGAAAGAGGCTTCCCAACGCGATTAACAACGAAAAGGGAATGACGAATTTTACCGAGGCGACTAGCCAAAGACGGTACCTCACCCGAGCACGATTTCTGCCGAGAGACAAGGTCAAAAGGCCAATTATCGCGGCGAAGACGGTCGATTGCAGAAGGTGATTCGCGAACGCCGGTCTTAGATTCTCAATGATGGAGTTCAGCACCTTGATCATTGGGCCTCACTTCCCTTCTTAATTTCCTTGAGGGTTCTTTCAGCGAATTCCACGTCCTCTAGCGTTAACTTTCCGGCCCCAATGAGATGGGCCACGACGGGACGAGACTTTCCACCAAAGAATGCGAGTAGATCGTCCACAAGCCTTCGTTGTGCCGCATCTCGCGTGGTTGTAGGTGCGAAGATATGGAAGTTGCCCACCTTGCGCACACGACGAACTACCTTCTTCAGCTCCATTCGATAAATCGTCTTTTGGACCGTCGTATATCCAGGTCTCTTCTTCTCGGGAAAAGCTTCCTGAATCTCCCGGATCGACGCCTCACCTTGATTCCAAAGGGCGTCCATGATCTGAAACTCCAATTTCGACAATCTCGTCGCCGCCATATCTACGACTCCCGTCTTTTTATTTACGACAAGTGTCAGAGATAGTAGCGCCCGTACTAAACGAAGTCAAGGGTGAAATGTCGGGTCTAGCCCTAAACTCGGTAAGCTCATGATTGCCGGGTATCAAATCGAGCCTCTGGGAACAGTTTTTCGAGTTCCGGCAGCATTACCGCCAATCCGGAAATTACCCCACGATCAATCGGCGCCCCGGCTGTGCTCGCGCGATAAGATAAGTCATGCGCCTGCCCATCGCTCTCCTCGTTGCTTGTGCCGTGCTGGGGATCTCCGGATGCGGGTATCACACCGTGGGCGCGGCTACGCATCTGCCGCCCGATGTGCGAACGCTCTCCGTTCCGCTGTTTGCTACGCGGACTGAGGCTTATCACACCGAGGTTCCAATGACGGAGGCGGTGATCCGCGAGTTTGCCGCGCGAACACGGTTCAAGGTAACTCCGAATGAGGGCGGAAACGCCGACGCGGTGCTGCGCGGGACGATTCTGAAAGAAGCCACCACGCCGCTGACTTACAACTCCTCGACGCAGCAGTCGTCGAGCTTCCTGATCACTATCGTTGCTTCTGTTACGCTGACCGGGCGGGACGGCAAAGTCCTCTACGAGAACAAGAATTACGTATACCGCCAGCAGATCCAGACCACTACCAACCTGCCGACGTTTATCCAGGAGAACCCGGCGGCCATCGAGCGGCTGAGCCGCGAGTTTGCCCGGCAGCTTGTGGCGGATGTGCTGGAAGGGTTTTGATAGAACAGGGAATAGGGAATAGGAACCAGGGACTACGGACCAGGGAATAGAGACTATCGAGATACATGCGTGGTTTACCACTGGTTTTGGTATTCCGGGCAGGGTATTCTGGAGGCGCGTGAAAGAAACAGTTAATTTCCGGAGGGCGGCTCTTTGAGCGGCGCG
>CAYWMR010000399.1:0-4787 GCA_964458965.1 uncultured Occallatibacter sp. | reverse complement strand
TTCCGCTGGCGGCAAATCGCTTCCATCACATTGAATCAGTTTGCCGGCGACCTTGACTGCATCCTGAAGCTGCCCTACGCCGAAGCAAAACGCGCGCTGAAGCAGTTCCCCACCATCGGCGATCCGGGCGCGGAGAAGATCCTGCTGCTATGCGGAGTGGCTTCCGGATTGCCACTGGAATCGAATGGCCTGCGGGTGCTTGGCAGGCTGGGCTGGGGGCGGATGCAGAAGAACTATGGCGCCACTTATCGGTCTGTCCAGGAAGCGCTGAAGCCGGAGTTGCCGGTGAGCGTGGCGAGGCTGAAGGAAGCCCATCTGCTGCTGCGGACGCACGGGAAGACAATCTGCAAGGACAGTGCGCCCTTGTGCCATCAATGTCCTGTATCGGCTGAATGCAAATATGCCAGAACCATGGCGGCGTCGTTTATGCGGATGGAGAGTTAGTCCCGCCGCTTCATTCGACCCGTTTCGCGCTTCACCAGTTCCACAACCTCGGCTGCGTTCTTGGGGTCGCCGCCGCGGGGGTCGCCGCCTATGCGGGCCATGCGCGCATCCGGCAATCCCATCCACTGCTTGCGGCGCAGAATATCGTCGATCTTGTCATCTGGAATCACGCTGAGCGGCTCGCCGATTTGTTTGGCTATCAGATAGGTTCTGCAATAGGTATCCATAATCTCCGCCAGCCATTCAGCGTGGGTCACGGTATCGGACCAGCAAACCACGCCATGATTCTTCAGCAGAATGGTGTTGTGCTCGGCAACAAACGGCAGCACCGTCTCGGCAAAGGCCTGCGTGCCCGGCGTCTCGTAAGGTGCAACCGCGGCCGGCCCGATAAATACTTCGTACTCCGGAATCAGCCCGTTGGGCGGCACTGTGCCGGTGATGGCAAAGGCCGTTGCATATGGCGGATGGCAATGCACCACCGCGCGCGCCCGGTGGTTCGCCTTGTAAATCTCAAGATGCAGCAGCAACTCGCTGGTGAGGGTGCGGTCTCCGGCAAGGATATTTCCATTCAGATCGGAGAGGCAAATGTCCGCAACCTCCAGATCTGCCTTGCTGAGCATGGTGGGGGTACACAGCACAAAGTCCGCGCCCAGCCGAGCGGACAGATTGCCCCCATTGCCGTCCACGTACTGGCGGTCCCACAGCTTGCGGCCGGTGCGGATAATCTCCGTCCGCAGCGCATTGGCCTCAGCGGAGTTGAACAGCTCCAGAGGCGACTGACGCTCAGTCTTCCGCGCGTGCGGGAGTTCCGCGTTATTCTCTGCCTTTTTTGCTGCAAGAACCGCTGCCTGCTCCATGTTTGACCTCGCGACACAACTGTGGCCGGCACACCCCAAGGGGGACCCATACCCTCAAATTATATATAGCGCCTGTTGCAGTGGCTTGACGTGACTGGTATCACGATTCAATGAGAGGCAATCTCCACGCGAGTTTCCATTCGCTGCTCACGGTTGCGCCACTACCGGCTGCATAGGCTTGACAAACTTATCGAGCCAGTTCTCCATCTCCCACAGCATGTGCAGCACGCTTTCGCGGCCTTGATAGCCATGGGCCTCGAGGGGGAGCAGGACAAAGCGGACGGTTGCTCCCTCGCCCTTCAGCGCGCTGTAAAAGCGCTCACTCTGAATGGGGAAGGTGCCGGTGTTGTTGTCTGCCTCGCCGTGAATGAGCAGGATCGGTGTCTTGATCTTGTCGGCGTAAGAGAAGGGGCTCATCTTGTAGTAGATCTCGGGGGCCTGCCAGTAGGTGCGCTGTTCGTTCTGAAAGCCGAACGGCGTCAACGTGCGGTTGTAGGCTCCGGAGCGGGCAATGCCGGCACGGAAGAAGTTGCAGTGCGCCAGCAGGTTGGCAGTCATGAAGGCTCCGTACGAATGGCCCATGACACCCACGCGCGCGGGATCGACGGTACCCGTTGCCGCGCCTGCGTCGATGGCGGCCCTGGCTCCGGCAACCAGTTGCTCGGTGTAAGTATCGTTGGGCTCGGCCGAACCTTCGCCAATGATGGGGATAGCTGCGTTTGCAAGCACCGCATAGCCGGTGGTGGTAAAAAAGACCGGCGAGCCTGGGCCGATGCGGACGAATTCGTAAGGAGAGCCCGCAACCTGGCTGGCGGCGGAACGCGTCTTGAATTCCGCGGGGTAAGCCTCCATGAGTGTGGGCAGCGGGCCTTTGGATTTGTCATAGCCGGCAGGCAGGTAAAGGTCGGCGGTGAGATCGACGCCGTCCGCGCGCTGGTAGTGGAGCAACTGGTGCGATGGCATCGGCAGGCCGGCATAAGGGTTGGGGAAACGGGTTACGGGGGTCCACTCGGTTGGCGCAGAAACATCGGCGTGGTCCGATATGGGAGCGGTGAGGGAGTAATTGGGGCTTTGCTCGACGGATTCACGCCGCGCCAGGATTTCAGTGCCTGCACTGGATGCAATGACCGCGCCGGCCAGTTCAAGGAATGGCGCCTGCGATTGCCAGATGCGTTTTTCCGTGGGGTTTTCGCCTGCGTTCAACGGCATGATTGCGACGAAGGGCGCATCTCCTTTGGGCGAGGCTCCCTGGCCGGAGAAGTAGATGCCCTGTTTGTCGGGTGTGGTTTGCAAAACCCAACCACCCATTGCGTTTCGTTCCAGCATAGGTGAGCCCGGGTCATGGTAGCGATCCTGCATGGAGCCCTGGTAAAGCTGAGTCAACTTTCCTGTCGCCGGGTCGAGAGCGGCGAGAATCGTCTTGCGATCTTTCCAGCGGCCCTCGTTTACGATTGCGAGGTGCTCGCTGCCCCATTCGATGAATCGAAAACGAAGGGCCAGATCCGCAGAGGGCCTGGGCTCGCCGGTAAAGGGCGCGTCCTGGATGTAGACGCGATCGCGTACCGCGGCTTCGCGTTTGGGGTCGCCACCGTCGGCTGCCTTGACCCAGTAGATGGTGGCGGCCTGGTCGCTGCGCCAGCCGAATTCGCGCGGGCCCGGCTCGACGGCGTCGCGGTCGATGGGCAGATTGTCGATCAGCGGAGCGTCGTCAAGCACCTTTGCCTCGCCGGTTGCCACGTTGAAGACTTCGCGCCGCGTCGGGAAACGATCGTAAGGCTGGGTATAGGAAAATGGCCGATGCAACTCTTCCGTGAAGATGTATTTTCCGTCGGGCGAAGACTCAATGAGGGCGAAGACACCTCGCTTGCCAATCTTCCTCACGATGTTGCCGCTGAGTTTTACCTCTGCAATTTGCGAAGTGGCGTAGTACTCGAAGATGCGCTCGTCGGTGGGAGTCTTGAGCAGGTCCTCGTAGGTGGGGGCAGGGGTGGCCTTACCATCGTTCTCCTGCACCACCGGGCCGGTTGGGATTTCAGAGTGCGTTGGCACCGGTCCGCGGTTTGCGGGCACTGTGAGTACCGCGAGGGAGTTTGCATTTAACCACGAAACGGAGTCGGTTAAAACGGAGTTGAGGCGCAGGCCGGGAATGCGCGCGGCGCTCGTCTTAGCCACGTCGACGATCCAGAGGCTGAGCCCGGCGGCTTCGGCGCCAGAGTCTGCGTTCACCAGGGCAATGTGCTGGCCGTCCGCAGACCACTGCGCCGAGATTACATGCAGCTTTGCGGGCAGGCCGGCGATGGCAACCTCAGCCTGAGTGCTTGCGGTTCCGGCTCTGGGCAGGGTTTGAAGCTTGAGAGACACAAAATAGCGTGTGCGGCTGGGCGCGCCCACCTTGGGATTGAAGCGCAGGCCGGCGAGCCGGAACTCAGGCTCAGCCAGATCGGCAATGGTGGGCAGCGAGGAGCTCTGCTCGATGAGCAAGCGGCGCGCGCCTGTTCCGTACGCGGGCGAAAGGCTGATCAACGGCGTGGGCGCGGCGTCTACCAGCTTGACCATGACATCGGGCGGCAACTGATACTTCAGCTCCGTGGAAGCGGCGTTCTGCTGCGACAAAAGCGACGTGCCGGCAATGCCAGCGAAGACTGCAACAAGAATTGAGCGAGAGAGAATGGGAGACATGCGAGACCCCTTGTGTAGCTGGAGATTCAGAAACGCCTATGCCTGAGAATATAGCCATTGGGATGGATCAAAACAAATCTGTCATCCCGGGGACTCGCTGACGCATTAATCCCCCGGCACCAGCTTCCGCTGCAGCGCCTCCAGCGTTTGGCCCTTGGTCTCAGGGTAGGTAAACAGCACCACCACAAACTGCACTACCGTCATGGCCGCAAAGAAAATAAACGGCGTTTCGGTGTGCATGGAATGCACCACCACCGGAAATTCGAGAGCGATGACCGTATTCATGATCCAATGGCTGGCGTTGCCCACCCCCTGGCCCTTGGAGCGCACTGAGTTGGGAAACACTTCGCCGATGTATACCCAGATGACCGCGCCCTGCGAGAGCGCAAAGAACGCGATATAGGTGACCAGCACCCACACCAGCGCGCCGGGATGAGAATGCGTTTTGAAGAGCCAGGCCACGCCCGCCAGGCAGCTCGCCGTGCCCGCCGCGCCAATCAGCAGCAGGGTCTTGCGGCCCAGCTTGTCGATAAAGCTCATGCCTACGATGGTGAAGATCAGGTTGGTTGCGCCAATGGCAATGGCCTGCTGGTCGCCGGAGATTTGGCTGAAGCCCGCCAAAACGAAGATGCTGTTCAGGTAGTAGAGAATGGCGTTGATGCCCGCCAACTGGTTGAACGCGCCGATAGTGATGGCCAGGAACAAGGGGAAACGATACTTCCATTGAAAGACCGGCTCGTGCTTGGAAGCGTGCTCGGAGTTGAGCGCCGACTGAATCTCCGCCAGCTCCGCCTGCGGGTCCGGTGC
>CAYWMR010000398.1:0-4798 GCA_964458965.1 uncultured Occallatibacter sp. | reverse complement strand
CCGGATTACTTGAAGCTGGCTGGCGCGGGTTGAGGGGATACTCGCCGAAAACTCTCCCCGAATATCCAAATAAGTTCCAGCAGCATTGGCCAGACGATCACGACAGTCACAAACCAGCCTGACCTTGACCCGAAGCTCCCCGGCGCTCCTGCATAAACGACAAGACACAATGCCATGTTTGCGAGATAGGCGGTATCGAGACCGGCAAGGCAGGCCCGTGTGGGAGAGATGTAGCGGCGGCGCAGGGACAGAATTGCAGCGCTGGCGATTACGATGCCGAAGCCCAGGCTCAGGACAATGAATCGTTGCCAATCGCTGGTTCCAGCCAGATGCAGCAGAAATGGCGTCTCCACGGCCATCGTGCCGGCAACAGAAACGCCCACGGTGCCCCAGATCAAGCGCCGTCCCATCGTGGTGGAAAGTTCTGTCGAGAAGAAGGGGCGCATCCTGAGCCAGATCATCGGAAAGGCAAGAAAGGCCGGAGCACCCGCAAGAAAGTGCCACCAATTGCCCTGATTGCCGGGAACCCGCAGCGTCACGGCATCCCAGGCCGACGTATCAAACGCGAAAGGCAGGAACGCGACTGCCCCTGCCAAAAGCCATACAAGAAGCGCGGTCGCGGTAGCCCATGCCGGATCCTTCGCTTCTCCCAGCCTAGCTGCGCCGCCGCCATCCACAGCACCCGAATACTTGCCCAAAATGACCCCCCTGCACAAACAACGTATTCGGACATGGATTGGTTCACAGAATTCGCTCGGAGATCATCATTTCTGGTGCTCTGAAACTCGTCTCAGGAGCGTAGCGGGGCTACTTCCTGCCGGTTAACCCAGGATGGCATTGTCGATAAGGCGGGTCGCGCCGACCCAGGCGGCAACAGCGAACAGGGTCCCAGGAGTCGCAACTTCAACCGGCAGCAGCGTCGCCCAGTCAACACAATCGATGTAATCCACGCGCACAGACGGCTCGGCAGCGAATAGCTTGCGCGCAGCCTCGATCAGGACGCCGGAGCGCCGCTCACCTTCTGCCACCAGCCCTTCCACCAGCCGAATCACCCGGCTAAGCACCAGCGCCTGCGCGTGCTCTTTAGCACTGAGATAAACATTCCGCGAGCTAAGCGCCAGTCCGTCCGCCTCGCGCACGATAGGGCAGACCACAATCTCCGTGGCAAACCGCAAATCGGCCACCATGCGCTGCAGCACGGCCACCTGAGCCGCGTCTTTCTGCCCGAAGAAGGCGCGGTCCGGCTCGGCGGCTATCAGCAGATTGGCAACCACCGTGGCCACGCCGCGAAAATGACCCGGCCTCGATGCGCCGTCAAGCCGATCGCTAAGCCCTGAAACCTCAACGAACGTAACCGCGCCCGGCGGATAAAGCTCTTCCACCGCCGGCGCGAAGACCGCATCCGCGCCTTCCGATTCTGCCAATTCGCAGTCGGCCTCGAAGGTGCGTGGATACCGGGCGTAGTCCTCATTGGGGCCGAACTGGGTGGGGTTCACAAAGATGCTGACGGCGACAAAGCCAACCGAGTTGGCCGCGGCGCGGATGAGCGAGGCGTGCCCGGCGTGCAGCGCTCCCATGGTGGGAACCAGGCCAATAGTATTTCCCCCATCGTTGCGCTCTTCACGCGACCATTGCCGCAGCTCGGCTACCGTGAGCAGTATCTCCATCAGGCTTTGCGCAGCGCTCCCCGATGCTCAGCCGCGTCCAGTGCTTTCCGCGCCGCTTCCGGCAGGTGATAGCTCTCCTCATCCGATGGAAACGCGCGGTGCTCCACGTCGTCTCGGTAGTGCTCCATGGCTCCTTTGATCAGCGCGCCGGCATCTGCATAGCGGCGCACAAACTTGGCCGCCGGCGCAAACGTCAGGTTCACCAGGTCGTGGAAGACCAGTATCTGGCCATCGCAATCGGGCCCCGCGCCTATACCAATTGTCGGAATGGGCAGCTCGGCGGTAATGGCCGCGGCTGCCTCCCTCGGAACGCCTTCCAGCACCAGCGCCCCAGCGCCCGCTCGGGCCAGTGCAAGCGCGTCGGCCTTGAGCCGCAGCACAGTTTCTGCGGTGCGTGCCTGCACGCGGTATCCGCCCATGCGATTCACGCTTTGCGGGGTAAGCCCCAGGTGGCCGATCACAGGAATCTCTGCCTCCGTGAGCGCGCGAACCATCTCGATGCGCGCACCCTCGATCTTGACTGCTTCCGCACCTGCCTCCTTGATGAAGCGGACGGCGTTGGCCACTCCCTCCGCCACCGCTCCGTGATAGCTGCCGAAGGGCATGTCGGCCACCACCAGGGCGCGGCGCACTCCCCGGCGAACGGCGCGCGTGTGGTGCAGCATCTCATCCACGGTCACCGAGAGGGTATTTTCGTGCCCCAGCACCACCATGGCCAGGGAGTCGCCCACCAGCAGCAGGTCGATTCCAGCCTCGTCAGCCAGGCGCGAGGTCGCGTAGTCGTATGCAGTCAGGGCGCATATCGGCTTGCCCTGGCGCTTCATCTCCGCCAGTGCGGGCATCGTAACTTTTGTGGTGGGAAGGCCGGTGGAGGGCGTACTACAGCCTCCGGGAAAGTTGGTAACGCTCATGTTGTCTCCAGTGCCGCTCCGCAAACTCAGGATGCGACCCGAACAAGGCTGAGTATACTCCCAAAGCAGGGCCGGCACGCAATGGCGCTGTCCCATTTTTCTCTTGCCAAATGGTGAACAGCCAATTGAAATGGTGTCCACCCTGCACAACCCAGGGCACCAGTTTGAAACGTGAGGTCGCATCAATGCCAAAGTTCGTGATCGAAAGAGAAATTCCTGGAGTCGGCCAGCTGACGCCGGAGCAATTGAAGGCCGTTTCACAAACCTCGTGCGGCGTCCTGCGGGAAATGGGTCCCCAGATCCAGTGGGTCCACAGCTACGTCACCGACAACAAGATCTATTGTCTTTACATTGCCCCGGATGAAGAGACGGTCCAACAGCACGCGCAGAAGGGTGGCTTCCCCGCCAACAGCATTTCGGAAGTCCGAGCGGTAATTGATCCCACAACCTCGGAGTAGCCACAAGCGCTTGCGAATCCGGCCGGTGCGCCTTGCTCTTCGAACGGGTCGAGCCGCACACTGATATGCAGCATGCTTTCTCCTTTAGCCACGGGGATTTACGGTGGACTTGGGAGCGCGGCCGGTCTGGGCCTCGCCTGGGGCGGTTGCGCTTATGCGGCGCTGTGGCCCGGTTCACAACTTTTTGGCCCAACTCTAATTGCGCCGCGCCGCCCCGGTGAGCTGGCGCTCACGTTCGACGACGGCCCCAACCCCGCGTGGACGCCCCGCCTGCTTGAACTGCTGGCCAGCCACGATGTTCATGCAACATTTTTTCTTGTAGGCAAGTTTGCCCAGGCCGAGCCGGATCTGGTGCGGCGAATCGTCTCTGCCGGCCACGCAATCGGAAATCATAGCTGGAGCCATCCCAACCTGGCGCTTACCGCTGCCGTCCGCGTGGAAGAGGAACTAACCAGAACCAGCCAGACATTGGAGCAAATCGCGGGTGCGCCGGTCCGCTTTTTTCGCCCGCCCTTTGGCGCGCGACGTCCCTATGTGCTGCGCACAGCGCGGCGGCTGGGGATGATTCCAGTCCTCTGGAACGCGATGACCACCGACTGGAGCGAGCCTTCAGCCCGCAGGATTGCCGGTCAGCTGACACGCGCAATCAACCGGCAGCAGCAACGGGGCTGGGCAGCCAACATCGTGCTCCACGATGGCAGCCATACCGGCTTGGGTGCGAACCGGGGACCATCGGTGGCGGCTGCCGGGCAGTTGATTGCGCACTACAAGCAGAGCCATCGGTTTGTCACCCTGGACGCATGGAGTTGAGGTCGCACAAGAGACTAACCGGCGATAACCGCCTTAAACGCCCCGGCAGCAGCATCGATCGTGGCGCTTACTTCTGCCTCCCCATGCGCGGTGCTCAAAAACATCGCTTCAAACTGCGAAGGCGGCAGCCAGACGCCGGCATCCAGCATCGCCCGGTGGAAGCGCCCGAAAGCGGCCGAGTCGGAGCGCGCGGCTTCTTCGTAATTCGCCACCGGCCCAGAAGTAAAGAACCACGTCCACATGGAGCCGACGCGGTTCAGCGTGAGCGGAACGCCCGCCGCCGCAGCTCCCGCCGCCACCCCTTCCGCAACCGCCTTGGCCGTGGCCTCCAACCGCGAATACACCTCGGCTGCGTGCTCCTGCAAATAGCCGACTGTGGCAATTCCCGCGGCCATGGCCAGCGGATTACCGCTCAGCGTTCCCGCCTGGTAAACCGGGCCAAGCGGAGCCAGCAGGTCCATGAAAACGCGCTTGCCGCCAAAGACTCCCACGGGCAGTCCCCCGCCAACAATCTTGCCCAGCGTAACCAAATCGGCATCCAGACCGTATAGTTCCATCGCCCCGCCCAGCGCAACGCGGAACCCGGTCATCACCTCGTCCACAATCAACAAGGCTCCTTCGCGGGCGGTCAGTGCGCGTAGGCCGGCCAGGTAGCCGCGCGCGGGCGGAATGCAGCCGGCATTGCCCACCACCGGCTCCAGAATCACAGCAGCAATTGCGCCGGGATGCGCGGCGAAAGCCGATTCGACCTGAGCAAGATCGTTGTAGGGCAAAGCGAGTGTGAGTCCGGCGATCTCCTCCGGCACGCCGGCCGACCCCGGTATCCCAAGAGTCGCAACGCCGGAGCCGGCCTTTACCAGCAGCCCATCGGAATGGCCGTGGTAACAGCCCTCAAATTTCACAACGATCTTGCGGCCTGTTGCGGCGCGGGCCAGCCGAATTGCCGACATGG
>CAYWMR010000397.1:0-4818 GCA_964458965.1 uncultured Occallatibacter sp. | reverse complement strand
CACACGGCTCGGCGCCTGCGGAAGCCACAGAAACTGAATATAGTGCCCCGGATATGCCTCATGTACTGCCGTTGAAATTACCGTTCCCACATTGAACGAATGCATGTACCCTTCCACCTCCGCAGGCTTCATGGAAGGGTCGGGAAGCGTAACGTTGAAATACGCCTCCGTGGCATGACTTTCAAATGGCCCCGGCGTGTCCATACTCGCGAAAGTTATGGCGCGCATAAAAGGCGGCGTCTCTTCCACAATCGGCCGGACCTGAAACGGAATGGTCACGATGTGGTGCGAGCGTATAAAGCTATCCAGCCCATCGAACGTAGCGCGGAATGCATCTAGCAAATGGTCAGGCGCCGGATGATTCTCGCCTAACTCTTCGAGTACTTCGGCAGGCGATTTGTTCGGCTCCAACTCATGGGCAACCTGCTTGAAGTGCTCCTGGTTCTTCCGCATATCCGCCCAGCCAATCTCCAGCAATTTATCCAGCGGAAGGTCAACCATTTCGTCGTACTTCAGCTTCTTTGAGAACGCCTCCGCGCCAATGCGGTAATCGCCATTTGACTTGGGCAGCAGAACTGTCTTCAGCCAGTCAAGGGAACTGTTCAATGCGGCAATTACGGCAGCGTTGCTCGTGGCAAACTCAGCTTTCGACGCCGGGTCCTGCGCATCGGCAAAGGCCTGCGGCAAGTCGTGCTCAAAGAAGCTCACAATTCCCGGTAACTGTTCGATTGCAATCTCGGTATACACGCGCGGCGGGTTCTTCAGGTTCACGCGCGCGTTGGCCAGCAGGGCGGGCATTCGCTTTTCCCTTGCAATCAGCGAGCGCAGCCTATCGTCCGGCGAAGCAAACTTTCGCTCCATCAGCGAAAACGCCCCATTCGCGCATGCGCTCGAATAGCTATCGGAACTCTTCTCCCACGGCCGAATCGTCTCCAATGTCAGCAGTTGCGAGCGAATGGTCGAAAGCACAATCTCGCGGTCACTGCGCGGAACAAAATCGCCCGCCGCATCATCGGGATGGATAGCCTCAATGCGGCCTTGAAATTGTTTCAGCGCAGCAATCTCAGCATCGATATTCGCACGTGAATAGTCCTCCAATTGCGCATCGTACTGGTGATATCCCACCAGCGTCCCGCTTGTCGGGGAGTAGTGAAAGTAGACCTGATCGAAGTATTCATTCGAGACCCGATTGAACTCTTCTTTCCAGGTTTCCTTCGCAGCATGGGCAATCGTCGATGCACACATACAAACTCCAATCAAAAAAAGAACGACAACCTTCTTCATCATCCCTCACTTCACCGAGATACTTTTCTTATGCATTCACCGGTGCATCCTCCAGTTTCGCCAGCACCTCGTGAATCTCAAGCAGAATTTCATCCGACCGCACAGCATTTAGAGGATATTTCAACATCCCCTGCGGAGTGAACTGCGCACCCCGCTTTGCGTTCTTCGCAACCAGGCGCATGAGATGCGCGGGGTCCACCGCTGCATTCTCCATGAACCGTATCTGTAACTCGCCGCGCCGCCGATCGATTTGCGCAATCCCCATCCTCTCGCATTCGAGTCGCACCATCGCAGCTTCAAGCAAATACACTGTCGCGTCTGGCGGCGCTCCATAGCGGTCTTGCATCTCCGCGCGCACCTCGGCCACAGCCGCTTCGCTTGCCGCCCCGGCTATCTTCTTGTAGAGCCGCAGCCGCTGATTTTCTTCCGGCACATAGCTCTCGTCAATGCGCAGCGCGATGCCGAGATTAAGCTGCGTAGCAGGGCGCTCATCGCTGCTCTCGCCTTTCATCTCTTTTACAGCGGCCTCGAGCATCGAAGTATATAACTCAAACCCGACAGCCTCAATGTGTCCGCTCTGCTCGCCGCCCAGCATGTTACCCGCTCCTCGAAGTTCCAAATCGAGCGCCGCAATTTTAAAGCCCGCGCCAAGATCTGAAAATTCCTTCAGCGCCGCAAGCCTTCTGCGGGCAATCTCGGTTAACTCACTCTCCGGCGGTATGAGTAAATAGGCATAAGCTCGCCGATTCGACCTGCCCACGCGGCCGCGTAGCTGGTATAACTCGCTCAGCCCGTGCCGATCCGCGCGATTGATGAGCATGGTGTTGGCCAGCGGAATGTCCAGTCCGTTCTCGATGATGGTGGTTGCGACCAGCACATCGTACTCGTGCCGCATGAAGGCCAGCATCACGCGCTCCAACTCAGTCTCACTCATCTGGCCATGGCCAACAGCAACCCGCGCTGCAGGCACCAATTCCTGAATCCGCGAGGCGATTTCGTAAATGGATTCGACACGGTTGTGGACAAAATAAACCTGCCCGCCGCGCTCAAGTTCCACTTCAACTGCCGAGCGCACAATCTTCTCGTCGAACTTCGCAACCACCGTCTGAATCGCCATGCGGTCTTTGGGCGGCGTCTCAATTACGCTCATGTCCCGCAAGCCAACCAGGGACATGTGCAGTGTGCGCGGAATCGGCGTCGCGCTCATGGCCAGCACATCGATCTCCTTGCGCATTTGCTTCAAGCGCTCTTTGTGCCGCACGCCAAATCGCTGCTCCTCATCCACAACCAGCAAGCCCAGATCCTGAAACTTGATGTCTTTGGATAGCAGCCTGTGCGTACCAATCAGGATGTCCACCCGGCCCATCCCCACACGCTCTACGATGTCTTTTTGTTCTTTCGCTGTCCGGAACCTGGAGATCATTTCTATGTTGATGGGGAACTGCGCGAATCGCTTCTTGAAAGTCTCGAAGTGCTGAAAGCTGAGAATCGTGGTCGGGGTCAGCACGGCCACCTGCTTGCCGTCCTGCACGGCCTTGAATGCCGCGCGCATCGCTACCTCGGTTTTTCCATAACCCACATCGCCGCACAGCAGCCTGTCCATCGGCGTGGTCGATTCCATGTCGTACTTGATGGCCCGGATCGCCGATAACTGGTCGTCGGTTTCGCTATAGTCGAACGACTCTTCAAACTCCTTCTGAAATTCATTATCTTTCGAGAACGCCGTTCCCTTTGCGGTGGTCCGCTCAGCATATAACTTCAGTAACTCTCCGGTCATGTCTTGCATGGCCTTGCGGACACGCGCTTTGGTCTTGGCCCACTGCTGGGAGCCAAGTTTGTTAAGCACCGGCGCCGGGCCCGCGTCCGTCGATCGGTATTTCTGAATCAGATCAAGGCGAGTTAGCGGAACATATAACTTGGCTGCCTCGGCAAACTCCAGGATCATGAACTCGACGGAGAGCGAGTCCTGCACAATCTCCTTCAATCCTTGATACTGCGCAATGCCGTGCTCGACGTGAACCACATAGTCGCCGATCGCAAGGTCCCGGAAGTCCGAAACAAACGCAGCGGTCTTCGATCGCGTCGGTTCCGGCCTTGCCGCAACATCCACATCGTCGCTTAAATCGTTGGCGCCGAACAATACCAGGTTCGCGTCGGCGAATGTTACGCCCGCCGCGAGCGGGGTCCGCACAATAACAGGCACACGTAAATCGCCGGCCAGATAACTGCCTTCGTCCAGCATTGTTTCGCCAGGATGCGGATTGCGGCTGCCCAGCCGGTAAGGTATCTGATACTCGCGCAGAAGTGTTGCCAGCCGCTCCACATCCCCCTGGTGCGGGCCTGCCAGCACAATGCGCGTCTCCGTTTCCATCAGGTTCTTCAGGTGCTCGGTGAGGGCGGGAATGGAGCCATGAAACCGGAGTGTTGGCCGCGTGTTCAGCTCAATTTCGCCCAGCGTCGAGTCTTCGTCCAGCACGTCCACAACGCCCAGTTGGTCAACATCGAGCCCCATGTGTGAGCCGAGCATCGACTGCAATATCTCCGGCCGCAGGTAAATATCTTCCGGGCGAATCAGCGATCCGATGCCACTCCGGTCATGCCGCTGCTCCACCTTGTTCCACCAGCGGTCGATCTGGTTGCGCACCATGGCCGGCTCGTCTACAAACAGAGCGCATCTTGGCATAAGTGACAGCAGCGATTTGTTCGCGCCGGCCACCGCGCTGAAGAACTCCCATCCCGGAAAGACACTCACTCCATTGGCCGCAGCCAGTTCATCAGCCATTTCATCGTCCTGGAGGTCTCTTCCGCTTTCCACGCGCTGCCGGCTCAGCCGTCCATGCACCGCCGCAAGCAGCCGTTCCGTCACTGGCGTCTCCGTCAAGGGGAGCAACGGCGCTTCGTCCAGGCCACTCTGCGACCGCTGCGTCTCGGGATCAAATTTCCGTATCGTCTCAATCTCGTCGCCGAAGAACTCAATGCGCACCGGCCGGTCGGCCTCCGGCGAATACACATCCAGAATCCCGCCCCGGCGCGTAAACTGCCCCGGCATCTCCACCAGGTCCATCTGCGTATAGCCCACGCTGGCCAGGTGCCCGCAAAGCACTTCGACGTCCACTTCTTCGCCGCGTCTGAGAGATACAGCGAGGCCGGCATAGTAGTCGCGATCGAACAGCTTCAGAGCAGCCGACTCCACTGGCGCAATCAGAATCGAGACCGCACCGGTGGCCAGCTTCCACAGCGCGGAGGCCCGCTGCTCCTGCACATCTGGGTGAGGGGACAGGTTTTCGAAAGGAAGCACATCGTGGGCCGGCAGACGCATCACCTGGGCAGGATCGACCGCGCCTGTCAACTCGCAGCCGGCCTTGAGCATAGGCTCCAGAGCCTCGGCGGCCTTGTTGTCAGCCACCACCACGATTACCGGCTGCTTGGCCGCCCGCGCCATCAGCGGCAAATAAATCGCACGCGCCGTCGCCGTCAATCCGGACACACGTCTCCGCCCCGCACCAAGGCTCAGATGCCTTCGTACGCGCTCAA
>CAYWMR010000396.1:0-4829 GCA_964458965.1 uncultured Occallatibacter sp. | reverse complement strand
ATCGAGTTGCCGCTTTAACTCCACTGGCTCCAGGCGCGCGGCAACAAGCTTTTTCAGCACCATGCGGCGGCGAATGACCCGGCCGGCAAGGAACCCAAGAATGCCAAGAAGAAGCAGCGCGCCCGAAAATCGGCCCGCCCAATCGAGAAGGCTGGGGTCGCGCCTGAGCAGGTCGCCAAAGAAGCGGCCCAACGCCAGCAGCAGGCTAAGCCAGAGAGTGGAGCCGATGGCGTCGAAGAACAGAAAACTGAAGAACGGCATGCCATTCTCGCCCGCAACCGGCGGAGCCAGTGTGGCCAGGCCGGGCACAAATTTGGCAATCATCAGGGTTACTTCGCGGCGGCGGCCAAAGGAGTCCTGTGTACGCCGGACACAGACGGTTGGCTCCATGGAGAGCTTGCACAGGATTCGCAGCACATGATGGCCGTACTTGCGGCCGATGAAGTACCAGGCGCTGTCTGCCGTCAGCGTGGCCCCAAGCCCGACCAGCAGCGCTAAGGGAAAGCTGATTTCGCCGGTAGCGGACAGAGCCCCCGCGGCCAGCAAGACCGGCGTAGCGGGAAGCGGAATTCCAAGCTGCTCCACCAGAACCCAGGCGAAGAGCAACAGATATCCGTACATCAGCAGGAAATGTGTCGGCAATTCCATCGTTGAGGGTCCTGTCTGCGCGTCAAAGCGAAATTGGATCTTCTGTTCTCATCTTCCCGTCAGGGGACGGCGGGAGACTCGGGAAGGTCTCATCCCATGGGATGATCGACGGAAGATTTGGCTTCAAATGGTGCAAGCTCACAAGTCAAACATCTCCTCGATCGTCTTCATTTGGAGAAAGAGCCGTTCAGGCCGTGCCGGGAGCAGCGTGAAGTCCTGATTAAGATAGAAATCCCGGGCACCGGCTTTTGCGTCCACTACCACAGCCCAGGATGCGACCTGCCTGGAACCCAGCGCAGCCCGCTTCAGAGCGTGAACCAGCAGGAATTCTCCCCACCCCTGGCCCTGCAGAGATTGAGCGATGGCCATGCGCCCGAGCAGTGTAACGGGCACAGGAAAACGTGGCAGGCTCCTCGCCAAGTCCGCTGGCAACTCCGCAGCCAGGATCGTATGTGCGGAAAGTGTGTAGAATCCGGCGACGTTCTTGCCGTCCTTGGTGAGAATGAAGATACTGGCAAGTTTGCGCTTTTGATCCTGACCTGCCTGTCGCAGAAGATAGGCATCCAGTTCGGGAACTCCACAGCGAAACGCCGCACGATCATGAGTCGATCCAAGCGCCTCAACCCTGTATTCGGCTGACCCAATCTCTTGGGCCACTATTCGCCCCCGCGTTCCTTATAGCGCTTGACCGCAGCCTTCATGCGAGCGCTCGGCTCAGGTGGGTTGAGCAGAGCCTGTACAAAAATGTCGCGGTCCCTCTCGTCCAGGACCCAACTGTTGTGTTGTTGAATGGTCTTGACGGCTGCTTCGTCCGCATGTTGCACCATGAAATCGGAGACCGAGAGCCCCTTGAGACTCGCGGCATGCTCAATGCGCTTTTTTTGATCGGGAAGCAGACGCGCTTCCGTCCGCTCTGTGCGTAGGGCCACAGCCATAGAATCCACCTTTCCTTCACGTACGGGAAATTGCCGTACATGATTCAATCGTGTCCCTGTGGCGACTGATTGTCAAGAGAAAGACCGGACATCGCAATCCGGTCTTGTAGATTGCGGAAGGGGTATAGGGACTCCGGACTTTACCGCTGAACCGGCTGCGACGCAGCCGTCGGCACCGATGCCGCGTCCTGCACGCCTTTGTCCGCGAAGTAGTTGCGGTCCCAGAGATTCTTGTAGAAAAGGCCGGTCAGCCCAGCCGCTTCGGGCCCGAAGGTTGCCCTGCCCCCTTCAAGGAAGAAAACCGTCACCAGGCTGCCTTGCGGCGAGTCAGAGAAGGCGGCGAACCAGCCGAGGCGAGTCCCATTATTGGAGCACGTACCGGTCTTTCCGAAAATGGGAAGCGCGTTGAAACTCACTCGAAGACGGCGGGCAGTTCCGTATTCAACCGCACCAGCCATCCCGTCCTGCATGTCGGGAACGTACCTGGCGATATCCAGCGTCCGCTTGATCTTTGGCTCGAAGCTGGCAACCTCATCCTTCGTAGTCGGGTGCTGAAGGTAGTAGAGCGTTCCGCCATTGGCGAGCGCCGCCACGTACGCGCCCAGTTGCAGCGGGGTAAGCGAAACGCCTTGGCCAAAGCTGCACATGCGGCCCACTCCCCCTTCAGAGGCGGGCAGTTCCTGGTCGGGGTAAACACCGAGTTGCTCTCCATCGATGTTGTAACCGGCAAGCTCGCCCAGGCCGAACTGCGTGGCGTAATGGCGCACGCGTTCGAAGCCAAGCTCGCGGCCCAGTTCCTCGAAGTAAAGATTGTTGCTATGGGCCAGCGCGGTCGTCATGTCCATGCGGAAGCCGGCAAGCTGTACTTGCGTATCGCGCGTAACAAGGCCCTCGGAGAGAGCTGCCATGGCCACCGTAATCTTTATGGTGGAGCATGGTTCGGCGCCCGGGGAGAGCGCCAGCTTCTGGTTGACCATGGCGAGAATTCGCCCATTGGACGGGTCGATAACCACAGCTGTGCCGTTCATGTCGCCCATGGCGTCGATGGCCGCCTGGCGGACCACCGGATCTTCGCCGGCCGTAATGTCGCCCTCGCCGATGTTCCCCTGAGCAAACGAACTGGCGGTGAACCGTTCGTAATAATGATGCCGTCCGCTTACCATGGCCGCACGGCGCGCTGATGCTCTGGTCTGGCCACGTGACGTCAAATGAGCTTCCCGACCCGGCTGCTCGGCTTTTGCGCCAGAACGGGCTTGAGCCTGACGGGGAGGCGAGGCGTGTTTTGCGGTGGAATTGGGTGCGGGAGCGATGGCATGAGACGCGGCACGGTGACCGGCAGCCCGATGCGGCTCGCTCAGATGCGTATCGGCCGACTTGGCGTGGTGAATTGAATGCGGCGCGTCAAGGGCCGCAGCTCCTCCACTGCCTCCTGAAACGATCAAAGCCAGTCCAAATATCCAAACGCGTGACGATTTCATCCAGCCAACATCCTCTCAACAATGGATTTCGTACCGCGCGTCTGCCCAAGGGCTGCGCACTTGCTGCCTATCGGCTCGCGTCAGGGATTCGTTCATTTCCCCGGGGGCAAGAATTGACTCTACGCTCAACTATCCGACAGGGATTGTGATTCAAGTCACTTCCCGAAACGGCCTGTTGCTTCCTTTGCAAACACTTAAGAAGATAACAACAGTCCTTGCAATTCACCGGCCAACCTTCTGGATAGTAGAGCTATAGTGCACTATACAGGGTTGGCCACCAATCCCAAATCCCAAAATGGTTGTACCGCTCAACCGTCCCCCTCAAAAGTCTGTTTCGGGCCGGCTGAAGCTAAAACTTGAACTTGCGCAGAAACGCCGGATAGTCCAGATCTTTCTGCGCCGCTTCATCCGCATCGTCGAAGAGCGCGGAAGCCGTCTGGGCTGGTTTCTCGTCCACAGCAAGCCCAGCATGGAGACTGCTTCCAAAGTCCGGAGCATAGTCCCTGGGAAGCGGCGTAAAGGCCGGCTCTTCATCCATTTCCGCAAACTTCGGACGGGCGGGCTGAGCCACAGGCTCAAAACTCTCCGCATTGAAACGCCCGGCGACCACCACTGGCTGAACGGCGACGCTTGCGCCGGCGGTGGCAAGAACGCCGGTCGCGACCGGTGCGGAAGATGTGAAAAATGGCTCCTCATCCGCTTCCATCTGTTCCTCCTCCCCGTCTTCATCCTGGCTGAGGAAACGTGGTTGCCCGGGATCAGGCGCTGGAGCGGGCTCGGGCATCCACGCGCCGGGCGCAACCAACGGAACCGAAGCCAGGGGCACGGAAAGCACTGGAGCCTCTTCCACGGTTAACATCCGTGCGCGCCGCTCCGGCATCTGGTCTCTGAAACCGGTGGCGATGACGGTAATCTTGACCTCGTCGCCCATCTTTTCGTCCAGCACGGCGCCGAAGATAATGTTGGCGTCTTCGTGCGCCGAGGTCTGAATCAGCGACGACGCCGCATTCACTTCGGAGAGTTTCAGGGAGCTGGAGCCGGTGATGTTGATCAGGATTCCGCGCGCTCCATCGATGGCGCCGGCCTCAAGCAGCGGCGAAGCCATGGCCGCCTGCGCCGCTTCGATGGCCCGGTTATCGCCCGCTCGCACCGCTGTCCCCATCACCGCGTGGCCCATGCCGGCCATAGTGGTCTTCACGTCGGCAAAGTCACGGTTGATGATGCCGGGGATGGTAATGATGTCGGAGATGCCCTGCACGCCCTGGCGCAGCACGTCGTCAGCTATGCGGAAGCTCTCAAAGAATCCCGCGTCCTTGGCCACTGCGAGCAGCTTCTCGTTGGGGATCACGATCATCGTGTCCACACTTTCCAGCAGCTCCTTGAGGCCGCGCTCCGCCTGCAGTTGGCGACGCTTGCCCTCAAAACCAAATGGGCAGGTAACCACGGCGACGGTCAATATGCCCATTTCGCTGGCCAGCGAGGCGATTACGGGCGCTGCGCCGGTGCCGGTGCCGCCGCCGAGCCCGGCCGTAACAAAGACCATGTCCGCTCCTTCAAGCGCCTCGATGATCTTGTCTGAGTCTTCCAGAGCGGCTCGCCGGCCCACATCGGGGTTGGCGCCCGCACCCAGACCAAGGGTGAGCCGGACTCCAAGCTGGAGTTTCACCGGCGCCTGGGAAAGCTTCAGCGCCTGCACATCGGTGTTGGCGGCGATAAACTCCACGCCCTCCATGTGAGCCTGGATCATGCGGTTGACCGCGTTGCCCCC
>CAYWMR010000395.1:0-4830 GCA_964458965.1 uncultured Occallatibacter sp. | reverse complement strand
AGGCCCACGCTGGTGCGCGAGTTTTGCGGCGCCATGCAAATCACCGCAGCTTCCTCAATGCCATCGGCGCGCATCTGCCGCACCACGCCCGGAATGTAAGGCAGCCAATTCCGCATCTCCACATATACCGGCGCCGGCTCCCCGGCAGCGGCAAGCTCAGCCTCCACCAGCCGAGCCTGCTCAAACGTGATTTCCGTCAGCGGACTGCGGCCGATCTGTGCGTAGCGATGCTGTATCTCCTCCACCACATGGTCAGGGATCGGTCGTCCGCTCACCACGTTACGCAGGTACGCGGGAATCTGGTCGATGGTCTCCGGTGTCCCGTGAGCCAGCAAAAGAACGGCCTGCTTAGCCATTCGGAGCCTCCAGCCGGAATTCCTTCACCATCCGGACCACCGCCTGGACGCTTTCAACCGGAGTAGTAGGAACGATGCCGTGGCCAAGGTTGAAGATGTGTCCCGGACGGCCGTTGGCGGCGCGCAGAATTTCCTTCACGCGCAGTTCGAGCACTTCAAGCGGCGCAAACAGCGTTATCGGGTCCAGATTTCCCTGCACCGCATGCCCGTGGCCCACGGCGCGCCACCCCTTGTCGAGCGGTTCACGCCAGTCAAGCCCGATGACGTCCGCGCCGGTAGCGGCCATCTCAGTCAGCAGGCCGCCGGTCTCAACGCCAAAATAAATAACAGGAACCCCCATCTGCTGCACCGCGCGGACCAGCCTCTTTGAAGCGTCGAAAGCGTATTCACGGTAATCGGCAAGCCCCAGCGATCCTACCCAGCTGTCGAATATTTGGATGACGTCCGCTCCGGCCTGCACCTGAAGCCGGCAATATTGCTCCAGAACCTTGATGATCTTGTCCAGCAGCAAGCGCCACGACAAGGGGTCGCGATACATCATCTGCTTGGTGTGGATGTAGTTTTTTGACCCGCCGCCCTCGATCATGTAGCTGGCCAGGGTGTAGGGCGCGCCGCAGAATCCGATAATCCCCAGCCGATCGCGGAAATGGGTGGCCACTTTCTGGATGGCGCGGGCTACGTATGCAAGTTCGTCGGCGCGGTCGGTGCGCAGGGCCTTCACATCCTCGGCAGTGCGCACCGGATGGTGTACGACCGGGCCCTCCCCGGCCTGAAATTCGAAGGGCAGGCCCATCGGCTCCAGCGGCAACAGCAGGTCTGCAAAGATGATCGCGGCGTCTACGCCCAGTTTTTCCGCCGCGGTAATCGTAACTTCGGCGGCCAGTTCGGGCTGCTTGCAGATTTCAACCAGGGTGTGGTGCTTGCGCACGTCGCGGTATTCCTGCATATAGCGCCCGGCCTGGCGGAGAAACCAAACCGGAGTGCGGTCGACGGGACGGCGCAGACAGGCGCGGAGAAAGCGGCTGCCGTCGAGAATGGTGTCCGGGGCGGCAGCAAATTCATTCGTCAGTTCCATATCCTATCGATTCTAACGGTGTCCGCTCGGAAGCGTCCGGCGCAATATCGAGATGCCCGCTAAGATTTCACCAACGCTCGGATATCCTTCAGCAGGCGGAACAGATGATAAGCGTCGGTTGGTGAAGGAACAAAGTCAAAGTGCTCGTAAAACGCCTTAGCTGTATCGTCCTTGGCGTGAACGGCAAAGGCACGAATACCTGCGATATCCGCGGCCTGCAAAGTGCGCAGCATTGCGTCTCTCAAAAGACCCGCACCAAGTCCCCTGCCTTGCCAGGGAGTTGCAACCGCGAGGCGGGCTAGCAGCATCACTGGCACCGGATGCCGGGCGAGCCCCTTGGTCAGGCGCTGCGGGGCCCTATCGTAGTCGACCTCCCCAACCGCCAGCGTGTAGTAACCGGAGATTTCCTCACCGGCCATACCGAGATAGGTTTGTGAAGCACCGGCTTGCTGGTTTTGAAGCGCATATCGAATGAGAAATCGGTTGAGGGGCTCAATTCCACAATCGAATTGCTCGATCAAATGAGTGCGAGCGAGCTTTTCGATACGAAGCGGTGTCACCTAAACGCTACCCTGCTCAAAAACGCTTGGCTCATTGAGCAGCCGCGCCAAGCGCGGAGCCGGCCCAGGCGGCGCGTCCAGAGCGGCTTGAAACGCCTCCCACTGCTCTGCGTTCAATACGAAATGCTGGCGATCTGGCAACGTCTCAGCAGCGCGGGCAAGCGCGCTTTCCAGCACAAAATCGCTTACAGAACTGCGCGAAGCCAGGGCGGCGCTTTGCAACGCTCGCTTAGCCGATAAGCTGAGACGAAGGTCGAGCTTTTCCGTTCGTGGTTCGGGGCGAGTTGCTGTGCTTGCCATAACGCTCTCCTTGCAAGATTCAAAATCGTTCCAAGATCATCCTACCACAATTGCCGGACATTGTCTGGCATAAACAATCCGCAATTGTGTTCCGCCGCTTGAACGGGGTGTTCGCCTGAATAAGATCTACCCCCAGACAAAAATCGGCCCCCGTCTTTGACGGGGGCCAAGTTGCCTTGGTTCTCTCGTTGTTCGAGAGCTTTTTTGGCGGCCTACGGCGGGGTAGCCGTGGGCGCGGAAAGGTGCCTCGGGGGAGGGGCTACGGTCTTACGGCCGCTCCGCACCAGTCGAGGAAGCCACACCTTGGGGTTGTGGGGCTCCCTGGGCCGCCAAACTGTTTTCCATCAACCGCACGTTCACGCTGCTGATCCGTATGGGCTTAGTGTCCACATCGGCCTGCCCATGGACGTTGCCAAGGGCCACTGCGTGCATGCGATAGACGGGAATCTCGTGTGCTGTTACCAGATAACGCTTGACCGCTTCGGCCAACCGCTCTGAGTTTTGAATGCCGACGCTGCCCGCGCCAGGTGAATGTGCTTCAACTTCAAGAATGTAGCCCTGCTTCCCGCTCAACGCAGTCGCCATATCGTCAAGCTGCTGGCGCGCCGCTGGGGAAAGTATCGGCTGACCGTGAGGAAACTTTACTTCCTGCTCGCTCACTTCGCTGTACTGGTCCAGACCGTTCACCGTCGTGTTCAAATGGTCCACGTGACCCAATGCACCTTGTGCCATCCCGCTTGCATTCTGTGCCTGTGCATTGGCGGCAGTTGCCACCTGATTAGCGCCGTCCGCCGTCGTTTGCGCCTGCCGAATGCCAGCCTGCGCCCTCGAGTCCACGTCCTTGATGTCGCTGCTGTTCTTCGCGTTCACTTCATCCAGCTCGCTGAGCCGGTCGTTAATCGGTGTGGTCTGCTTCCTTACCCATTTCTTGCTGGCAAAGGGGTTGACCCGGCCCCAGAATCCTTCTTTCGCGGGGGTGTTTGCCGTGGAAGCCGCAGGCTGCTGCGGCGCCGAAGTCATATCACTTTGAACAGTTGCAGTTGGTTGGGTACTTGCTCCTGGCTGAGATTGCTGAGCCATCGCTGGTATTGCCACTGCGGTTGCCAGCACAAGTACGGCCAGCTGGCTTGGGAATGAAATTCGAAGTGCTGATTTGTATGCCATGATTTTTGTTTTTCCTCGCCGGTACGGGCTCCGCCGATGGTCCGCGGGATGAGCGATCTTGTCTGCTCGCCTCTCTAGATAGCAATGCCCGTGCCAATTCTGAGAGGCGCCCTGTTGAAATCTCTAATCAATTCATATTGTTCAACTTACGCTAGACAGTTCGCACGCGCCGACCGCCCGGCGATTCACCCCGGAACCTGGTTGACCGTGTAATTTTTTCGGGGCTGAGTATTTTCTACCCGGTAAAAAACGGTCCAGAAGTCAAAACTGCGGGCCGAAACCGCCTCCCGGTTTCCTACCCGTGCGCCTGCCCGCCTACCTGGTCTCGACGTGGATCACGCGGACTTCCGGATATGCGCCGTCCCAGTCCTGGGATACCGCGTCGAAGATCAGCCGGAAGTCGCGCTCATCGCCTGGCTTCAGCGGCGCGGCAGAAACCGGCTCCACATCTATATATGGCTCCCTCATCCGGATAATCTTTAACGGTTGTGTCTCGTTTTGAGCCACTTCGTGCGCGAAGCTGCGAAAAAGAACCTGAACAGTAATGCCGGTTACGGTCCGGGAACCGCTGTTGGCAATGTGTCCGTCAAGGTAGGTCACCTTGCCGCCGGCCAGGTTGGCCGACTCGCTCATCGCCAAACCCGTAATTGGCAGGCTGGCCGAGTATGAGTCGGGGACCGCGGAGATCGGCGTTACCGTTGACGCCCTTTTGCCGTGTTCAAGCGTCAGCACCACCGCCGCGGCCGCAATAAGAACCACCGCCGCGGCAACAGCCAGAGGAATCCAATTACGCTCCCTCGGTTCGGAGGCGGGCACAAGCTGAAGATCGGGACCAGAGCTCACGAGCGGATTCTACACCCGTTGGCGAAGGAAAGTGCGCGCGCAATTCGTTTTGATGGGTAGCCGAAGGAATTTACCTCGCTGGTCTACGAATTAAAAGACCAGGCCAGTGTCACAAAAATGTTCAAAATGACACTCTTATTCAGAGAACCTCTCGCCGAAAAACGGCGTCTAAGAATTTGAAAGCAGCGGGAACCGGAGCCGCAGAGCGCCGCACCCCTTTGCTGCAAGCCATTGAAAGGCAGGCCCAGGATGCAATCCTCTCCCCAGAACGCACCGGCCTCATTGCAGGTGGGCAGCGACGCGTCCACGCAGACCCGAAAGGCTGAGGACCTAACCTACCAGGTCCTTACCGTAGCGGCAATTGTCCTGCTGCTGGGTAGCCTCTGGGTCTTCTAACCCAACAACTTCAGATCGAAGATTCGTAGCGAGCAGGGCTCCGGAGGGAGCAGGGCTCCGTAGCGAGCAGGGCTCCGCAGCGAGCAGGGCTCCGTAGCGAGCAGGGCTCCGCAGCGAGCAGGGCTCCGTAGCGAGC
>CAYWMR010000394.1:0-4838 GCA_964458965.1 uncultured Occallatibacter sp. | reverse complement strand
GCGACGAACGCGGCCATCAGTCAACTCTGGCTGTATCTCATCCAATAGCATTGCCAATCCAACAGCGATCATTGCATTTCGCGGACATAACTACCTTTTCACCGCCGATGCTATCTATGTGGATAAACCGCTGCCTGCCGCGGTTCGAACCATCTGTACCTGCATCTGTGGGCGGCTTATTCCCGAGTACGAATTACATTGCCTGATCGTTCCGCCCAAGTGCCCGCTCTGCGGGTCCACACTCCGTCGCTGGCAGTACGTGTATCCATCGTGGTTTGACAAATTCGTCGCCGCTTTTCGGCTGATGCTCTGGAAGCGGCGCCACAGCAAAAAGAGGTGACCATGAAATGCAAAGCTTATCAAATGCGCTACGACTCATCTTGTCCGCAATGTGGAGCGCTCCCCGGCGCAGCCTGCCAGAACAAGGAAGGCCAGAAGCTCCCCGGCACCCACTTTCAGCGCAATTCGAACCACCGCCGGGCTGTGGCGGCAGCAATCGCTCTTTACGCACCGCTGCAACTTCGCACCAAAAAGAGTTATCTATGACGCAGCCAAGCTTTGTTGAAGCTGAAACTCTGCTGCTTATCGAAGCGATCCATCTCGCCGCGCGCGCCCACCGTGGCCAGGTCGACAAAGCCGGCGAACCGTACCTGTGGCATTGTCTGCGCGTCGGCATAAGCCTTTTGCCGGATGTGAATGCCGCGCTGGTTGGCATTCTGCATGACGTTCTGGAAGACTCGCCAGACACAAGCGGAGCGGAACTGTCGAGAATCCTTGGCCACGGTCGGTCATGGGCCGCGCTAAAACTACTGACCCGCCCTGATTGGCTACATTATGATGCCTACATCAACTGTCTTGCTGTGAGTCCGTTAGCGCGAAAAGTGAAGATTGCCGACCTGCGAGATAATCTAGATCTGCGACGGTTTACAAAGGCGATTATGAACGGCGCTCCGGTCGAGGAGATGTCGGCTCTGCGGTTGCGCTACACGCGAGCTCTGGCTGTGCTGAGAAGGTGAAATGACGGCTTACTACAATGAATTTACCTCAAAGTAAAAGAATGTTCTTGACAAAATGCGGACACGTTTTGTATCTTCTCGCTTGTACTTGTTTTCACGCTGCTGCTGCTTCCCGTGTTCGCAAGTCATCGCTGAATCGGGAGGAAAGGCTTTTATGCTTTTCCCAAATTCGCTCTTTGGCCTGCAATATTGCATTGGCGACGAGGAGCATCCCCTCACAACTTGGCCAACCTACGGCGGCATTGCCCGCTCACTTTTACCCTCCCCCATTTCGCAATCTGAAAGGAACTCCAGTGAGAATCAAACTTCTCTCCGTCCTGGCGCCGCTGTGCGCCCTGATGCTCGCGGCTTCTACGGCCGGATCACAAACAGCACGTCCCGTCGCCACCGGCCACGATAAGCAGGCTGTTCCTGACTTGGTTCCATCCCCGCCCACAGTGGCAGGCGCGCCTGTTCGTGAAGCGCTGCCCCAGCCAACTGAGGTTCAACGGCTCAAACTCGAAAACCTTCAGCTTAAGGCAACGCTTCTTTCCCAACAGCAACAGGCGCTGCAACAGGAATATGGCGCGCTGGTTCAGGCAATTATTGCCGAGCATCCGGGATATATCTGGAATCCGCAGACCGCCTCACTCCAGCCCGCACCAAAACCAGCGCCTCAGCCCAAACCCGCTGTAAAGTAACAAATGCTTCGAAGGAGATTTATCTTGGCTGAAAAACAGTTTCCAACATGCCCTGAATGTGGCGTTTATTTTGATCCCTTGCGGAGTACGGCGGGCAATCACCTGCGCACTTGTCTTCATTTTCCAGGTAACGAGAGTCTGGTATCTAAGTCAGGCCCGCTCGGCGATCACATTCTCGTTCGCCCCTTTGATGCGGTCAAGACCGCCGGCGGCATGATTATCGCCGACACGCAGGCGGAACGTCCCGGCGAGGGTGTCGTATTGGCGATTGGGCCGGGCCGCGTCACCGACAATGGCATTCTCATCCCGCCCGATGTTCGCCCCGGCGATCACGTTCTTTTTCCCACTTATGCCGGCCAGGACAAGAAAATTATTCTCTCTGTCGATGGCCAGCCTGAAGAGTCTCTTCTGCTGATGCGCCAGGATGAACTGATCTACAACTGCGGCCCCTACCAGCCCACAGAAAGGTCAAGCGATACCAATGAGTAAAGCACTGCTCTTTGCCGGCCAGGTGCGCCCTGGCGGCCAGCTCCATACCGAACTGCTCGAAGGCGTCACCCAGTTAGCCCTCGCCGTTGGATCTACTCTCGGGCCGCGCGGACGAAACGTCATTATCGACCGCGCGGGCGACACGCCACTGGTCACCAAAGACGGCGTGACGGTCGCGCGCAATATTCAACTGACTAACCCGGTCCACCATGCTGCTGTGAAGATGGTTCAGGCAGTTGCCCGTGCCACGGTCGAAGAGGCGGGCGACGGCACTACCACCGCCACCGTGTTGGCTCACAACCTCTTCAAAAGTGGTTTGGAGCTTGTTTCGGGGACAGCCTATACCCTGCCTGGACCGGCTTGGCTGGGAGATCGCTTTCCGTGGATCGCGCGTATACCTGGCGTCCGCAAGCCCGTTTCGATCTCGCCTGTCCTTCTGCAGCGTTCCATTGCTCTTGCAGTTGAAGCGGTGGCTACATGGATCAAGCAGGTAGCCGTGGCGCCCACCGAGGAACAGATTGCCCAGGTGGCCACCATCTCAACAAACGGCAATACCGCGATTGGCGAGTTGCTTTTGAAGGCGGTGCGTGAGGTTGGCCGGGATGGTCTGATCACCCTTGAAGACTCGAATAGTCAACAGACTTTCCTTGAATTGCGCACAGGATTTCAGTTTGACTCGGGATTCACCAGCCCTGATTTCATCACCGAGCGCAACCGAGGCGTGGCTATTCTTGAGAATCCGTACATCTTCATCACCGAGCGCGTGCTCACTCAAGGCATGGGAACTCTGCCTACCTTGCATGATCTTGGGCCTCTGCTCACTTTCTGCGCCGGTTTGAGTAGCGACGGTAAAACCCAGATCCGCGAGCCGCGGCCGTTGCTCGTTGTGGCCGACGACATCCAGGGCGATGCGGCGGTCACGCTTTCCGTCAACCATCTCAATAAAACGATTAAGGTTTGCGCGGTGCGCGCGCCAGCTTACGGCGAGTTGCGCCGGGCCATGCTGGCCGATCTGGCGCTCGTTACTGGAGGGGTGGTGCTCAAAAGTGACGGTGGCGAGGTAGTTTCCCGCTGGGTCTCTGAGGGTAAAGGCTTGCAAACCGGCGCGCGGCTCGGCCAGGCAACTCGCGCGGTAGTCTCCAACAGCCGCACGATTATCGAGGGTGGCATCAACGACCCGGAAGATCCAGAACTGGTCTCCCGCTTTGCCGCCTCGCTGGTTGATCAGGCTCAGGCGATTCAAGATCCGTTGGCGCGTGAGCAGATGTTGCAGCGAGCTGGCCGGCTGACTGGCTCGGTTGCGGTGATTCATGTTGGCGCCGCCACTGAAGCTGAGGCGCGAGCCCTGCGCGACGCCGTGGAAGATGCGGTGCTGGCGGTGCGCGCCGCGGTTGCCGAAGGAATTGTTCCAGGGGGTGGTCTGTGTCTCTTTGTTGCGGCGCAGCTGCTTGAGAATTCCGCCGAGGATATGCCGGCAGATCTCGCCCTGGGCGCTAACCTGGTTGCGCAGACGCTGCGCGCGCCCCTACGGCTCATCGCTACCAACGCTGGGCAGAATCCCGATGAGATTATGCAGCAGGTTTTCCGGCTGGCACAGTTGCACAAAGGGAAGCTCAGCCACGGCTACAACGCCGCCACCGGCAAGTTTGAGGATATGGTTGCCGCCGGTATTGTTGACCCCGCCAAGGTGGTGCGCGTAGCCCTGCAGAAAGCAGCATCGATCGCTGCGCTGATGCTCACCAGCTCCTGCCTGGTCTACTTCGATCCTGATGCGGCACGGATGCCGGCGTCGCTTGTTCAAGGACAGGTTAACCGGTAATTTTGGGGATGTTTGCATGACCCGATCTTTGCGTACCACGGCTACACCAATGCGGCCTCCCCGGCTGACCGGAACCCTCTTTCGCATTTTGGATGAGGGTTTCGGCTTCATTCATTCCGACCGTGGTGGCCGAGATCACTTCGTCTCTATCACTGAGATGCGCAACCGTGCCGACTGGCAGGCCGCCGGAGACGCTATCGCCGACAAAGGTGGCCTGCGGGTCAGTTTCTGCTCCGGCGCGCCCAAGGCAAAGAATCAGGCCCCGCGAGCTCTGGATGTGGTGCCGCTTTCCATGGCCGAAAAATAACAAGGATATATGGGGGTCTAAAATGCCAGTGATGTGGGTAACCAAAGATGGAATCAAGATGCTCGACGACGATGGGGTTGTGCGTCCCTGGGGTGAGCATGTAGCTATGCAGAGCGTTGCTGAACTCAATCACTCAGAGGTTGAGCGCCGACGTTACTTGCGGCCCAGCCGGTCGCTGTGTTTTGCTTGTTTGAAAGCTGTGGCTATCACTATTATTATCTGTGTTTTGCTTTACGTTCTAATGCTCTTCTGTGACAGTTATTACCCAAGAGTTTTTGACTACTTTTCCAAATTTTCCACAGGGTTTATCCACAGCCCTGTGCAACGCGCGTACAGTGAAGGAAAACCGGGTGCCCTACTGCTCGGTTATCCACTTTTGCAGAAAACCGTCCACAGAACGATCCACAGGGAGCGCTCCTGCAAGTGGGTTTGTTCTCAAACTCTTGGCGAGAAATCCGAAACTTCCACAGGCAACTACTACTACTACGGGTATTTATATAGTTTATCTACCCGTAAAAGCCGTCGCG
>CAYWMR010000393.1:0-4842 GCA_964458965.1 uncultured Occallatibacter sp. | reverse complement strand
GGGGCGTTCCGTCTGGCCGTGTTCCGACCACGCATATTCTCAAACCGCCTACGGGGGAATGGGATGGTCACGCGGAGAATGAGCACTTCTCGCTGCGGTTGGCCAGGGCCGCTGGGCTGATCGTTCCCAACTCCAGCGTTCAGCACTTCGGCGATGAGATCGCGATTGTAGTGGAGCGTTATGACCGTGTGCGGAGCGGGGGGAGGTGGGCGCGTATCCATCAAGAGGATATGTGTCAGGCGCTCGGCATTCATCCCACGCGTAAGTACGAAAGCGATGGTGGGCCAGGAGCGCGCACGATTGCGGAACTGTTGAGGGAGCAGTCGAGCAATCCAGAAGAAGACATACAGTCGTTTGTGGATGCGAACATCTTCAATTGGCTAATCGCCGGGACCGATGCTCATGCAAAGAACTATGCACTGCTGCTAGGCGGAGGTGGTGCGGTACGACTCGCGCCTCTTTACGATTTGGCAAGCATTCTGCCCTACCAGTCGGTTGATCTACAAAAAGCAAAGCTGGCCATGAAGATCGGCGGCGAATACCTGCTGAGAAACATCGGCCTTCGGAATTGGAAGAAGTTTGCAGTCGATTTGCGCCTGCGAGAAGACTGGCTTATCGAGCGCATTCGAACTATGGTCGGTTTGTTTCCAGATCATGCCGCGACCATCCAGAACGAACTTGAAAACGCGGGACTGCTGCACGGCACGATCTCGCGATTGGCGGGGAGGCTGAAAGCGAGGGCGTCTTCTTGCGAAAAGCTCCTCCCAGGCAGTGATTCAGTCACCGGCCAGGGTGACAATATCGCTGGCTAGTGAATCGAGGGGACATGATATCTACTCACAACGATTTGAGCTGGTCAGTGGCCGGGATTTCGGTTGCCGGTCTGCGGCCCGGCACGCGACCTGCGATGTTGCATCCAAGCTGCGCCTGTTTGCAATAGACAATTCGTGTCCCTATCGAATATCATTCCTTTTCTTGTTCCCCGGTCTGCAAGAATGGGTCCAGTCATGCGCGCTTCGCTGTTCATCACCTGCTACAACGACACGCTCTTCCCGGAAACCGGCCGGGCGGTGGTGCGCCTGCTTGAGAACCTTGGCGTGGAAATCGACTTCCGGCCCCAGCAAACCTGCTGCGGACAGATGCATGCCAACACCGGATTCCGCACAGAAGCCTACTCGCAGGCCAAACGGTTCGTCCGCCTCTACCAGGATGCCGAGACCATCGTAATCCCATCTTCGTCGTGCGTGGCCATGATCCGCGACCAATACCCAGGCCTGTTTGAGGAGCTGGGCAACGAAGCGCTGCGCAAGGAGCTTGCCTCGCTGCTGCCCAGGATATTCGAATTGAGCGAGTTCCTGGTTGACCGCCTTGGCGTGGAAGATGTGGGCGCCAGCTTCCCCCATCGCGTGACTTATCACGCCAGTTGCCACGGTCTGCGCGCGCTGCACCTGGGCGACAGGCCCTATCGGCTGCTGGCCAAGGTTCGCGGGCTCAGCCTTGCGCCACTCGCCAACACGGACCGCTGCTGCGGATTTGGCGGGACGTTTTCCATCAAGAATGCCGAGGTCTCCTCAGCGATGCTGGGGGTCAAGCTTCAGGACATTGTCCAAACCGGCGCAGAGTATTGCACCGCGCTCGACAACAGTTGCCTGATGCACCTTGGCGGGGCCATACACCGGCAATACGCCGGGATGAAAACTATCCATCTGGCCGAGATATTGGCCAACACGGACGCCTCAACGGCAGAGGTACCGGCATGAGCCATACTGCGGCAGCCCACCCCGAGCTCGACCCGACCCTGGCGCTGCCGTTCCCGCAGGCCGCACTGCCGGTGCTGCGCAATCCCCAACTGCGCAAGAATGTGGCCCACGCCATCGACGTCATCCAGGCCAAGCGCGGCAAGCTGGTAGAAGAGAAAACCGATTGGCAGCAGCTTCGTCAGGCTGCATCGGCCATCCGCGCGCATGCGCTGAATAACTTGGGCTACTACCTGGAAAAGTTTGAAACGCGTTGCACCGCGGCCGGGGGAACAGTTCACTGGGCCAGCGATGCGGCTGAGGCGCGCCAGATTATCCTCGACTTGCTTCGTGAGGAAAACGCGACCGAGGTCATCAAGATCAAGACCATGACTTCGGCTGAGATCCATCTGAATCCCTCGCTGGAAGAGGCGGGTATCAGCGTGTTCGAGACCGATCTGGCCGAGATCATCCTGCAACTCGGAAACGATGAGCCCTCGCACATTGTCGTCCCTGCGCTGCATGTGAACCGCAGCCAGGTGCGCGAGATTTTTGCGCGGCGCATGGGGCTCGAGAACCTCTCCGACGACCCGCAGGCGCTAACCGCCGCGGCGCGCACCTATCTTCGCCAAAAATTCCTCTCCGTGCCCGTGGCTATCAGCGGCGCAAATTTCCTGATCGCCGAAACCGGATCGGTGGTTGTGGTCGAATCCGAAGGCAATGGCCGCATGTGCCTGACCCTGCCCCGCACCCTGATTACGCTCGCTGGGATTGAGAAAGTGCTCCCGCGGTTTCAGGACCTCGAAGTCATGCTCCAGATTCTTGCGCGTTCGGCCACCGGCGAACGGATGAATCCCTACACCTCGCTCTGGACCGGCGTGACTCCAGGGGATGGCCCGCAGCGCTTCCACGTTGTGCTGCTCGACAACCAGCGATCCTCCATCCTCGGACGCCCCATTGAGCGACAGACGCTCAAGTGCATCCGTTGCGCTGCCTGCATGAACACCTGCCCTGTCTATCGCCAGACAGGAGGCCACGCCTACGGATCGGTATATCCAGGGCCCATCGGAGCCATTCTGACGCCGCAACTGATGCAGATGCAGCATGCGCAATCGCTGCCCTATGCCTCATCGCTGTGCGGCGCATGCTACGAGGTCTGCCCGGTCAAGATCAATATTCCCGAGGTGCTTATCGACCTGCGCGCCAAGGTGACGGATCAGGAGCGCGGCCGCTTCAACCGCTTCCTCGACCCCATGTACCTGGGGATGAAGATGGCGAACTTCCTGTTTGCCAGCGCCTGGCGATTCAGGGCGGCGCAGAGGCTGGGGCGGGTTGGGCTATGGTTCTTCACCTCGCGCGATGGATGGATTCATTCTCTACCTGGCATGGGCGCGAAATGGACCCAGACCCGCGACCTGCGTGGCTTGCCCAGCGAGACTTTCCGCAACTGGTGGGCCGCTCGGGCCGCAGTTGGGGTGGAATTGAAAAGGGAGGCAAAATGAGCGCGCCCTCCACTTCCCGGCAACGGATTCTCGATCGCGTACGCGTGTCGACGCACGCCTCGGCTGACCCCGGCTACGATCCCCGGAGCGCCTACGCCGCCCTGCCTCGCAGTTTCATCTCCCACGGCGAGCTCACCGCCGAAGCGCGTATCCATCTGATGATCGAACGCCTTCGGGAGTACGGGGCGGAAGTCGTCGAGTGCTCACCGGAAGAGGTGCCTGCAACGATTGCCGCCCAACTGGCTGCCAGCGGTAAACATGTTTTTGTTGCGCCGTCGGGAATCCCGCCGGCGTGGATGGTCACGGCTGCGTGGCAGATCAGCGGGCTCGAATGGAATCTCGACCAATGGGATACCGGCCATGGATTGACGACCGCCGAGATCGAAAAGGCGGAGGGAGTGGTCACGGCGGCCTTTTGTGGCGTGGCCAACTCGGGAACCATTGCGATCCATCACTCTCTAACGGAAGGCCGTCGGGTGCTTACCCTGCTGCCAGACTGGCATCTTTGCATTCTCCACGCCGGCCAGGTAGTGGAAACTCTGCCCGAGTATTTCGGCCGCTGCCGCGTGCCGCCCAGTGTGGTCACCTGGATCTCCGGGCCCAGCGCCACGGCCGACATTGAAATGACTCGCATAAAAGGTGTGCACGGACCGCGCTTTCTTCATGTAATTCTGGTGCACGACCCGGTTTGATTTTCTTCATGACGTATAACACGCAATCCATTCATGATTTTCTACTAAGTGCGATTTTGAATTCAGGGCCAACAAGTCCCTGCAAGGAAAACAAAACATGAGCGACTTCGATTCAGCCACTTTTAACCAGGCAGCCCAGATTCTCGACGCATTCCAAATCGAGATACCATCGTGGGGATTCGCCAACACCGGCACTCGCTTCGGCAAATTCGTCCAGGCCGCGGCCGCTTCCACCATCGAGGAAAAATTCGCCGATGCCTCGCAGGTGAATCGCCTCACTGGAGTTACTCCTACGGTGGCGCTGCACGTGCTGTGGGACTTGCCAAACGGCCTTGCCGACGTGCCCGTTGTGGCCGGGCTTGAGCGGCGCTTCGGTGTTCGCGCAGGTTCCATCAACCCAAACCTGTTTCAGGATCAGCAATACAAGTTCGGTTCCCTGTGCAATCCTGCCTCTGAAGTCCGCAGGCAGGCCCTCGACCACGTTCTGGACTCGATCGAAATCGCAAAGCAGCTTGGCTCTCGCGATATTTCCCTGTGGCTCGCCGACGGCTCCAACTATCCCGGCACCCAAAGCATCCGCAAGCGCATTGGCTGGCTTGAAGAAGCGCTGTCAACCGCGCATAGTCTGCTGGCTCCGGGGCAGCGCATGCTCACGGAGTACAAGCCGTTTGAGCCTGCTTTTTATCACACCGATATCGCCGACTGGGGCATGTCCTCCCATTTGGCTCGCACGGCCGGACCCCAAGCGCGTGTTCTGGTCGACACCGGCCACCACTATGCCGCGCAAAACATCGAGCAGATTGTGGCCTGGCTGCTTCACACCGGCCTGCTGGGCGGTTTCCACTTCAACGACCGGCGCTACGCCGACGACGACCTGACCCTCGGCTCCATCGATCCCTACCAGATCTTCCG
>CAYWMR010000392.1:0-4884 GCA_964458965.1 uncultured Occallatibacter sp. | reverse complement strand
GAGCTTGTTCTGGCCGTAGTAGGTAACAAAGAGGTCTTCAAAGCCGTCGTTGTCGTAATCGCCAATGCAAACGCCGACGCCCCAGCCTGCATCCAGCAAACCGGCCTTCTCGGTAACATCGGTGAATGTGCCGTCGCGGTTGTTCTTGTAGAGCCGATTGGATGCGCCGGGAGGAATGTCCTCGAGCCTGCGTCCGCCAACAATAAAGATGTCCATCCAGCCGTCGTTGTCGTAATCGAAGAAGGCGCAGCCTCCGCCCATCTCCTCGACGATGTAGGTGACCTTTTCAGGAGTGCCGTAAAACATTGTTTTGGTAAGGCCGGCGCTCTGGGCCACATCGGTAAAACGGGAGAACGGCTTTGAGGGAGCCGCGGGTTGCGCAGGAGGCACGGCTGACAATCTGCGCGGGACAAGAGCCGATGCGCAGAGGGCTGGAACGGTTTTGAGCAGATTGCGGCGAGTCCAGCGAGGTGTGCGCAGCGAGATTGTCATCTTCCGGGTAACTCAATTCTGCCATTGTTGCATGAAGGGAAGCAATTGCTAACCGCAGCGCAGTGGGCGACGCAAACTACACAGCTTCGTCAGGGAATGCGCGGCTTTCATGGCTGCGCTTTCCGGGCAGCAGGGTCCTCGGCCAGACGATCGCTGAGCTTGCGGGCCTGGGCATTGCCCGGGTCGAGTTGCAGAGCCTTTGCCACCGCCTCGCGGGCTTCGGGGTAATGCGCCTCGACTGCCAGTTCCGCAGCCAGGTTGATCCAGGCTTCGACCCAGGCAGGAGCGGCATTGACAGCCATCTTGAAGTGCTCGACAGCCCCGTCGGCATCGCCGGCGCGGGCAAGCAAATAGCCGAGCTCTCTCTGCGCGGCTGCCAGACCCGGATCGAGCTTGACGGTCTGCTCAAGCTGGGCGCGTTCGCCTTCCAGGTCGCCGGCCTTGTGGAGAGCTAAAGACAACTTGAATTTGTAGCTGGCTTTGCCGGGCTCCGCGTCGCAAGCCTCACGATAATGCGCGATTGCCTCCTGGACCTTTCCCTCAGTCAATTCTCCGTCCGCCTGAGCAGCTCGCGAGGCGGCTTCAAGCGCGTCGTCCTCGGCCTTCTTCAGATCCTGAAACTGCTTAAGCTCCTTTGTTGCCTGCTCGCTTTCCCCAAGCCCGCGCAAAGCCATTGCCAACTCGTAGTGCGCCTTTGGCTCCGTGTCGCCAAGGGCAATCGCCTTCTCCAGATTTTCCCTGGCCTCTTTCCATTCATGCAGGGCGACAAGGACAACGCCAAGATGATACCGGGAGTAGTAGAAGTCGGGAACCTGGGCGACGGCCTCTTCCAGGTGAGCCTTGGAGGCGGCATCGTCGCCTACTGCGTGGTCCACGACTCCGTTGAGATAGAGGACCTCAGGGTCGTGCGGCGTCTGCGCCAGGAGCTTCAGCCCCAGAGGCCTGGCGAGGTCATTATGCTCGGTCAGCACCAGGACGCGCAAATAGGGAATCTCAGCCGCGCGATCGCCCGGGTGATGCGCCGACATATACTCCCAAAGCTTCACCGCCTCAGGGTAGGACCGCTGCTTGACCAGGACCACGGATTCGGCATTGGCCAGCGGCAACGAGTCCGGTGACAGCTTCATGGCTTCGAGGAGCACAGTGTTGGCGCCGTCGAGATAATTGAGAGCTGTAAGCGCCTGCGCGAGACGAATCGCCAGGGCTTCGGTCCTGGGCGCATTCTGCAACACGCCGATAACGCCGGCATAGTCTTTGCGAGCCAACAAGGCACTGCTCAAATCCTCCAGCGCGATTTCATTCTTCGGATCGATCGCCAGAACCTGCTTCCATTGCTCCTCGGCCAGCGCGGGCTGGCCGGTACGAACATAGAGATTGGCAAGAAGCAGGTGCGGCTTGTCGACCTCGGGATCGAGACGGATGGAGTTCTGCAGGAGAAGAACGGCACTTCCGGAGTGGCCCGCGTTAACAAGCGCAAGCGCTCCGAGATAGTTCAGCTGAGCGGATTCAGGATGGGTTCTTAGTGCGCCGCGAAAGGTATCTGCCGCACAATCGAACTGTTTGTGGCCGGCAAACCAGTTTCCCAACTGGATGGCATTGTTCTCTGTTGGATGGGCGCGCAGATTTGCGGTGAGTTGCTGAGGGCCAGCACAGGCGGCGTTAGTCTGCGCGGCAAGGCCAGTACCGACAGCCAGCAGAATCCAGCAAATTACCGGTCCGCGCAGGATACCCATCTTACTTTTCTCCCGGCACTCAGAGTACAACAGAACAGCGTTATTGGTCATAGCAATTACGAAGGCGGCTTGCTACCCCGATCCGGCATTTGCGCCGCTACGCTGATAGGTATCCAAAAGGTCTCGCAATTTTGCGGCGTCCTGCTCGTCGTGTTGCTCAACAGTAACGTCGATGGCCTGCCGCACTGCTTCAATAGCATCGGCGGAACGGCCCGTGGCGCTATAGGCTTTGGCCAACTCGGCAAGGGCGCGCCAGTTCTTGCCGTTGCTCAGTTCCACGGCCTTTTGAAGCGGTTCCACAGCATCCCTGAAGTCTTCGCGCGATTCCAATGCGATGCCGAGATCGAAGCGATACTCAGGCGAGCCGGGCGCGAGAGAAATTGCCTTTTGAAATTGCTCAATCGCTCCAGCCGCGTCGCCGTTCATCGCCATAGACACCCCCAGGTGCGAGAAGAACGCGGCGTTGGTGGGAGCTAGCAGGCAGGCCTTGCGGTATTCGTCCTGGGCATCGCGCTCCTGGTCGTTTCCGCTCAGCGCGGTTGCCAGCACATAATGCGTTAAGGCGTCGTCGGGATCGCGCTCGATGGCCTGGCGAAACCTTTGAATAGCTTCCGGAATATGGTTGTCCTCCATCAGCTTGAAGGCTTCGTCGAACAACCTGTAGAACTCCGTGGCCTGCGGATCGATATGTTCCAGGCCATCCTGCGGTACGTTCACAAACTCGGGAATATTCACAGCGCGATTTGCCGCAGTGGTGTTGTCCACGATCACCGCGGGCGAGTCGTTGCCATTGGCGTCGATGTGCGTCAGCATCAGTTGTGTGTAAGGCCCGCGCGCCTTCGACGAGAATGCTAACCATCGCCCATTGGGCGAGAACGAGTGCCATGAATTCATGAGCGACAAATTGCAGTTCATCAGGCGCGCCTTGCCGCCCTCGAAGGGCACCATGAACAGGCGGCTGTCAGGACGCATCAAAAGTCCGTTCTTATTCTCGACGAAGACGATCCATCGGCCATCGGGCGACACCTTGGGAAAGTCGTTGCTCATGCCGTTGCCCGATGCGCCCTCGACCGGGACAGCCTTGCCCCCGCGGCCCTCATTGAACGGAATCTTGTATAGGTCATATTGGATCTGGGTCTCACCGGGGTCGTTGGCATGCTCGGGCTTTGCCGCGCCGGGCGGATAGGGATCGCGCGCTGAGGCGCGGCTGTAGATGAGGTACTTACCATCCGGCGACCAGAAGGCGCTGGTCTGCACGAATTGCGGATCGTCCGCGCCCGGCAGGGGCTTCATCGTCTTTGCGTCGCGGTCGTACCAGGCAAGAATACCGCGCGTGGGATAAAAGACCTGCGTAAATGCGATATCCCTGTAGTTGGTGCTGTAAAGGCGATCGAGAATCCCTGACGCGAAGCCGGGCTCCTGGTTCTGGTGAGTGTTTTTATTGTTGGGCGGCCCAATCGACGTAACCACATACTTGCCGTCCGGCGAGACCTGGGACATGAATCCGAAGCGCTTGACGGCAGGCTCTGAAATTCTGGCCTCCTGGTTCAACTGAAACGAACTCCAGTGGATGACATCTTTGTTCGCAATGGTCATGCGCTTTTCGACAGGAACCAGCGCATAAAGCCCTTTGTCGTTTCGCGGCCCATCGAGATCGAGCCCGAGCGTCTTGCCATCGGCGGAGAATGAATGGCAATTGGCGCAGGTTGGCATGTTGCCCATTACGGTGTGGCTCTCGGTCTCGCCAATGTTGCGAACCTGCCATTTGATCATTGGGATGGCATAGCGCGGCAGCGGTGCGATGGGACCTTTTTCGTCGGGAGCCGGCAGCAGCAGCGGAACGTCGCGGTAAAAGATAGGCGCGCCAACCGGATCCAGGGACGTAGAAAAGGTGACCTTTCCGGTTGATACCGGCCGGTTCGAATCGCCGGCTGCAAACCCGCTGATGACGATGGTCGCCGGCGATTTAGCCGAGAGCCGCTTGATCTTATCCCATGTTGCCACGTCCGGTCTCCAGGTGCGCGTGGCCGCCTGCTCGGGGGTCAGTTCAATGCCCGGCCCTGCTTCCGGATCGAGTTTACCCCGCTCGAGATGGTCACCGGACGCCTCGATGCGGATTCGATCGGAGTTGCCTGCAAACGAGACTTCAACAACCCAGCGGTTTGCGGTCTCGGCGGGGTCGTGCCAAAGAAAATTGGGCGGCGTAATCTCCGGCGGAAATATGGAGCCCTGGAGCGGATAGTCGATGACGATCTTTGCCGCTTGGCCTGCGGATGACGCGTCTCCGCCGCTGGATGCGGGATTCCGCGCAGCTGCGCAAATCAGCAACATAGCCGCGCCGAGAATCCCCGCGAGCAGAATATGGGCAGAACGAAACCTCATGGCTCCTCCGGAGCGGGCGACTTCACTACTGTGGCCTCGCGATTGCGCTCGCGGCTTCATAGCGATCGAGCGCTTCACGCGTGCTCTTTTCCAATTGCTCGTCATGCGTCTTGGCGGCAAGGTCGAGTGCCTGGTGAGCGGCATCGATTGCCTCGGCGAAATTAGCAAGGATCGCAGCCTGCGCGTCGTTTTGCTGAAAGCCGCGGGCAAAGTCTTTTCCTCCGGCCACGATTTGAGCGAAATGGTGGGACGCGACATCAATGAGTATCGCGAGGTC
>CAYWMR010000391.1:0-4895 GCA_964458965.1 uncultured Occallatibacter sp. | reverse complement strand
ACATGCAAAACGTTCGCATTGTGAAAGTGGATGTAGATATCGGTATCGGTATGCGCCGGATCGAAATGCACCAGGTCGAGCGAGTCGCCATTGTGCCAGGCATGCATGGCGTCGTCAAAGGTGATTGAAGGCAGCGCCGCCGTTGGGGAAGCTGGCATCACAATGTGAAAAAATGTAATCTCCTGCACCTTGGACATCCGTTCGCGAGTCTTGCGGTGGGCAATGATCTCGAAGCCTGCCGCGTGCAACGCCTCGTTACCATCCGTATGGTCGTAGTGCCAATGGGTGTTGATGAGTTCATCGGGCGCGTCGTGGCTCACCTGAGCAATTGCCTCGCGAATCTTCGGCGCCGCCGTTGCAAAACTCGAATCGACCAGAATGTTGCCCTCCGGTCCAGTCTGCAGCGCCATATTCCCGCCTACGTTGTTACTCAGCAGGTACACATTGTCGTAGAGCTTGGTAGTCGTAATCGGCGCACTCAGCGCTGCAGCGCGCCCCCTCACCACCCGGTCCGGCAGCGCCGGAGCCTGGCCATTCATCCACCGCGGCATCATGGCCGCCGCCCCAGCCGCCACGCCCAATTGCAGAAAACCCCTGCGATTCATGCCCTCAATCATCGCCCCGTATCCTCCATTCGAATAGGAATTCGAAGACCAGTGTTCTGACTCTAGCCTACGTTTCATAACGGCTGTCATCCTGAGCGACCGCAGCGCAGCGAAGGGAGTCGAAGGACCTGCGTCTCGCCGGGTGCCCCAGGTCGCGCCTTTGAGACCTGGGAGACCATGATTCCACCCAAAACAGCGGGTGCAGGGAAACCAATCCCAACCCGCGGGTGCCCCAGGTCGCGCCTTTGAGACCTGGGAGACCATGATTCCACCCCAAACAGCGGGTGCCCTGGTCCCTCGCCCTTGGGGACCAGAGAAACCAATCCCAACCCCCGTCCGCGACCCTACCCGAGCCCAGGCAGCTTCAGCCCGCCAAGCATTCCCTGCACGCTCGATTGAATAGCCTCGTCCGCCCTCCGTCCAGCCTCGTTCACAGCCCCCACAACCAGGTCCTCCAGCATCTCCACGTCTGGCTGGCTGCCCCCAAGGCCCACCACCGCCGAAGGGTCAATGCGCAGCTTCAAAAGCTGTTTCTTCCCGTTCATGGTCGCGGTTACCGCGCCGCCGCCGCTCGTTCCTTCCACAATGGTCTGGCCCAGCTTGCGCTGGACCTCCTCCTGCATCTGGTTGGCCTGCGAAAGCATCTCCTTGATCTTCAGCGGGTTCAGCATCTTGTTTTCCTCGTTCCAGCAAAGTTTATCAGCCAGTGGTGAAAGTTGGCTTTGAAAGGGCACGACTTCAGTCGTGCCGTAAGTCGTTCAAAATAAACGTGGGCTTTAGCCCCGGAGGTATGATTTTCGGCATTCTCGACATTCACAACAAACCGTTATGGCTTGCGCAAATCCACCACGCTGCGCACTTCAGCCTTGAAAATCTCCCGCGCCCGCTGCACCAACGGATTGGCAAGCGCCGCCTCCTGAATGCTCCCGGCCTGCGGCGCAGCAACAACCGCCGCTGCGGACTGCATTCCCGCCCCATCGCCTGCGACCACCATAAACCGCGTAGGCGCGCCCGGACGCTGCAACTCCTGCCGGATGATCTTTTCCGCCGCGGCATTCACCGTCAATGCCAGCATCTTCTTGCCGATGCCCGGTATTTCAACGCGCAGGCTCGATCCCTCAAGCGTCCATGCTGCCGAACCAAGCAACTGAGCAGCCGAACTGTGCCCGCCCTCAACCAGCGCCGACCCAACGGCGTAACGCAATGATTCCATGCTCGGTGCGACGCTTACCCCCACAGCACCCTCGGGAGCCTTCGCTAAAGCGCCCTCCGTCAAGCCATCGGCTGCCCCAAAGCCCGCGCCCTCCGTTCCATTAACAGCAAAGGGCGACCCGACCAAAACCGGGCTTCTGTTCGCCGCAACCGGCGCAACAGGCGCCGCCAAAGCAGCGGGCCGATCAAGCGAAGCCACCGATCCTGCAGCAGCGCTCTGCTTCACCGCAGGCCCTGCACTCCAGCTGCCACTCCCAGGCCCAAACGGTGAAACAACACCAGCCCCAGCCCCCAACCCAGAAGCAGCCGCCGGCCGTGCTTGACCCGAAGGCCCCGCACCTTGGCTCGGCGTCAGCCCACCAGCCGAGCGACCACCGGCCGCCCCGCCGGCAATTCGAAATCCACCGCCGCCCGCCACCCCGCTCAGCAGTTCTTCCAGCGGCAGCAGCCGTTGCGCATGGATCAGCTTCAGCAGCCCCAGCTCCAAATGAAAGCGCTGTTCCTGCCGGTAGTTCAAATCGTCGAAGGTGCGCAGCACAATCTGCAGATTCCGCGTCAACTCCTCCTCGCTAAACAGCAGCGCCGTCCGCGCAGCGCGAGCCCGTTCGTCGCCCGAAATCTGCAGCAACTCAGTCTGCTCGCCGCCCAGCTTGCTCATCAGCGCGTTCCGCAAATAGCGAACCATCTGCCGCGCCAGCGACGACGGACTATGCCCCGCATTCACCAGCAGGTTCAGTTGCTCCATCAGCTCCGCGCTCTGCCCCGCGGCAACGGCCTCCAGCAGCCGTTCAAAAACCGCATTCGGCACCGATCCCATCAGCTCGCGAATCTGCGCCGCGCTCAGCACCGCCCGCCCCGCCTCAACAGGTGCTGAAGCAATAGCCTGGTCCATAATCGAAAGCGCGTCCCTCATCGACCCATCGCCGGCCTCGGCCAGCAGCGCCAGCGCATCCTCCTCGGCCCCAACCTCCTCTTTTTCCGCAATCATCTTCAGCTGCGCCAGAATGTCGTCGAACTTCACGGCATGAAAGCTGAAGTGCTGACACCGCGAGCGAATCGTCTGCGGAATGTCCTCCGGCTGCGTCGTCGCCATCATGAAAATCACGTGCGCCGGAGGCTCTTCCAGCGTCTTCAGCAGCGCATTGAAAGCCGCATCGGTAATCTGGTGCGCCTCATCCAGGATGTAAATCTTGTAGCGATCTCGCGACGGAGCGTATCGTGCCGCGTCCCTCAACTCGCGAATCTCATCAATTCCGCGATTAGTCGCCGCGTCAATCTCAATCACATCCACCGCGTTGCCCTGGCGAATCTCCGTGCAGGAGTCGCACACCCCGCAGGGTTCCGGCGTAGGCCTCGCCGCCGTTCCAATCTCAGTCCGGCAGTTCAGCGCCTGCGCCACAATCCGGGCGATGGTGGTTTTACCAATGCCGCGATGCCCCGAGAAAATGTACCCATGCGCAATGCGGTTCTGCGCCAGCGCATTCATCAGCGTCCGTGTAACGTGATCCTGCCCAGCCACGTCGGCAAAGCGCTGCGGACGATATTTCCTGGCCAGAACCTGATAACCCATGGTGCAACGCTCTCCTAGACCGCCAGCCAAATCTCAGCACAGCCTGGATGCGATTGTATCGTTCCGGGGTAAACATCGCCGGGGTGGAAAACCGCATCTTCAGGATTCCGGCTGGTTTCCACACGTCGAGCGGTTAGACTACGGTATTGTCGATTTATTCTATGCTTGGTGTTGGGACTCGCGAGGGGTGAAAATGCTGACGAAATTGGTCATTCGAAACTTCAAGCGATTTGAAGATGTCGAGATTCCCCTTTCAAGTCCAGTGGTGTTCATTGGCCCTAACAACTCGGGGAAGACAACCGCTTTGCAAGCACTGGCCCTCTGGGAATTGGGTCTGCGAAGATGGCGGGAGAAACGATCTGCTGGTCAACCCGAGAAGCGCCCCGGAGTGAACATCAATCGGCGCGATCTGCTCATGGTCCCTGCCCCGGACGCAAAGCAGCTTTGGCGAAAACTGCACGTTCGCGACGTACAGAGATCGAACGGCAAGCAGGATACCAAGAACGTCAGGATCGACGTTCTCGTGGCTGGTACAACAGGCGATAAAAAATGGGAATGCGGCCTTGAATTCGATTTTGCCAACGATGAATCATTTGCATGTCGTCCACTCAGGATGGAAGATGCGAAAGCCCCTCGGAGGATGCCGGTCCCGGATGAAGCTTATGAAGTCGAAGTCGCATTTCTCCCCCCAATGTCAGGTCTGGCGTCGAATGAGACACGACTTGATAGCGGAGCAATAAATGTCCGCCTTGGGGAGGGGCGCACCGCTGAGGTGCTTCGAAACCTTTGTTTTGCGCTTCACGGGAAACTGGACGACAAAGGCCAACCCACCAGTTGGTCAAGGCTTGTTTCACACATGAAGGACTTGTTCAGAGTCACGCTCGATCCGCCTGTCTATGTCCCCGAACGCGGAGAAATACAAATGAGCTATCGCGACGAGCATGATATACAGCTTGACCTCGCATCGTCTGGTCGTGGGCTTCAACAGACCCTCCTTTTGCTGACTTACCTAGCCCTCCATCCGGGCGCAGTGTTGCTTCTCGACGAGCCGGACGCGCATCTCGAGATCCTGAGGCAAAGGGAAATCTATCTTAAGCTGAGGGAATCTGCCAGAGAGAGCGGGAGCCAACTCGTCATAGCGAGTCATTCCGAGGAGGTTCTTAACCAGGCAGCTTCTACTGAAGATGACGCAGTCGTTGCCTTTCTTGGTAAGCCTCATCTAATTCCGGGAAATCGTACCTCAGCAGTGAAGAGTGCTCTTAATGCGGTCCGCTACGATCAGTACTATCTTGCCGAGCAAGTCGGATGGGTACTCTATCTCGAGGACCACACAGATTTGAGTATTCTGAAGGCATTTGCTGAGCGGCTGCAACATCCGGCCGAACAATCGCTCCGTTCTCCTTTTCTCTTTGCAACAGGAAACCAGATAGGGGAAGGCCGCAGGCATTTTCATGCCTTGGTCGAGGCTAAGCCTGATCTTGTGGCGTTCTTGTTGGTTGACAATGATG
>CAYWMR010000390.1:0-4899 GCA_964458965.1 uncultured Occallatibacter sp. | reverse complement strand
GCGTCTCGCGGTCGGCATGGGAACCTGCGGCCGGGGCAACGGCGCGGAAGAGGTTTACCACGCTTTGAATCAGGCTATCGAACGAAGAGGGCAGGAGGTCCTGCTCACTGGCGTGGGCTGCTTCGGATCCTGCTTTCAGGAGTCGCTGGTGAGCGTCCGCTTTCCTGGCACACCGCTGCTGCTATTGCGCCGCGTGCATGCTCACGATGCCGGTCGCATTCTGGAGAGCCTCTCCACCAGGGTGATGCCGCGGGATCTCATTTATTGCAAGATCGAAGATTGGGATCACATCACAGCGCACATAAAATACGGCCAGGGTTACTCTGAAGTCCCGCCCTGGAATGAAATCCCTTTCTTCAAAGGGCAAAAAAAGATTGTCCTGCGCAACTGCGGGCTCATCAACCCTGAAGATATCGAGGAATATGTAGCCGCCGGCGGTTATCAGGCCCTCTACAAAGTGCTGATCGATGGCCGTCCTGAAACCGTGATCGAACAGATCAAAGCTTCCCGGCTGCGCGGGCGCGGAGGCGCCGGATTTCTCACTGGCAATAAATGGGATTTTCTTGCCAAGGCCAAGGCTGACGCCAAGTACATAATCTGCAACGCCGACGAGGGCGATCCCGGCGCCTATATGAACCGCAATGAGATCGAAGGCGATCCCCATTCGCTGCTGGAAGGGATGATCGTCGGCGGCTACGCGATGGGCGCATCCGAGGGCATTATCTACGTCAGGGCAGAGTATCCGCTCGCGGTTCGCCGCCTTACAGTGGCCATCGAACAAGCCCGGGAATATGGGCTTCTGGGCAACAACATCCTGGGGCGCGGATTCAACTTCAACATAGAACTGGTCCAGGGGGCGGGTGCGTTTGTTTGCGGCGAAGAGACCGCATTGATTGCTTCCCTGGAAGGCTTTGCCGGACGCCCTCGTCCACGGCCGCCGTTTCCAGCCCAGAAAGGCTTGTGGGGCAGGCCGACCAACATCAATAACGTTGAAACCTGGTGCAACATCGCGCCCATAGTGGCCCGTGGGCCGGCATGGTTTGCTGAGACCGGCAGCGTGAAGAGTCCTGGAACCAAGGTTATCTCGCTGGTGGGAAAAATCCAGAACACCGGGCTTGTCGAGATGCCTTTGGGAACGCCGCTGAAGACCTTTATCTACGACACTGGAGAAGGTGCCTTGGCAGGCCGGCGCGTCAAAGCCGTTCAGACCGGCGGCCCCTCCGGCGGTTGCATCCCTGTTGAAATGCTCGATACCCCGGTGGACTACGAGAGCCTGGCGCAACTCGGCTCCATCATGGGCTCGGGCGGAATGGTCGTTCTCGACGAAGACAATTGCATGGTCGACGTGGCACGTTACTTCGTCGAGTTTACGCACTCCGAGTCCTGCGGCAAATGCGTGCCCTGCAGGGTAGGACTGAACAAGGCGCTGCGCACTCTTAACTCCATCACTACCGGCAACGGGAGCATGAATGACCTGGTCGCGCTGGATGAACTGGGGCGGATGATTCGCGAATGTTCGCTCTGCGGGCTAGGCCAATCCGCGCCCAATCCCGTGCTCACCACCATCCGCCACTTCCGTGAGGAATACGAAGATCACATCGTGGCCAGGCGATGCCGCGCCGGTGTCTGTCAGGAACTGGCGTTGTCTCCCTGCGAAAATAGTTGCCCGTTGCGGATGAACATTCCCCGCTTCCTGGAGCTATACCAGGAAGGCCGCCTCGATGACGCATTCGAGTCCGTGGTTATGGACAACCCGCTGCCCGCTTCCACGGGGAGGGTATGTCAGCATCCCTGTGACAATCGCTGCCGGCGCCAGTCCTTCGATGAAGTCGTGAACATGCGCGAGGTGCACCGGTACATCGCCGACGCCATTTACCAGTCCGACCGGTTTGAACCCATGGTGGAACGCATTCTTGCCCGCAAGCTTGAACCTACGGGCCGCAGCGTTGCGGTGGCCGGCTCAGGCCCCACGGGTCTGACTGCCGCCTTTTATCTGGCATTGCTGGGCCACAATGTCAAGATCTTTGAAGAACGCAACGAAGCTGGCGGAATGCTGCGTTTCGCAATTCCGGAGTATCGCCTTCCCAAGTCTGTGCTGCGGCGCGAACTCGATCTCATTGAGAGAATCGGCGTGAAAATGGTATTCAACACCAGGGTTGGATTCGATCTTCCCCTGAACGATCTGGCCAGCCAGTTCGATGCCGTCTTTCTTTCCATTGGAACCTGGAAAGAGTCCTGGCTCTATCTCCCCGGAACTGAACTCAAGGGCGTTTGCCCGGCTCTCCCGTTCCTCGAATCGGTGGCCAAATCCGAAAAGGTGCCCCTCGGTTCCCGCGTCGCCGTAATCGGCGGCGGCAATGCGGCGATCGATTCGGCGCGCACCGCGTTGCGCATGGGCTCGCGCGCAACTATTTTCTATCGCCGCGAGCGAAACGACATGCCGGCCATCGACGAGGAAATCCAGGCAGCCGAAGAGGAAGGCGTGGCCTTCGTCTTTCTCGCCGCACCGCATCGAATCCTCGGCGGAGCCGACGGAAACGTAAAAGCCATTGAAGTTGTCAAGACACGGCTTGGCGAGTACGACAAATCGGGCCGCAGGAGACCCATACCCACCGATGAAGTCATGCGGTTTGAATGCGACTGCGTGATCCTTGCCGTGGGCGAAACCTTCGATCAGGATTTCTGTCGCGCGTCAGGTCTGGAACTCAAAGAGGAAGGCACCATCAGGGTCGACCGCCTTTCTCTCGAGACCAGCCGCGCTGGCTTCTATGCCGGCGGAGATGTCATAACCGGCGCATCCAACGTCTCCAATGCCATGGGAGGCGGCAAGCAGGCGGCGCGCAAAATCGACGAGCGACTTATGGGCCAAAGCCAGTCGGGAGAATCACGCTGGGACCGTCTATTCCCGCAGTTCGATTACAGCCGTCAGGCGCCGGGGGAACCGAGTCCCAGCCGCCGTCATGCAGCCCACGCGCTGCCTGCATCCTCCCGTGTCCACTCCCAGCAGGAAGTGGTTGCCGGTCTCGATTCGCAGGAAGTCCTTGAGGAATGCTGCCGCTGCCTGCGTTGTGACTTGAAACTGCCCGTCAACTCCAACTGAGAAGAGCTACTGAGAAAGGAGCGCCGAGGTGCCGAATAAAACGATCTCCGTCCGGATCGATGGTGAGTTGGTGGCTGCCCATGAGGGACAGACAATTCTCGAAGCGGCCCGCGCAAACGGAAAGCACATCCCCACCCTTTGCTATCTGAAAGGTCTAAGCGCGGTTGGGGCCTGCCGTGTGTGCATTGTGGAACTTGCCGGCACCGATCGCCTTCTGCCCGCTTGTACAACTCCCATACAGGATGGAATGTCCATCAAAACAACTTCGGCAAAGCTCGCTCTTTACCGCAAGATGGCCGTTGAGTTGTTAGTGGTGGAACGAAATCACGTCTGCTCGGTGTGCGTCTCCAACAGCCATTGCGAGCTTCAGGCGCTGGCTCAATCTCTCGGCATCACGCATGTGCGTTACTCCTACAACAACCCTCGCCTGCCCGTCGACATGACGCATCCCCGCTTCGTCCTGGACCACAATCGCTGCATTCTGTGCACGCGCTGTGTCAGAACCTGCTCGGAGTTGGAAGGCGCGAATGTGTGGGAGGTTGCGTCGCGCGGAATCTACTCCCGCATTGTCAGCGACATGAAAGATAATTGGGCACAGGCGCGGAACTGCACCGGATGTGGCAAATGCGTTCAGGCATGTCCCACTGGAGCGCTCGCGGAAAAGGGCTTTGCAGTCCACGAAATGGTGAAGCAAAGCGATACCGTTACGCGCCTGGCCTCGCAACGAAAGGCGGTTCCGAGCGGAACACGTTAGCCACTCGGCATTCAATAGGGCATGCCCCTGCTCACCTACGAAACCGATGCCTGCGCGGTAACCCCTGCCGTGCTCAGGCAGGTGGACGCGCATATTCAACAGGTCCTCGAGCACTCCGCCAGAACTCGCTGAAGGTGTCTAAAGAGATCGATTGACTCAATACGAACGCGTCCTGCCGATTGCCCTCCTTACGGATGCACGATTTCTACGACCTTGGAATCGGGCTCGGTCCAGCCCGCGACGCCCGTATGGGTTAACTGATGCTTCGCCTCGTCCCAATGCAGCGTGGTAGTCGAGCCCGCACCCTTCTCATAGGAATACGTGGTCCCGTCGTCGGAATAAAGCGTGAAGTCCGCGTCCGCTCCCGGATAAACACGTACGGCCGCAATAGCCTGCGCCTCATGTGTGCTCAGCACCGGTGCGCCCAGCGGCACAATCGACCCCGCCCGAACGAAAAGCGGAATCACATCAATCGGCGCCTGCGCCACAATCGTCTGTCCACCCTTCAATTTCTCGTTCGTCCAGTAGTTGTACCAATCGCAGCCGGCGGGGAGGTAAACTTCGCGGCTCGTTGCCCCCTGGTCCGTCACGGGCGCTACCAGAAAAGCGGGCCCGAACATGTACTCGTCGCGAATGTCGGCCACGTTCTTGTCGCCGGGGAAGTCCATGAACAGCGCGCGCATAAACGGAGCGCCCGTCTGGTATGTGCGATAGGCCTGCGAGTAGATATACGGAATGAACTGATACCGCAAGCGCAGATACTTCTCCAGGATCGGTTCCGCCTGTTTGCCGTACGACCACACTTCGTTGTGCATTCTCTCGCCATGCGCCCGCATCACCGGCTGGAATGCTCCCCATTCAAACCAGCGCACGAATAACTCGGGATAGTCTTCATAGTTCCCAACGTTGTCCAGTGCGTCCGAGGCATCGATCAAGGGCTTGTGCGCCGAGTGGTAGTTGGCGTAGATCTGCGGTGAGAAAAAGCCGGCAATGTCCGTGTCCCAATAAGGCATGCCGCTGGCGGTAAAGTTCAGCCCGGCCGGGA
>CAYWMR010000389.1:0-4900 GCA_964458965.1 uncultured Occallatibacter sp. | reverse complement strand
TAACATTTTTGATCTCGAAGGAGCATTTGAGAAAGTACGAACCTTTGCCACAGTATTCTACGATTGTTACTACAATTTTTATTCGCAATTTCCTGCCTATAAACCACTCTGGCGTAAAGCCTCTGAGGCGTTCTCCTTTGAGCGTGTACTCATATGGATTGCCAACTTTTATGCAATAAGAGATCACTTCGACGCATCGCGGTTGAAGAGAATCCAACGCACCATTTCTAACTATGCCGATGGAATCGCTCGCGCCGAACCGAAAGGCGCTGCGCCGTCTCCTCCAAATGGCAAACAGGCGACCGCCTACGGACTGGCCGGAATCGATATTGCATCTGCCTCACCCTTGCTGATTATGGCCTTGGCGCAAGGTAATCCCCAAAACACTACCGCCTTGGCCAGCACAGAGAAAGCCGCTGTCCCAGGTGAACGTGCGGCTCTCCGCGATGCCTACCGGAAAACATTCCCCGACGCCGGAATCATGGACATTTGCTGGGCCGCAAAGCAGCACTATCGGGAATGGGCGCGCTGGCTGAATAACGAACTGAAAGACGGTTCTAAGCCGGATCGGGCATTTCGCCGTGTGCTCACAAGCGACAAGGACGCAAAGGATCTGCGAAGAGAAATTCGCCCGAAGGGATGGAAGTAGACTCCCCCTGTTTCCCCTACTTGTGAGAATTCTCCCCTACTTTTACCCTACTTTTCCCCTACTATAATTCCGAAATCCCCTACTGTACATCCCCTGCCAATATCATCATATCCTTCAGTCAGTTAGGAGTGATTATGCAGAGCCGAATCAGGGGTCCACCATTCACCATCCCCGTAAATAGCAACGGGGGCATTTTGGGATGCCCCCGCCTCCTGCGGACGTGGCGAAACGCAAACGCGGCAGTCTCTGAAACTGCTACTCTTGGTCGGGGTTTGTGGGTGCAAGTCCCACCGTCCGCACTCCCATAGTAGCGCAGAACGGAGATGACTTTCTCTGTCATTTCGCCTTGCATCCGAATCCGCCTTCCCCGGGCGGAATCTCTTCCAGGTCGTGCAGGGGATGCAGGCCGACGGAGCTTTTTTTTGAAACGGGCGGAGTAGGGACTGACAAAAATGACAAAACTGTGACGAGAGGGGTTCTGTCGGTTTCGTCAGTTCGCGCTTTGGGCATTCCTCAAAAATTGCAGGCGGATTCCAGTCTCTCCGCCGTCTACTTGCCAGCATGGTGTCCCCTTATCCTCGGATTGATGCGATAGGTTTCGCTGGGCCGTCCGTGAGCATGTGTCTCAGTCTCACGCCTTACCCAGCCGTATTCTTCGAGCACCAGCAATGCGCCCCGCGCCGCGTCCGGTGAATCGAGCGCGGTCCATCCGCTCCGGTAAACGTCTCGCACGGTGAAGAACCCATCTTCTCGCTTCCAGCCTGTTGACAGTCTTTTGCTTAAGGCGATTGCCGCGTGTTGCTCTGGCCGTGCCTGTGCGGAATACACGCGGCGTGCGTGTGTCTCCAGATACTCGCACCAGCCACAGGCCAGTTTCGCCTGAGAAAGCGGCACACAGTCCGTGTGCCCATCGGCAAGAGCGAACAGCAGAGCAAGGGAAGGCATCAGGCTACGGTATTTGGAAAGATGTGCTTGCATGACTTCGGCATCTTCGCCCCGGATGCGCTGCTCCAGATCGGTTAGCCATCGCTCGAATAGCGCCTGTGCCTCATCGTCAAATTGCAAGCGGAGCGGCTCTGCGGCTTCCAGCGCGGCCATGCGGCGGTAGACCTGCGCGGCATACTCCAGAGCATCCACATCGGGCTGGCGGTCAACGTAGCGCCATGCTGGTGGTATGTCTGGCCAGACCATGAGCTGAAAGCGCTGCACCAGTCCATCGTTTGACGGTCCATCTCTCATTGCATCGGCCAGATAGTCTCGCAAACGAGCGGGCTGGATTCCGCCAAACAGCGAGATACAGGCATGGGGAACATGAACGCTTCCGCGCCCTATCCGGTCAACGGTAAAGGCCGCATCCCCATTCCAGCATTCCAGAAAGAAGGCTCTTTCCTGTTCCCGGCCCTGTCTCTCCAGTCCGGCCAGCCATCCGGTCAACTCATCCCGGATCACGAATAATCCGGCTGGATTTTCTGAAAGAACAAGATGGAGACTTTCAAAGGTTGCATCGCTGGTGACAAGGCGGCGAAGAGTGGGCTTTGCAAGATTGGATTCAGGCTTCGCAGGCCGTTCCGCGCTGCCCTTTTTCTTCGCCGCTTTTTTGAATTCTTGCTCCCATGCCGCAATCTCAAGTTTTTGCGATTCCAACTCACTCAGGTAGACCTGCTCTTTGAATTCATGCGCCTTGCGCCATTCGCTCTCGATTGCCCGCGCCGGTTGCGTCATGCAAGAGAGCACGGGAGATTTGAGCATCCCTGGCGGCGCTACGATCCCGCCCCAGAGGTTCGGCACTACCGTCCAGGTGTGGTCATTCCGTTTGGGCTGAATCACGGCCCGCCGATTCGTCACTCCCGCAAGTGTGGCTATGGCGGCCACCGCGGGGAAGTCCAGCGGAACCTGCATACGCTCGGCCACATCCTTTACCAGCGGGCGAAGAGAATGCGGCATCAACTCCAGATCAAATGGCGCTACATCGGGCAGAAATTCGGCCAACGGTTCCGGCTCCGGCCATTCATCCGGCAGTGGCTCCTCGACTGCCGTGAACACAGCCTCCGGCGCCGCGACTCCGCGCGGTTCTCTTCCGTACTTGAAAGCATTGCGAACCTTCGTTTCCAGTTCCTCTTGTGACCATGGAGGCAGGCACCGCTCGTTCCACGAGAGCATCAACTCCAGCGCCTGATCGGCGGAACAGCCGAGGTCTTTGAGGTGCGCCGACACCTTGAAGGTTTCGGCGTCGCCGCCCTCGCCTTCAGTCGCGATCGGAGCATACTTCTCCAGCCATTCTTTTGCCCTCTGGGCGGCCCGGTCAGGCTTGATGCCGGGAAGAGTCTTGGTTGTGGTTGTATCGCGCTCCCTGGCCGCGCCAAGCCGTTGTATAAGCCACTCTGGGGCAGGGGCGATCTGGGTTTTGTTCGTGATAACGTACTCTTTGTCGTCAAGGGAAGAACCCGGCCCAATCACATAGCCCCCAAGACTTCGTACATCGATCCCAGATCCGAGAAGATCAACTCCCTGCCGCAGAGCCTTGGGAGTCCTGTAATACAGATGCGTGCCACCGGATGGTGTTAGGACAGTGAACGTTGGCGGCAACTCGAAGCCCTCAAGCTCCAACTGCATCAGGCTAAGATCGCCTCTCTTCCCTTTTTTTATATCTATGTCGAGTACGATGAGGGCCTGGTCTGTGGCGTAGTGGCTCGTGCTGATTCCTATATTGCTGGATTTTCCATCCCACCAAGCCTTGATCTGCGCCGCGTCTGTAGTTGCCTTGTGCGGAAAGTCTTTGATCGCTGGCAATTTAGAGTCAAATTTGCATGGGAAGACGTGAAGGCCACTGGAGGCAAGGAGAGCCGCGAATTCTGATTTAGAGGTAGACATTACTTACCTTGTTCGTACCGAGAAAAATAGAATTCCATCATATTGTTGAATGCCGCTGTCGGCAGATCGGGCGAGGGATTCACCGCAACCGCGGCCGGCCGCTTTCAGGACTTCGGGCGGACCATTAACGCTCTTTGTCATCGAGCCACCTTCGGCGGTCTAGGAGTTTTACTTTTCCATGGGCGCGCGCCGCGAACTCATGCGCCGCTGTCGGCAGATCGGGCGAGAGATTCACCGCCGCTCCAGCGCGGGCATTGTTCCGCGATCAATGATTTTCTGGATGGTTTCATCCGAGATTCGGACGGCGCGCCCAACCTTGACGTAAGGAATAGTGCGCCGCCAGACCCAACCGCGCAAACACTTGACCGATAGGCCAAGGCGCGCAGCCGCCTCCGGGAGAGTCCTGAGCCTTGCTGTGTTTGTAGTTGCCATTTTTCCTCCTGTGTGCTGTCGAGATTCTTGGCTTGCTTTCGTCTGCTTTCTACGCTATAAAGAGATCGAGGTGATGGCAAGCAATGAGAAGTAATAACCGTAACGAAGCCATAACGCACCTTGCGATGCCGGAGAGACAGATTCCGGTGTTGATCGACTCCAGCCTAGAGAAGGCGGTAGGATTCGTGCCTTCGATGGCCTGGGTCTTGAAGGGCAGCGGAATGCCGGGGATTGCGGTCCGGCTCTTTCTTCCAGCGTCTTTGAACGACTTGAGTAAGCCGCAGCAGCGGCGGGAAACTGAGAAAGAATACGGGCCGATAAGCCAAACGCAATGGAACGGGCTGCTCTCGATGCTCGCCCTGATTGATCGCTGGAATGCCGGAGACAGAAGGCCAGAAGTTGACGCGGACGAAGAGACCGCACGGGAGTTGGAAGACGTGTTTTTCGGACAAAGTGTTATTCACGTCCGCCAGCTTTCGCCGGAGTGGGCCGCGAAGACGCACTCAGTCGGCATGGATGCAGACTTCGCTATCACGGCAAAATTCACGGCGGGTTTGAGAAAGGCGCGGTTTGTTGTTTGGCGGCATAAGCATACGGGGAAATTCGTTCCGGGCCTGTACTGCCCGGACATCATGACCGCGCTTTATGCTTCGGTGCTCTATGGCCTTGGAACACCGGGAGGTTTGGGTGTCTGCCAGAGATGTGGGAACCCCTTCATTCGCTCTCGCACGAAGCAGCAGTATTGCGACCATAGATGCCAAGTTGCGGCGGGGATGAGGCGCTATCGGGCAACCCGTGAACTGAAGGCGCAGGCAAAATCGAAAACCACCACAAAGGGCAAGAAACGGGCAGGGAGGAAATAGCATGTCAGTATTTCGCTACAAAGGCAGCAGGGTTTGGACGATGGATTTTCTCTTCCACGGCCAGCGCATCCGGGAGAGCACGGGA
>CAYWMR010000388.1:0-4906 GCA_964458965.1 uncultured Occallatibacter sp. | reverse complement strand
CACCTGAATGAAAAATGAGCAGAGATTGGCCGGTTAACAGCCCAATGCGCGATTCCAGCAGGAATCGGCCAGCGCGTGCGGGCTCTGTTGCACCTCGGTGCAGGCCGTCGAATTTGTGCACCTGTTTGCCGATTCACTTCTTCACTGATTCACCGCCGTCTCGTGCGATCCTTAGAGCGTCGTGAAGATTCTCCTCGCCATCCTCGCCGGGATCGTCATCGCCGCTCTCCTCGTCGGCGACTACAAATGGCGCCAATGGATGGCCGCCCGCCGCCGCGATCGGCAATGACGCCGCAACTTTCCTGGCTCCCTCCCGTTACAATGAGCCATAGGGATCTGTCCAAGAACCACAGGGAGCTGTCCAATCGTCATGCACCGCACCGTTCGCCTTGCCCGTCCTGTCCCCGGTGGCCGTCGCCTGAACTTCGCCGGGCTGCTGCCGGCCGTTGCCGCTGCGCTGGTTCTGCTGGCCACCACCGCCGCCGCCCACGCCCAGTTCGCCCCGCCCTCGCCTGGAACTCAGGTCCACGACTCTTCGGCGCTGCACCCGCCCGCCGGCGCGCGTGTGGCCATTATTGAATTCGAAGACCTGGAGTGCCCCGATTGCGCCCGCGCCAACCCGCTGCTCAAAGAGGCCGCGACCAACTACAAGATTCCCTGGGTACGCCACGATTTCCCGCTCCCCTTCCACAACTGGAGCTTTAATGCGGCCGTGAACGCGCGCTGGTTCGACACCAAAAGCAAGGCGCTGGGCGACGAATACCGCGACCAGGTGTTTGCCAGCCAGCCCTCCATCACCAGCCCTGAAGTGCTTCGCCAATTTACGCAGAAGTTTGCCGACAGCCACAAAATCGCGCTGCCCTTCGCCATTGACCCGCAAGGATCGCTGGCCACCCTGGTGAAGGCGGACTACGCGCTGGGCCAGCGCATTGGGATTGAACACACACCCACCATCTGGGTGGTCACCGCTAGCAATTCCCGGGGTGCTCCGTTTGTTGAGGTCGTCGACCGGTCAAAGCTCTACGAACTGATCGACCAGGCAATAGACGACACCAAGCCACGCGGCAAGTAGCTTGCTGGAATTAAATCGGCGCATTCCCACGGAGTGCGCCGATTGCCGATAGGACGCGAGTGTCTGGCGGTTGAGACGCGGCACTGGAAGACCCTCGATTTTTTCCCCCGGCACCTCGTACAATCACGCATAGTGAACCGTCCAACAGCCATGCCAATTTGCTATCGCCCCGCCCGCGCCATCGCCGCTCGCATTTTGCGCGCCGCTCATTTCCTCGCGCTCGCCGCATTGGTGCTTGCAACGGCCGCAACCGCCCGGGCCCAATTCGCGCCTCCATCGCAGGGAACGCAGATTCTCGATTCGTCCGCGCTGCATCCGCCGGCGGGCGCGCGTGTGGCCATAGTCGAGTTTGAAGACCAGCAGTGTCCCGCGTGCGCGTTCAATAACCCTCTGATCAAAACTGCTGCCGCCAAGTACAAAATCCCGTGGATTCGCCATGACTTTCTCATTCCCGGGCACAATTGGAGCCGCTACGCCGCCATCGACGCCCACTGGTTCGACCTGAAGAGCAAAGCCATTGGAGACGAGTATCGGGATCAGGTCTTCGCGAACCAGGCCTCCATCTACAACCCCAGCTCGCTCACCCAATTTACTGCCAAGTTCGCGCAGAGCCACGGCCTGGTTCTTCCGTTCGCCATCGATCCACAAGGCAAGCTGGCCGCGCAAGTCGATGCCGATGTAGCTCTCGGGCTGCGCACGGGCATCAAGGGCACACCTGCCGTCTTCATCGTCACCGCCAACAGCAAAGGCCCGCAATTCATTGAAGTCCGCGACCCCCAGTTGCAGCTTTACAACGTCATCGATCAGGCCGTCGCCGACACCACTCCCGCCCCCAGGCCAGCCAAGGCTAAAAAGCCCGCCGGCCAGTAGCCTACGCGGACGCACCAAATAATTATTTCCAGATTCTCATTTCTTCACTATTATTGAATTAATGACCGGCCGAAGCTATCTCGGAGAGTTCGAACTCATGATTCTGCTCGCCGTGATCCATCTTGGCGACCAGGCCTACGGCGTACCCATCTCCCGCGAACTCGAAGTGCACCGCGGCCGCGACGTCTCTGTAGGCAGCGTCTATGCCGCATTGGAGCGCCTCGAAGCCAAGGGACTTGTCTCGTCGATTCTCGGCGACCCCACCCCCGAGCGCGGCGGCAAAGCCAAGCGCTTCTTTCGCATTACCAAAGAAGGACTTCGCCAGGTACACGAGACCCGCCGCGTGCTCACCAGGCTTTGGCAAACCTTGCCGCAGCCGAAAGGAGAACGCGCATGAGACGGACGGAACCACCGCCGCTTGCCGCCTGGATGCTGGAGCATGCGCGTCCGGAGGAGAGCGACGAAGCGCTCGCCGGCGACTTGCTTGAGGGCTTTCGCTCCGGCCGCTCCGAGGCCTGGTATTGGCGCCAGGCGCTGGCCGCTTGCGCTGTTTCGTGGTCGCAGAGCCTTCGCGCGCGCGCCCCGTTGCTGGTTTTCGCATTGCTGTGGTCCATGCTGGCGCCGGCCTGGGAAGTACTCATTGACGGAGTTGAGAGCGCCCCGAATCTTGCCCGAATTTGGCCATACTTTGGACCTGTCTGGTTTATCCCCGCGCTCGCCGGTTGGCTGATTCTGAATTCGATCTTTCTCTGGGTAGGAATTCTTCTCTTCTTCCTTGCCTACTTGAGCAACAGGGAAGCCTTCCGCATCAAGAAACTCCGTCGCGCATTTCTGTTGGCATCGCTGGTATTGCTGCCGGCCTACGGGCTCACCTTCGTTTGGGGCAATTTGTATTGGTATACCCTTTTTGCGGACGCAAAGCTTGCAGCCACACCGCTGGGCCAGATCACGGATTTGAGATTGCTGGCGGATGCGATGCGTCTTCCTTACTTGATTGCGCTCGTGTGCGCGTTATGGAATGCAATCCCTCGATCCATGCGCACATCGCAAATGCTTCTCGCCGAATCACCCGCGATTGAAACTTCAGATGTATCCGAAGCCGCTCCACTCGAGCCGCCAGATCCTAATACTGCCAAGCGCTTCTTCGGCTGGATGGTGGCCGCAGGGCTGGTGAATGCGATGATCGCCGGCCGCCTGCTTTGCCAACTGCCCGACTCGCACACGCCCACTCTCTCTGCTCTTCTGATTCGGGCCGCTCTCTACGTTGCCGTTGGCGCGATTGGAGGCGTGATAGGCGCCTATGCCTACTGGAAGAGTCCTTCGAGCCTCTACCGTGAACACCCTCCCATTCCATTCCCGCTGTTTGCCCTTGCTTGCGCCTCGGGGTGGATCTGGGCGCCCTCCATGATGCTCTTCTGGCAGCAAATCTCCGCCGCCACGGCCGTGGTTGCCGCAATCGGAGCTATCCTCCTGGCCATCGGCCTGCGCAATGCCACCTGGTTCGTCTTCGCTCCGGCCCAGCAGTCTGCCTATAGCCTTGAGCCGGAGCAGGCAGAAATCTTCGCCGATACGCTCTATCGCGCTCCCCAAGAGGCGCATGGCTTCTTTGTCGCGATCTGCCTCTACGCCGCAGGCTGTGCGCTGTTCAATGGATTCAATCTCACCGCCGCCGCGCTCGTCGCACTCGGCGCGTTTCTCTTCGCCTGGAAACGAACCTTCCCGCAAATTCATCGGTTCAACAGCAAGTACGAATACAAGCGAGCCGCATTGCGCCTGGCGATTGCAGCCATTCCAGCGGTGCTCATCACCGTCTGGGCGTTGCTCGATGGGGTCGCTCATCGCAATCATCTCGCCCAGATCAATGCAGCTTTCGCCGCCGGCGATGGAAACTCGCCCCACGATCACGCCAAACCGAAAACCAACTCGTCCGGAAACGGAATTGGCGGATACGAAAGCATCATCCTATGGCCCGTCCCTCAGAAGAAACAGATCGCCGCGCCGCTCCCGTCTCGAACCCCGGTCCTGGCCCCGGGAACTAAAGAGCCCATCGTCATTCGCTTCGACGGAGCATATTGGTACTTCCAGCCCCCCGGCAAGCGCCCCGGTCCTGATGCGCACATGGCCCACGGCACTCCGCTAGCCATCGACATTCAATCCAACAACTTCATCCCACTGGTAATGGAGGCCCATCAGACCCTCGGCTCCGCCATCCCTCTAGCCCGCTGCCGTGAAATTCAGGTTGGCATCCTCAACAGCAATCACCGCCCCGGCACGGTTAATATCGCGGTCTTGCTCTCCAATTCAGCTCAGCCCAACAATCAGCTCTACCTCGGCCAGCAACCGGTCACATCCAGCCAGCCTGGCCCATTCGCCGTCAGCACTTCCCCGGCAAGCGAAACCCTCCGCTTCCCCATCTCTTTGCCCGCAAAGATTCGCAAGTTCGACGAGGTCACGGTGCTCTTTCTGCCCGACGATGAGAGCTACCGAGTCGGCCCCAAAATCGCCATCCAGCAATTCCAGCTCTTGCCCCGCTGAGGGACTCAAATCCGCCGATGGTTCCATCTTCCTTCGACCCCGGCGGATCCAGCCTCGCTCATTGAATCATGACAACATTCATGCTCCACGGCGTCAACGTAATCGTCAGCGGAAGCGACTGCGCGCCAAGAGGGGTCGTAGTGGGGCCCGCCCAGGTACTGGTTCCCGCCGGGTCCGGGAAAAACCCTGTTGGCGAACCGGACAAGTCATAGAGTGCTTTGTCGTAGGTGATCACATTGACGCTTGACGCGGTGCTTTGCCCGGAAAGCGTAATCGCTACGGGCTCGCTGGTGGTTTCATTCAGGTTGAACAATACCAGCGCCGTCCCGCCGGTACTGGTTGCCGCATACGCGTGCACGTCGGTGGTGTCGCCCGTCACGGTTGGTGTAAGCACATTTTGGCCATTAACGGCGACTTTGCTAAAGAGCT
>CAYWMR010000387.1:0-4939 GCA_964458965.1 uncultured Occallatibacter sp. | reverse complement strand
CGAACCACACCGCGGCGCGTAATGACCTTGCACTTTACGCAAATCTTCTTCACCGATGCACGAACTTTCATTGCTGCTGCCCTTCCTCGAAGCACAGCTTCTAGCTGCCAGCTTCTAGCTCTTAGCTCGCCGATCCGCTACACGCTTCGTTGGCCATCAATTTGGCTAAAAGCTAGTAGCTGGAAGCTAGCGGCTTATTTGTACCGGTACACAATTCGTCCACGATTCAGGTCGTAGGGACTCAACTCTACGGCCACACGGTCGCCGGGCAAAATGCGGATGAAGTTCTTACGCATTCTTCCGGAGACATGGGTCAACACCTCGTGATTGTTCTCGAGTTTGACCTTGAACATGGCGTTCGGCAGTGTCTCGGTAACCACCGCCATTACCTCAATCGCGTCTTCCTTCGACAAACCGCATCCCACTTCCGCCGGCGCGCAACTCGCGAGCCCGGCCTGTTAGCCCGAGCGTGCTACTCGGTTAAAACTCTCGATCCGGTAGCGGTCACCGCCACCGTGTGCTCAAAGTGAGCACTCATGCTTCCGTCCGCCGCCACTGCCGTCCAGCCGTCGCCCAACACCTGAACATCGGGCTTGCCGGCATTCACCATCGGCTCAATGGCGATTACCATCCCGGTGCGCAACTTCATACCACGGCCCGCCTGGCCAAAATTCGGCACCTGTGGGTCTTCGTGCATGCGGACTCCGATGCCATGGCCCACAAAATCCCGCACCACCGAAAAACCCTCCGCCTCAACCACGCCCTGCACCGCTGCGCCCACGTCTCCGAGGGTCGCCCCCGGCTTTACAGCCGCAATGCCGGCTTGCAGAGAGGCTTCCGTCACCGCCAAAAGCCGCGCGGTGTCCGGATCGATCTTCTCGCCGACTGGCACCGTAATGGCGGCGTCTCCGTAATAACCGTCCACTACAACCCCGAAATCGACCGAAACGATGTCCCCTTCCTTGAGGACCCGCTTGGACGACGGAATGCCATGCACCACTTCGCTGTTCACCGAGGTACAAAGCACACATGGAAACCCGCGATAGCCCTTGAAAGCTGCCTTGACGCCCAGTTCGGCAAGCCGCGACGACGCCGCCTTTTCCAGATCGAGTGTGGTGGCGCCCGGCTTTACCAGGCTGCGCACCAACTCCAGCACCTCGCGGACTACCCGGCCCGCGCGGCGCATCTTCTCGATCTCCTGCGACGACTTGAGTACAACAGCCATGCGACAGTTCTCAGTTCTTAGTTCGCAGTTCACAGTCGCCGGTCTCATTCAGCAGCGAACCGCTGTGAACTAAGAACTGCGAACTATGAACTGCCTTCACGCACAAATCTCGCCGTCCGGCTGCGCTATTGGCGCAACCGCTCGACGGCGGAGACAATTCCGGCCGCAATCGCTTCAATCGGCCGGTTTCCATCTACTTCCGCAAAACGTCCCAGGTCCCTGTAGTGCTCGATAACCGGCGCGGTCATTGCTTCGTAAGCGCGCATGCGCTCCTCGAAAACCGGTTCCGTATCATCGGCTCGCTGCACCAGCGCCGCACCTTCAACATCGCAAAAGCCATCCCGTTTCGGCGGCTTCCCGTAGATGTTATAGATGGTCTTGCAGACAGGGCAACCCCTGCGCCCGGTAATCCGGCGCAGTAATTGATTATAGTCCACTTGAATGCTGACGGCAATCACCGGCAGCGAATCAGGCTGAGCCCCCAGGCGTCCGTCGAGCCAGCTTGCCTGGGTCAGCGTGCGCGGAAATCCGTCCAGGATGTATCCGACGGCAGTGTCCGGCTGCTGCAGGCGCACCGCCACCATCTCGTTCACCAGAGAATCGGGAACCAACTCCCCGCGCTGCATGATCTCCTTGGCTTGGCGGCCCAGAGAAGTTTCCTGGGCCACATTGGCGCGCAGCAGATCCCCGGTCGAAATGTGCGGGATCCCCCAAAGCTTGATCAGTTCCTCGGCCTGGGTTCCCTTTCCCGAGCCAGGTGCTCCCAAAAGAAGAATTGGGCCGGGAAAGGTCTTTCGACCCGACTCCCGGCCACTTTCGGTATCCGTCATAAATGAAGCCATTACCAGGTTTTCCTTCCGCGAATGCGACCGGAGCGCGGGGAAAAGCCGTCATAATGCCTCATGATCAGCTGCGATTCGATCTGGTTGACTGTGTCCATGGCCACACCAACAACAATCAAAAGCGAGGTGCCGCCAAAGTAGAAGTTGACCCCCATACCGTGCGTGGTCCATGTGGGCAGAGTTTCGAAGACCCGGCCAATGAGCCACAACTTGTCGAACCGAATGCCCGACATCATAAAGGTAGGCACCAGCGTAATGGCGCATAGGTAAAGCGCGCCAACCAGCGTCAGGCGGGTAAGAATGTCGTTGATGAAGTCCGAGGTACGCTTGCCGGGCCGGATGCCGGGAATGAAGGAACCCGACTTGCGGAAATTGTCCGCGATGTCGTCCGGCTTCATCACGATGGAGATATAGAAGTAGGCGAAGAAAATGATGCCCAGAATGTCGATGATCTCGTACCACGGGTAGCCGGGCGCAAGCGCCTGGACGATGGGCTGGAGAAAGCGGCTATTCTGCACCCACTCCGACTGTGCGAACAGCATGGGAGCAGAGAGAATCGAGCTCGCAAAAATGACCGGCATCACGCCGCCGGAGTTGACCTTGAGGGGCAAGTGGCTGGATTGTCCGCCCATCATGCGGCGGCCCACGATGCGCCGCGCGCTCTGGATGGGGATGCGCCGCTCGGACCGCTCGACAAAGACGATGAATGCCACCACGGCGGCCATGGCTGCCACCAGCAGAATGACAACGAGTGGGGTCAGCGTGCCCCATGCCGCAGTCTGAACCTTCTGCATCAGGTCGAGCACGCCGCGGGGCAGGCCGGCGACGATGCCCGCAAAGATCAGCAGGCTCATGCCGTTGCCGATGCCGCGATCAGTAATCTGCTCGCCCAGCCACATGATGAAAGCCGTACCGGTGGTGAGGGTGAGAATGGTCATCAGCGTGAAACCGACGCCCGGATTTAGAACCAGACCCGGCTGACGCGTAAGAATCGCCGCGATGCCGATAGACTGCAACGCGCCCAGAATGACGGTAAGATACCGCGTCCACTGCGTGATTTTGCGCCGCCCCAGTTCGCCTTCCTTCTGGATGCGCGCCAACGGTTCATAGACCACGGTGAGCAGCTGAAAGATGATGGACGCCGTAATGTACGGCATAATGCCCAGAGCGAACACCGTCATGCGCCGAAGATTGCCGCCGCCGAACAGATCCGCCAGGCCCAGCATGGAACCTGCCTGCTGGCTGAACAGCAGCTCCAGTTGGTGAGCGTCCACTCCCGGGGTGGGAATATGCGAGCCGAGACGGTAAACGGCTAGAATGCCGAGCGTGAACAGCACCCGCTTGCGCAGGTCGGGAATCCGGAAGATATTGAGAAACTTTTCAAGCATATTCGGTTATCCGCTTCAGGGCGTATGCCGCCACTGGATTCTTTGCCAAAGACTATCTTACCCGCGAACGTCTCGCCGTGTCTCAACTCACAACTCGCTGAGTGCCCCACCCTCGCCACAGCACCCTTGTTTTTGCAGCCAGTGTTGAACCCCACAAACTCATGCTGGTGCCCCAGTTCCTACTTGGACGCCTTGGAAGCCAGTTTTCCCTTGGCCGCCACCGGAGCCTCACCGCCAAAAACCACGGCTTTGCCGCCGGCCTTTTCGATCTTCTCGACGGCCGACTTGGAAAACTTGTGCGCGTGAATAGTAATGGCCGTCGTGAGCTCACCCGAGCCGAGAATCTTGATCAGCGCCTTCTTGCTCGACGCCAGACCCAGCTTCTTGTAGTCTTCGAGGCCAATCTCAGTGATGGCCTGACCTTCAATCTGCTCCACAATCCTATCCAGATTCACCACGGTGTACTCGGTGCGGAAGATGTTGGTGAAGCCGCGCTTGGGCAAGCGGCGGTGGAGTGGCATCTGGCCGCCCTCAAAACCGCGCATCAGATGCGAGCCGGAGCGCGAGCCCTGGCCCTTGTGGCCGCGAGTCGAAGTCTTGCCCATGCCGGATCCCATGCCCCGGCCCACACGCTTGCGCCCGGTATTGGCTTTCCGCGGCGCGCGTAAATTCGAAAGATTCTTTGCCATGATTTCCTCGCTATAACGCCGACTGGGTTGAGCCCCGCCGACTCGCGTAAATGCAGTTCGTAGTCCACAGTTCTTAGTTCACAGCTCTTAGTGCGCAGTCCCGGATTAAGGCATTGGTCAACAGCGTTTTTCAACTGTGAACTACGAACTGTGAACTACGAACTAGTTTTCGAGAATCCTCACCAAATGCGGAACGGTCTTCACCATTCCCCTGGTTGACTCCGTATCGACCCGCTCGACAATCTGGTTGAGCCGCGTAAAGCCCAGACCCTTCACAACCGCTTTATGCTTGGCGGGCGTCGAGTTCTTCGAGCGGTAGTACTGTATGCGAATCATTTTGGTTGCAGTTTCTGCCATGGCTTACATCTCCTCCACGGTCTTGCCGCGCATGGTCGCTACTTCAGCACGGTCACGCAACTGAATGAGCGCGTCGAAGGTCGCCTTGATGACGTTATGCGGGTTGGGAGAGCCCAGGCTCTTGGTCAGTACATTTTGCACACCGGCCGAGGTCATCACCGCTCTCACAGCGCCGCCGGCAATAACACCGGTGCCTTCGGGAGCCGGCTTCAGCAGCACCTGGCCCGAGCCGTATCGACCCAGCACCTGGTGCGGAATCGTGGTCTCGGTCAGATTGATCCGGAACAGGTTCTTCTTAGCCGACTCGATTCCCTTGCGGATTGCCTGGGGAACTTCCTTGGCCTTGCCGGAACCGTACCCTACCACGCCCGAGGCTGCATCGCCCACCACCACCAGCGCGGCAAACGACATGTTCTTGCCGCCCTTCACCACCTTGGT
>CAYWMR010000386.1:0-4976 GCA_964458965.1 uncultured Occallatibacter sp. | reverse complement strand
ACCGCTGCCGAGGGTGATGTCGACGCGCAGGCCAAGCGAGCGGGCGGTGGAGTTGGCGAAGCTTATGTCGTCGAGGAACTCCGGCGACAAATACTGAAGGTTGCGGATGCCGGCGGCTTCGTTGTCCAGCATCAGCGGATACACCGGTTGAATTTCAACCCCTCCGATGCCCGTGCCTTGCATGGTCTCGAGTTCCTTTTTGAGTTCGGGCTTCACGACCGCGGGACCGAACCACCACCAGCGCATCATGGGCCGCGCATCCGCAGGCGGATCAAGAAATTGGTGGCGAAGCGCCGCGATCGAGTCCTGTGCAAAGAGCGCAGACGAGACAGAGAGCAGGAGCGCCAGCATTGTGGACATGCCGACCACAAATCGACGGACGGTTAATGCGCTTCGGCGCGGTCGAAACATCATCCTATCTTCCCTTCGGCCGGCGGGATCGCAAAACGCTTCTGTCCGGCATCCATGCAGATTGAATCTACTCTCCGATTCTGGCGTGCGTTGCGACCGTCGCATTTTGCTGTCCCGAAGCTAGGGGTGATTTGGCGGCGGCCCCGAGGGATTGAACTGATGCGCCAGCCCGGGTGTGGAGCGAACGTCCGAAGCCGCGGGATTGTCCGCCTTGGCCACCTCGACGCCGAAGACGTAACTGGGGCCGAACATGTTGCTGGTGAAAATGACGAGCTTCTTATCCGGCGAGAAGTGAACATTGGGCTCAAGCCGATAGTTGTGCGCCGCCATGTTGACCAGGTGTTCGGAATGGAAGACTCCCGGTTGCCAGAAATCAGGTTCAACGAGGGCTCCTGAAGAGACGCTAAGCATTTGTGGCCGGAACAGCTCGATCCATTCACCATCGGGCGCCTTGGCCACCTGGCCGGGATCGCCGCCATCGCCTGCGAACAAGGTCTCTCCCTGGGTGAGGTTGAAGTGAATCGACCACTCATTGCGCTGAAGATGGTAGGCGACCCGGCTGTGCTTTTCAAGGTTATAGCCAGCCAGGAAGAAGTCTTCTCCCTTGGGGTACTGCCAGTCGTACCAAATAGTTTTGCCATCCAGGCCCCAGAATTCGTGTCCCGCAATCTCCATGGCCATGGAGCGTTTATGCATGAGTTCATTGTGCGTTCCATCGGTGTGAATCATCCAGATGCGATCCACCTTCTGCCATGGGCCTTCGTGACAATACATCAACAGCGTGGGATCGACGGGCGAAAAGAGCATATGCCCGATCCAGTCGGTGGAGTGCAGCAGAGGCGTCACTTTGCCGGTGGTCAGATCGACGGTAAACAGGACCACGGGAATGCGGGCGGCCAGGCGCCGCTCCATCATCTCTCCCTTGCCTTCCGGTTGAAGCAGGGTTCCCGCCTGGGGCGTCGCCCTTGTTGCTGGCGTTGGGGCGGCGGTGGGCGCGGTGCGATTGCTTCCATACTCCTGGCTTGCGGGTGTCGCGTTTTCCTCATACGTTCCTACGCCCAAGGTTTCGTCGGCATTGATCGTGGCGACGCTGGCGCGCGGCGGCAGCGTCACCAGCTTTGTCACTTCACCGGAATCGACGTTTGCCTTGTAGACCGTGGACAAATTTGTGGTCGGGTCCGTCCGCGAGAAAAATACGGAGTCTGTCTTGCTGCCCACCACGATGACGCGCAAGCCGAATCGATAGGAACCTGGCGGCCCGGCGACGGCATTCGCCGGTGGGGGTGGGTTAGGCACGATGAGCCGGGTTTTCAGGCTGACAAGATCCAGGGAACGGATGCCCTCAGGCGCACTGTAAATCATCTGCCTGCCGTCCGGCGTGAACGCGTTCACATTGAAGTAGAGGCCGGAGGAACCAGGCTCATCAGTCAGGCGAATCACACGATGGCCGGTGTCCTTGTCTATCCACGAGGCCGGCGGCCCCTGTGAAAATGACAGGGCCGACAATGCAGCAAAAAGACCAGCGGCGGAGAGAAAACTTCGAATCATAGGGAATTGCGCTCCTCGGGCAGGGGATCACAGCAGCGATTCCGGCAAGACGGAGGCACCCACCTCGACAAATCGCCACGCGATGATTTATACATCTCAAAAGTCAAGGTGGCAACTTTTTTCGTATTGAAAAACGCTGGGTCAACCAAGAGAACCAGTTGCACAGGGGCGCGCAGGCCCCTGCAACAGCAGCGACGATCCGGGCTGCGTTGTATCTGGAAGCTGCTCCTTGAAAACAATAAATGTTGATCTCCATCTGCCGTTCGCACAATAGTTTCCTGGACTCATTCATTCCATGCTGGTTGAGAATTTCTAACCAGACAAACATGCTGGCTCATGTCACGACAGGCGTTTCTCCGAAGAGCCGGAGGATGAAACGAAAATCCCGTCGCGGCAAATGGGTCCGCAAAGATCTAAATAGAGCTGATTCCGTCGGCCATTTTGCCGATAATCTGTTTTGGGCCAGATACTTGAAGACTTGCACATTGGAGTCTGCCTGATGAAGAGACTTATCGGCGCGTTCGTCATTGCGTCTGCAACCATAGCCTGGGCTGCGCCTCCCGCCCCCTTGACCACGCTGAAAGCCATCCATTCCCTCAGCCATGCCGAAGCGGCCAAGTCTCCTGAGGTGGCTTTCGAAGCCACGGTCACTTATCGCAGGGCCAACGAAACTACCCTGTTTGTCCAGGACGGCGACGCCGCGATTTATGTCTATGCAAAGACGGATTTCAAGATGAGTCCGGGAGACCGCGTTCTCATCCGAGGAAAGGCGCATGACACCTTTCGCCCCATTGTCACCGCCGACTCAATCACAGTGCTGGGACGCGGCGCGCCCATCACGCCTGTCCCGGCCACCTACGATCAATTGATCCGTTCGGAACTGGACTGTACGCTGGTCACAATCCGCGCCAAAGTGCAGAGCGCCGACCCGGTCATCAGTTCAGGGCAGATTACCACCCACATGCAATTGCTCTTGGACGGCGGGATCATAGGCGTCTACGTCAACAACGACGACCGGAAGCTCCTGAATCCAATGCTGGACGCCGAGGTTGAGGTGGTTGGTGTCGCCACGGCGCGGTTCGACGGCAAGATGCAGCAGGTCGGGGTGAACCTCGCGGTTCGCTCCCTCGATGACATCAAGGTGATCAAGCAGCCGGAGAGGGACCCCTGGACACTTCCACTTACCGAGATGGATCATGTGCTCGACACCTATCACGTGAAGAATTCCACCGGCAGGGTCCGGGTTCATGGAACCATCACCTACTATCAGGCAGGGTCCGCCATTGTGCTCCAGAACGGAACCAGGAGTCTCTGGATCATGACCACCATCGAGGAGCCGTTGCAAGTAGGCTATGAAGCCGATGTTACCGGCTTTCCCGATGCGCATTTCGGGTTTCTAACTCTCGTGGGGGGCGAAGTACAGCAAAGGGGGGCTTATCGTCCCGTGGCGCCCCTGCCGGTTACTCGCAAGCAGTTGACTGCCAGTAGGAACGTCTTCGACCTCGTTTCCGTCGAGGGGCAGGTGGTATCGGTGGTTCGGGAGACCAACCAGGATCAGTTCGTACTGGTTTCCGATGGCCAGATATTCTCCGCCATCCTTCGCCGTCCCCAGGTGGGAGACAGCCAACCGCCGTCATTGAAAGATATCCCGCCGGGCGCGCGGGTTAGAGTCACCGGCATCTGCGTTCTGCAGAACTCCAACCCCTTCGAACGTGAAGTGCCCTACGACATTCTTATGCGGTCGCCGGAAGATATCGCGATGGTGGCCCGTCCTACGTGGCGCAATGTGCGCAATCTGACCATAGCGCTAGGTTTGTTGATCGTCGTGTTAATCGCAGTTGGCGCCAGGGCCTGGACTATCGAACACAGGATGCGCAGACATTCTACGTCGCTTGCCGCCGTCGAACAACGGCGCAGCCACATTCTCGAAGACATCAACGGCTCCCGTCCTTTGACCGAGATCCTCGAGCAGATCGCCGAACTGGTCACCTTCAAGCTCGGTGGCGCACCCTGCTGGTGTCAGGTCGCCGACGGTGCGCGCCTTGGCACCGTGCCGCCCGATCTGGCTAAACTGCGAGTGGCGCATCGGGAGATACCCGCCCGCTCCGGTCCCCCGCTTGGCACCCTATTTGCCGCGCTCCGGCTGGGTTCCGCACCCAATGCCAATGAGGCTGAAACACTCTCCAGGGGAGTGGAGCTGGCCACGCTGGCCATTGAGACTCGACGCCTCTATTCCGATCTGCTGCACCGATCGGAATTCGATATGCTCACTGATATCGGCAATCGTTTCTCACTGGAAAAACTCCTTGACGCCCAGATCGAAAAGGCACGCGCCAACGCCACAATCTTTGGATTAATCTATATCGATCTGGACGAGTTCAAGCAGGTCAACGACCTTTATGGGCACCGAGTCGGAGATCTCTATCTCCAGGAGGTCGCGCTGCGCATGAAAAGGCAACTCCGATCGTTCGATACGCTGGCGCGCCTGGGCGGAGATGAATTTGCCGCCCTGGTCCCGGTGGTGCGCAATCGTGCCGAAGTCGAAGAGATCGCGCTGCGGCTCGAACACTGCTTCAATGTGCGATTTACTTTTGAGGGGATCTCGCTGCGAGGAACGGCGAGCGTTGGTATCGCACTCTTTCCTGAGGATGGGAGAACCAAAGACAGCCTGCTGAACATCGCCGATGCGGCCATGTATGAAAAGAAAAGAGGCAAGCGGCAGGCACCGGAAAATGCGGCATCCGGAGAGATGTCCACAACGCAGAACTCTCTATAACCAGCAGCTTGTCTGGCATCGGGAACCTGGACAAGCCAACGGCTAGCCTGCATTTCACCACGAACAATGCCTTCTTCCGCAGCCTGTTGGAGCCTGAAAACTCATCCCTTCATGGAAAGCGGTACAGCGTGACGCGAAGGATTGTATTAGGCCGCAAGGTCAGAATCTCCCCTTGCGCATCATCGTCGCCTGCGATTTGACGCGTGACCACCCACTTTCCGTCGACGAACTTGCCCTGCTG
>CAYWMR010000385.1:0-4980 GCA_964458965.1 uncultured Occallatibacter sp. | reverse complement strand
AGCTGGAGCGCTGCAACGGCAACCAGACCGACGCCGCCGAGCAGTTCCACATCCCGCTCTCCACCCTGAACCAGAAGATCAAGCGCCTGAATATTGAGATTCGCAAGAGGGGGCGGGAGTGAAACGAGGGAATAGGGAATAGGGAATAGGGAATACGGATTAGGGACCGGGCGGCTCAGCTTTCGAAACCGCCTGTGGTAGATGGAAGGCGCACCGGCTACAGAACCACCTCAAATCCCTTGCGGCGAATCACATTGAGCAAAGCGAGCGCCGGCCCTTTCGGCTGCTTCGTTCCGCGCTCCAGTTGCGAAATATAACCCGGCGTCAGATTGAGATAACGCGCAAATGCGGCCTGGCTCAAGTTCGCCCGCTCGCGCAAGGTACGGATTTCCTCACCTTGAATGGGCTTGGCCGTGCTGAGTGGCTGTTCACCTAGTAGGCGAATAGTGATCTGTTTGTAGGTGGCCTCGTCCATCAGGCCGGTGCGGCGCTGGTCACCCGCCATTTCAAGAATGGCCTCTGACAAGTTGCTTAGCTTCTTTTTCATCTTCTATCTCTCGTATATGAACGCCTGACACTATGAACTATAGCACAATAAATTAGATTTGCGACGCGACGTATCCAAGCCGCAGGCGGAAAAGCGCCGCACAATGTGTGCATTCCCTGTTTTTCACTCCCCTCATCCGTTACTCTAGTTACAACGCGACTCCCCGTGAGCGGTTGCCACAGGCGCCGGACAGAGAACCAAAAAAAGAACAAGCAGCATCTCCAGAAAGGATTGCTCCTTTGGCGGCGGCTACAGTCTCGTTCCACGACACATGGCGGCCACGCGCCAATCCGTGGGTCATCGCGATTACCGTCACCCTGGCCACTTTCATGGAGGCTCTCGATACTTCCATTGCCAATGTGGCCATGCCGCACATAGGCGGCTCGCTTTCGGCCAGCCGCGACGAAGCCACCTGGGTGCTGACAAGTTACCTGGTGGCCAACGCAGTGGTTCTGCCGCTGAGCGGCTGGATCGCCAACCGCATCGGCCGCAAGCGCTTTTACATGACCTGCGTGTTTCTTTTCACCACGGCATCTCTGCTGTGCGGGCTTGCGCCCACCCTCGGCATGCTGGTCTTCTTCCGCGTGTTGCAAGGCGCGGCCGGCGGCGGACTGCAGCCCAGCGAGCAGTCGATCCTGGCCGACACCTTCCCGCCGGAGAAACGCAGCATGGCCTTCGCTGTCTATGGTATGGCCGTGGTTATGGCCCCAGTTCTGGGCCCAACCGTCGGGGGCTGGATCGTGGACACCTACAGTTGGCGCTGGATCTTTTTCCTGAACATTCCCGTCGGCATTATTTCGCTTTATTTAACCAACCGCGTGGTCGAAGACCCACCGTACCTGGCCGCAATCCGCAAGCGCAAGCTCTCGATCGACTACTGGGGCCTGGGGCTACTTGTTGTAACCATCGGCGCCCTGCAAACCATGCTCGACAAGGGGCAGGAGGACGACTGGTTCGGATCGCGCTTTATCGTCACCTGCTTCGTGATTTCCGCGGTGGGAATGGCCGTCTTTATCTATCGCCAACTCACGGTGGAGCACCCCATTCTCGACCTGCGACTGTTTGCACAACGTAACGTGGGCATGACGCAATTCGTAATGTTCGTGGTGGGCATGTCGCTCTATTCCTCCACCGTGCTGATTCCCCAGTTTTTGCAGGAGATCATGGGCTACTCCGCCCGACAGGCGGGCATGGCCGTTTCTTCCGGCGGCATCGCGCTCATGTTTCTGTTCCCGGTGGCCGGCGCTCTCGCGCCCAGGTTCGATCCGCGCAAGCTGGTCGCCATGGGTTTCATCATCACCACCTTCGGTCTGTTTCGGATGACCGGCATCAATCTCGACGTCAGCTTCGGCATGGCGGTGAGCTGGCGTGTGTTTATCGCGCTGGGCCTGCCATTCCTGTTCATTCCCATCAACACGCTGTGCTACGCGGGCATTCCGCAGGAGAAATACAACGAGGTGAGCGGCCTGACCGCGCTGATGCGGAACCTTGGCGGCAGCGTGGGTATCAGCTTTGTTACCACACTGTTAGCCCGCCAGACACAGAAGCATCTCTCCATGCTCGGCGCGCATACCGTAGCAGGCAACGGCCCATTCGATGTCCTGCGCAACGGCCTGGCAGGAGCCTGGCGGCAGCGAGGCAGCGCCATGGCCGACGCCATGCAGAGAGCCGGCGCGCAAATCTACGGCATGGCGCAGATCCAGGCCCGCCTGCTGGCTTATGTGGACGTGATCTGGATCATGGTCTTCCTAACCGCGATGCTGATCCCTGTGCCGTTCCTGATGAAGAGACCAAAGAAGGCCGTTGCCGCGCCGGTTGGGCATTGAGGGTGGGAATAGGGATCAAGGGTTTGGAGTGACCGGCTCTACCGCTTCTGTTTGGCTGCGCATGGCGCTCGGAAAAGGATGCGCACTTGCAAAACCGATATCGTTATAAGCCAACGAAAAAGCGGATTCTGTTGCGGTATAGCAGGACATATTTGGGACAAAAACTATGCGGATGAAAAACGTTGCGGTTTAACCATACTTTTTTCGACACGATGAGGTGTTAAGACCATACAAAAACATGAAAAGCAAAGCATTTTAGGTGTGTATTCGATGCATTTTCGTGCATTTTTTGCGCGCTACTTGCTTGACTTGCGTGCGGTGGAAACACCGCTTGACGGCGCTCTGACTCGCATCGCCGGGGACGCCCTGGCGGCGAGGACGCCGCCAGTACAGCCGACCGGGAGGTCGGGCGCTGCGGGGCGTCCATCGGGCTGTGAGAAGTGCAGGCTACACAGCTTCCAGCGCCTGCTCCAGATCGGCAATCAAATCTTCCTTGTCCTCAATGCCGATCGACAACCTGATCCGCCCCTCGTTAATCCCCATGGCCGCGCGTTGCTCCGCGGTTACAGAGGCATGTGTTGTGGTGGCCGAGTGCGACGCCAGCGACTCGACCCCGCCCAGCGACTCCGCGCTCAAAAAGATCTTGATGGCCTTCAGGAACCGTCCCGCCGCTTCGCGTCCGTCGACCTCGAAGCTCATCATCGAGCCAAATCCTTTTTGCTGTTTCACGGCCAGGTCATACTGCGGATGGCTCTTCAGCCCCGGATAGGCCAGCTTGCTCACCTTGGGATGAGTCGACAAATACTCGGCCACCGCCAGCCCGTTCTCCTCGTGCTGCCGCACCCTGAGCGGCAGCGTCTTGATGCCCCTGAGAACCAGGAAGCACTCAAATGGCGACATCACGCCGCCCGCCGCCTTCTGCACCAGCAAAAAACGCTCTTTGTGCTCTGGCTTCGACCCGATCAGCGCCCCGCCGAGTCCGTCGGAGTGGCCGTTCAGGTACTTGGTCGTCGAGTGCATCACAATATCCGCGCCCAGCTTCAGCGGGCTTTGCAGTACCGGCGACAGGAACGTATTGTCCACGCTCACCTCAATCCCGTGCGCGTGCGCAATCTCGCTCACCCCCGCAATGTCGGTAAGAATCATCAACGGATTGCTCGGCGACTCAATATGGATCAGTTTTGTTGACGGCCGGATTGCCGCTTCCACAGCCTTCAAATCGCTGGTGTCAACGTATTCAATGGCGATCCCGTAACCCGACACAATCTGGTCCAGCAGGCGCACGGTGCCCGCATACACATCGCGCGAGCAAATCAGGTGGTCGCCCGCGCGCAGCATGGCCACCAGCGCCGCAATCGCCGCCATCCCGCTGGTAAATGCATGTCCGCTGGTTCCGCCTTCAAGCGCAGCCAACGCCACTTCGAGGCGATCCCGGGTCGGGTTTCCGGCGCGCGAGTAGTCCCAGCCGCGGTCTGTGCCGATGCCGGTAAGCTCAAAGGTGGATGAAAGGTAAACAGGCACGTTGACCGCGCCCGTCAGTGGGTCGGGATGCTGGCCCGCGTGAACGGCAAGAGTGGAGTATTTGTAGTCTGGCATTGGTTAGCTTCTAGCTTCTAGCTCCTGGCTTCTAGCTTATCGTGCCGGGGGGAAAAGAGCGTCAACTTGGGTCAATTTGCAACATGCATTTGGATGTGAGGCTCTGACCGCGAAAAAGGGCTGAGCTTCACGACGATCTCCATTGGGTCAAAGCCATCCAAACTCAATTGCAGGTAGTGAGTTTTTGTCTTCTTCGTCTGAGGAAACAAGAAGCGCCCGTTGGCATCTGTCTTCGTGGAGGCAATGACGTGTTTCGGATCTCGACGACAGTCCCAAAGCATTGTCATCGGTGTTAGCTTTTCTGCGGGGTCGAGGAGAGGGCGTGGCGAAAACGACGCATCGCATTCTTGAACCAGAACGCCTGACACCGGCGATCCAGCCGTATCGACAACGACGCCGGCCAAAATGTGCGCACGGAAAGGGCGCTCGATGATGACGAGATCCTGCGCTCGTACTGTCAGCGCGAACACGAGCGCCGGAACGGCAATGGAAAGACAAGCGCAAAGTCGTCGCATGTCCTGCACCCCGCCTTCCTAAATCTTCCGCGACAGATATTTCCCCGTCGATCTATCCTGCCCGGTTTCATTGCAACGATAAAGTACAAAAGCAACCGCAGGTCCTTCGACTCCGCTGCGCTCCGCTCAGGATGACAGCCTATTTGGGGGAAAGAACGAAGGCAACAGCTTTTAGGAGGAAGACCGAAGAGCAATTTCACCTTACTTCGTGCCCGAGCCCGTCCCCTGCTTCCCCACCCGCACCACCGGAAAATACCCTGTCCGGGTGCGCACATCGAGCTTGCCCATCCCCTTGGCCTCCGCCGTCACCTGCACGCGCCGGAAGCCCGGTTCCGTGGTCGGCCTGGTGGAGTGGTAGCCCAGCGTGTACTGGTTCCGGATATCGCGGGCCACTTCGGCGGCTATCTGGTCAATCTGCTCGATGGACTTGGGGAAATACGCGATCCCGCCCGTCTCGGTCGAAAGCATCTCCAGCGCCCGCCGCGCATGGCGCACC
>CAYWMR010000384.1:0-4990 GCA_964458965.1 uncultured Occallatibacter sp. | reverse complement strand
CATCACCAACCTCGAGAAAAAGGGGATGCTCGATCGCGTCCACAACCGCAGCCGCTCGATCGATGTGCTCCCGCCGGGCGCCCGTACCCGGTCCAGCGACAGGTTGCCACTGGCCGGCCGCATCGCCGCGGGACTGCCGGTTGAAGCCATCGAGACGCCGGAAACCATCTCTCTGCACGATGTGGTTGGGAATCGGGACGTGTTCGCGCTCGAGGTGCGGGGTGACTCCATGCGCGACGAGCACATTATCAGTGGGGATTACGTGCTGGTGGAGCGTACACAAACCGCTCGCCAGGGTGAAATCGTGGTAGCGCTGGTGCATGGCTCTGAGACAACTTTGAAGCGTTTCTACACCGAGGGGGCCGTAGTCCGCCTGCAACCAGCCAACATGGAGATGGAACCAATCTATGTTCCAGCAGCCCAGGTGGCGATTCAGGGGCGTGTGCTGGGGGTTCTGCGTAAATACAGGTAACTGGTTACCGATTGTTACCTAAAATCGGCTTTGGGTAGTTGACCAGGGAGTTTTTTTGCGCTTTTCAGGTCTTTGTTCCTCGCGACCTAAACGGTCTGAACTTGCGATTTCAACCGGCTACACCGCGCAAGGTCTGTTGAGTTGAGGTTGCGATCTGGTTTAAATTGCGAGTTTTGCGTTGGGAACTACGACGCCGGAGTGGAACAGCGTGCAGTTTCCGCCGAGGTCGCATTTGTAATGCACATTTCCCATATAATCCACGAATGTTGCCGCACCGTTTGCGCTGACTGTCGTGTTGAGCGAGAAGTTCCGCCCTTCGCGTGTTTCCACAATCCCTGTGGTGGCGTCGAAATCGGCTACCGTCAGGTCCCCTTCTACCATGGTGTAAGCGGCAGGCTTTACAGTCTCGACAGGTGTTTCGGCTATCTTGGCCGGCGACAGTTCCGCGCTGGCCAGTTCTACCGCTGCAACGGCTGCAATGCGCTTGATCGAAGCTCTGCGTCTTGCACGTAAAACATTACTAAACAATGACTTACGCGAAACGTGCGTGAAATGAGCAACCGGCGCGTCCTGAGCGCCAGTGACTGGGGCGGCGGCCTGCATTTCTGGTGCCGATGTTTCTTCCCTTCCCTCGCTGGCGGTTGGGATTTGGAGCAGCGAAGCCTGCGCGGCAGGCACGGTTGGCATCTGGGAAACAAAGGAACTCGCCTGGCCCCAGCTGCCTGGCAAAGTCAAGAGGTTGGCGGTGAAGGGTGAGGCTGCGAATGCCGTTCCCACAAGTGCCCCAAGTGTCGCTCCCATCACGACGTGCATCAGCTTTGGCAATGCTGCGCTCGCTGCGGGTTGGTCAGCGGCCTGTTGCAACCGTGGGTTAACGGCGGGATTGATGGAAAGCAATAGAAAAGCATTCGTAGCCATAGTGACCTCTTTTAAGCGAGTTTATGATTCTCTTTCTCGTGCAGTAACCGCTGCAAGCCTGTTCAGGTAATCACTAATTGCTTGCGTTGGTAACGCATTTAGTAACCACAGTTGACCGCTATTCTGGAAATCTTTCAATCCCACAGGTGTGTTACGGGCAGAACGAAAGAGTAATTGATCGTCCGCGGCAATCAGCGGCATTCTACGGACAGAAAATTCCTGATTGGGGGAGCGGGGCGTACCTGGTGGAACGATCCTGGCCGATCAAGTAGCGATTCCCGATAAAAGAAACAGGTCGGGGGGACTCACGCCATCGAAGTGAGTAGGTCGCAAACGATTGGAGGCGGGGTCGTAAAAATCCGGCCAAACCGGGCAAGTGGGGTGTGGGGCAGGCCAGTTCCGTTGGCAGCTTCCCCAATCAGGGATTTTCAGTTCTGAATCAACGAAAGAATGGAATCGACCAATCGAACGTTTCCAACGAGGTTCGAAGGATCGAACGTATCTGGTTGAAGATCCGGGCCAGGATCCCCCGGCAGCGGTTCAGGGTCCAGGAGGGTGCCGTCGGAAGCGCGAGCGATTCGCATCAGTTCGCCGCGATCCAACCAAATCAAGCTGCATGTTTCACAGGAGTCGATGATCACGTTTCCCGGGCCGGCATAGAAATGGGCATCCATGGGATGTTGGCATCGCGGGCAGCCAATCTTGCGTCGTAAATCGTCCTTGTCAGCCTGGGGTGGAACCAGAGTCCCGGCGGCGGCCGCAGCGTGCGGCAGCTCATCAACAAGACTTTGGAATGTGGTCATGGGAATCAGCATGCCGTGGCATCCGGTGCAGTAATCGATGCGCTGTTTGGCAATGGCTGCGTTCTTGAGCGGAATGTTGCAGATGGGGCAGTCCTCGCCGACCGCCTCATCGAGCACGCGCACTCCTTCGTCGTTCTGTTCGGGCAGATAGACGCTTCGGCAGTAGTCGCACCGAAAGCTCTCCATATCCGGCTTCAAATGCATGGGAGCGCCGCAGGAAGGACAGTTCATTGTGGCTTACCGCATTCTGCGCAGAACTTTGCACGTTGTGGGATAGGCTTGCCGCATTCGATGCAGAACTTGGTATCCGTTGCCCCCTGCGAAGGCTGCCCCGGAGTAGGCTGAAGCGGCGGCGGCCCGGGAGCGGGCGTTTTGAGCGAGGCTGACAACACCTGCGCCACCGCAGCGCCGGCCCCCAGTCCCATGCCGATACCTGCGCCGCCGCCGGTGTTGGCAGCGGCAATATCCAGCCCCTCGGCTGCGGCAAACTGCGTATAACGGCCCAGATCCCCGACCATGCTCATCCCTATGCGCTGGTCGAGAAGTTTTTGCAATTCGTCGGGCAGCGAGATGTTTTGCACGGCAAACTGGCTGAGCTCCAGGCCCAGGGCGCTGAAGGCCGGCTTCATTTGCTGAACTAGCTTGTCGCCAAGCGCGGCGAGGTTGGCGGTCATGTCGAGGAATGGGAATTCGCTGTCGGCCAGGGTCTCTGAAATACGCGCGACAATGGCGTCCCTCAATTGCCCTTCGAGGTCGGTCACATAGTAATGATCGCGAGTGCCGCTGATCTGATTAAAGAAGGCTCGCGGGTCCGTAATTCGATAAGAATAAATGCCATAGCAGCGCAGCCGGACCGCCCCGAACTCCTTTTCGCGGATGGTAATCGGCGTGGCCGTGCCCCATTTCTGGTCGACCTGGAGGCGCGTCGAGAAAAAGTAGACCTCGGACTTGAAGGGAGATTCGAAGGCCTTATCCCAGTTCATCAAATCGGTGAGCAGGGGCAGATTGCGGGTGTTGAGCGTGTGCAGCCCGGGCGAGAAGATGTCGGCAATTTTGCCTTCGTTGACAAAGGCGGCCATCTGCGACTCGCTGACCGTTAGTCGGCCGCCATTCTCAATCTCCAGATCCTGCATGGGAAAGCGATAGGCGAGGATGCCGTTCTCCGGTTCATTCCACTCAATAACGCGGATGAATTGCTTCCCCAGGAATTGGCCGAGGGTCACTTTCGTCTCCTATGGAAATTCTCTTTTGCGCAACTATAGCACGAGTTCGGGACTCGGAGAATAGCAAGACAAATGTCCGGGAGGCCAGATGGTGCGATCGTAAGCCCCCCCAACGGCCTGAAAAGAAACAAAACTGCAAGTTGAACAAAACAGAACGTCGTGGAGTTCTGCGAGCTCCCACTCATCGGACAAAAACGTGGTGCCCCGACCCTGAGGGTACCCCGGCGCCCAAATGGGGCACAGCTTCATCTTTCGCGGGTCGGAAACACCGGTGGGGAACTCAAATCAAATGATGGTCACTGACTCGGGCTGCTTGGCTATGAAACTATACAAGTGCGGCGCTCAGGCATCTGATCCCTGGCCTGAATGCCCGCGGCCCGTCGAGCGCAACGCTCACCACCGGCACCGGAGACGAAACGCGATGGAACCATTCACCTACGAAGCAATCGCCAAAATGATCGATCACTCGCTGCTCAACCCCTCCCTGACTACCGGTGAGCTGGAAGATGGCTGTGCTTTGGCGGTGCGATATAACGTTGCCAGCGTGTGCATCATGCCCTATTACCTGGCGCGGTGCGCTGAACTGCTGGCTGGAACCACCGTGAATCCCAGCACCACCATCGGGTTTCCGCACGGTGGGCACACCACTTCCATCAAGTTGGCCGAAGCGCGCCAGGCGCTGACCGACGGCGGCAAAGAGCTGGACGTGGTGATCAATATCTCCAAAGCCAGGAGCGGCGATTGGCAGTATGTCCGCGATGAGCTGAAGACGCTGACGCAGAACATTCATGCGCAGGCGGGGAAAATCAAGGTCATCTTCGAGAATGCCTACCTGGATGACGCGACCAAGATCCGCCTGTGCGAAATCTGCGGCGAACTTGAAGTCGACTGGGTGAAGACCTCAACCGGGTACGCGGGAAGCGGCGCCACTTTGCCCGATCTCCAGCTCATGCGGAAGCACTCGCCTGCCCGAGTTCAGGTAAAAGCCGCGGGTGGAATTCGGGACCTGGATACGCTTTTGGGCGTGCGCGCCGTGGGAGTAACCCGGGTGGGCGCAACACGCACCGAAGCGATGCTGGAGGATTGCCGGAAGCGGCTGGGCCTGAAGCCGATCACTCAGTCTGCGCAAGCGGCGGCGTCCGCGGGATATTAACCTTGACAGGCTGTTTTTGAAAGCCGGCAATGCTGGGATAGCATCGCTCAGGGACTAAAGCCCAACTCATTTTATTGGCTTTATCGGCACGACTGAAGTCGTGCCCTGACACAAAGCCTATCCGAAATGAGTACTCCGCAGCGTGTGCAGTCGTGCCCTTTCAGGACCTGACTTTCACCACATGCTGTTAAGCTCTCGAAGCAGGAACGGAAGAGGCGGCCAGCAGGCGCTGAACCTTCTCCTCAATCACATCCCCAGGCACATAGCCCACAATCTGGTCGGCCACCTTGCCGTCCTTGAAGAACAAAAGTGCAGGAATGCCGCGAATGCCGTAGCGTGACGGCGTGGCGCCGTTCGAATCCACATTCACCTTGGCAACCTTCAACTGTCCCGCAAACTTCGCGGCCACAGCATCCACGAC
>CAYWMR010000383.1:0-4998 GCA_964458965.1 uncultured Occallatibacter sp. | reverse complement strand
GCACGTTGTTGACCCGCGCCGGACTGGTGAGCTCGGTGCATGCGTTTGCGCAGTCGTCGATCGGAACATGGTTTGTGGTGTTCATGGGGATTGTGCTGGCGGTGTGCATCTTCACCTATATCCTGCAGCGCAGCCACCTGAAGACCGAGCACCATCTGGAATCGCTGGTGAGCCGTGAATCGAGTTTCCTGTTCAATAACCTGGTGCTGCTGACGGCCTGCTTCGTGATTCTGTGGGGAACGCTGTTTCCCATCCTGAGTGAGTATGTGGTGGGCAATAAGGTTACGGTGGGCGCGCCATGGTATAACCGCGTGGCTGTGCCGATTGGGATATTCCTGCTGTTCTTGACCGGAGTGGGGCCGCTGCTGCCCTGGCGGGCTACATCGTTCAAGAGCATACGGCGCAACTTTGTGCTGCCGGTGATTGCGCTTTGGGCGATGGTGATTGTTTGCCTGGCGGCGGGTGCGCGGCCGTGGAAGGACGGAGTCTTCGACACCGGAGACTTCTACGCAGTGGTGGCATTTGCGACGGCGGCGGGGGTGATGACCGCTATTTTGAGCGAGTTTCTTCGCGGGGCTGGAGTGATTTCGCGCCAGACGGGGAAGAATCTGCTGGTGGCCACGTGGCTGCTGACGCGCAGGAATACGCGGAGATACGGCGGCTATATCATCCACATCGGTGTGGTGGTGATTGTGATTGGGCTGGCCGGCTCGGCCTTCAACCGAAACGTTGAGAAAGAAATGGCGGTGCACGACCATATTGCCATCGGCCCTTACACGCTAGAAGAGACGGGGTTCACGCAGGATTCCAATCTGAATTACACGTCGGAGTATGCGCTTCTGGACGTATACAAGGACGGGAAGAAGCAGTTTCAGATGAGTCCCGAGAAGCGGCTCTACCAGGCCAGCGGGCAGCCGCAGACCATGGTGGCGATCCACTCGACGCCTGAATGGGATTTGTATGTTGTTTATGAGGGCACGAACCCCGATACTGGGCAGCCTATTATCAAGGCTTTCCTGAATCCGCTGGTGGGTTGGATATGGGCGGGATTGGCGGTGCTGGTGTTTGGCACGGTGGTTGCGCTGGTACCGAGCTTGAGCCCGGCAACCGCATCGTTGCGCGTACCAGCGGCCCGCGCCATACCTACCCAGCCAGTGCTGAAGGGCGGCCACTAAATGAGGACCCGGACGCGATTTTCATTCTGGATAAAGACTGTGCAGGCGGTTGGGCTTGCTGTGGCCGTTTACTTTACGATGGGCGCCGCCGAACCCAGTTCGAGGCTCAACAGCCTGAGTCACCAGCTGATGTGCACCTGCAGTTGCTCGGAGTTGCTTGGCGAATGCAACCATGTGGGCTGTCCCGACTCACCGAAAGAACTCGACGAGTTGCACGCCCTGATCGATGCGGGGCATAGCGACAAAGAGATTCTGTCGATGTTCGCGGCCAAGTATGGCGCAACGGTGTTGGCTGCGCCCACCACAGAGGGGTTCAACCTGGTGGCTTGGATTGCGCCATTCGCGGTATTTGGGGCGGCGCTGCTGGGCACCATTCTTCTGGTGCGACGGTGGGCAAACGTGTCGATCGGCAAGACGAAGGCCGTTTTAGCGGGCGTGGATAGTAGAGACAGTGCCGATCGAGAGCGGCTGGAGACAATTCGCCGTGACACAGAAGACGGGGGTTTCTAAATGCAGGGATCAGGGAACAGGGAACAGGGAACAAAAGCGTCGGAGGTTCTTCAGCCATGACAGAAACGCAAGGACTGGTCGCGGGATTGCTGCTGGGGTTCGCGCTGGTGGTTTACACATTCTGGCCGGAGAACGTGTTTGCCAGCCAACGCCAGAAGACCCGGCTGGACTATCTGCTTGAGCGCAAGGAACAGCTTTATGAAAACCTGCGCGACCTGAACTTTGAATACCGGGCGGGCAAGTATCCCGAAGAAGACTTCACTGTTCAGCGGACGCTGCTTGAAAACGAAACGGCGCAGTTGATGGCGGAGATTGATCATTTGCAACAGGCTTGAAAACAGTGGACAGTGAGCAGTGAAAAGGGTTGGCAGTAATGACTGCGATTGAGGAATACGATACAAAATGAAATCGATTCGGCTTTTTGGCGTTCCAGTTTCTTTGAGCATTCTACTCGCAGGCGCTTTGGCGCAGGCCGCAACCGTAACCGGCACCGTGACGGACAAGACCACAGGCAAGCCTTCCGCAGGCGATTTAGTTGAGTTAGTCGATGTGCAGGCGGGGATGAAGACCGCGGCTCATGCAACGTCCGACTCGAGCGGGCATTATTCGCTTAGCGAGCCAGGAAGCGGGCCATATCTGATTCGCGTGACGCACCAGGGCGCAGGCTACTTTATCGCCGCGCCAGAAGGCAGCGCGCCCGGGAACCTGACCGTGTACGATGTCGCGGCAAAGGTGGACGGGGTTTCCGTCGAGGACGACGTGGTTGAGGTCGAATCGGAAAATGGACAACTGGATGTGGTGGAACAATTCGTGGTCCACAACACCAGTTCGCCTCGTATGACTCAATTCAGCAACAACACATTTGAGTTTGTGCTGCCGACTGGCGCGGTGCTGGACGGAGCTGAGGCCACCAGGCCCAGCGGGCTACCGACCAATGCTATTCCGCAGCCGGTGGGACAGAAGGGACACTATTGCTTCAACGTTCCGATTCAGCCGGACGAGGGCGACAATCAGACGGTTTTCGTGGTGCGCTATCACCTGACTTACAGCGGTAAATACACATTCAGCGCGAAGGTTCTGACGCCCGTGAGCAGCTACGTGGTGCAGCTGCCCAAAGCCATGGCGTTTACGCCAGGTTCGGGGGAGAATTTTCAGCCGGTTCATCCGCCGCAGCAGAATCCGGGCGTGCAGTTCTTCCTGCTGAAGGATGCGCTGCCAGGGAAGGCCCTGGAGTTTACAGTGGCGGGAAATGGTTCGATGCCGCGTGAGGATCAGGGCGCACAGGGCGGTCCGCAGAGTGGCATGGGCGGGCAGGAAAGCGGAGGCGGCGCTCCGGACTCGAGCGCAGCCGCATCGGGCGGCCAGCCAGGCGGCGGCATTGGAAACCCTATCAACACGCCCGACCCGCTTAGCAAATACAAGTGGTGGATTCTGGGCGGCATGGGACTGCTGCTGGTGGTTGCGGCGGCATTCCTGCTGCGCAAGCCGGTGGGGGCGCCTGCGACAGGCGTGGTCGCCGATTCTACCGGAGGGTTTGTTCCGGCTCACGCTGCGTCGGCTTCGCCTGGGGCAAAGAATTCCGCTTTGCTGAATGCGCTGAAGGAAGAGCTGTTTGCATTGGAGAGCGAGAAGCTTACCGGAACACTTGGAGCCGAGGAGTACGCAGTGCAAAAGGCGGCTCTGGAGACGGTGTTGAAGCGGGCATTGAAGCGCGCTTCGTAGAGTGGATCTGTAAAGCACCGTAGACGAGTGGATGGCGGTCTCCCAGGTCTCAGAATCGAGACCTGGGGCACCCAGCGAAGATGAATCTTGTCGCCCCTTGGATATTTCGGTTCCCTGCTCCCTGTTCCCTGCTCTAGTATTCTTCCCACATGAAGACTCTGCTTCGAACTCTTCTTTATCTCGCGCTGATTGCGTGGCTGGGCGCAGAGATATTCTTTCCCGTCGCGGCGGCGGTTACGTTTATGACGCTGGGGAGCGACACCCATACAGCGGGCACCATTGTGGGCCAACTGCTGCGGATTCTGCATGAGATGGGGCTGGTTTCAGGGGTGGTGGTGTTGGCGCTTCTGGCGTTGGCGCCGGCATGGGGCATCTACAAGCCTCGAACTTTGTTTTGGCCCATGGGCCTGGTGGTGCTGATGATCGCCATCACTGCCTACTCGCAGTTTGCAATCATTCCGGCCATGGAGCGGGATCGCATTGCGGCGGGCGGCGCGATCGATACATTGGATCTAAAAAACCCTAATACCGTTCACTTCAACAAACTGCACCACCGCAGCGAACGGGCGGAGATCGCCATTCTGCTGTTTGGGCTGGCGATGGTTGTCTTTGTGGCCAAGGCGGAGAGCGTGAAGAACTAGTTCTCAGTTGTTAGTTGTCAGTTTTAAGTTGTAAGTTGTCGGTTGTCAGGCACGCCGCGGAAACATGTGCCGCTGGGTTCGCCGCATATTTCAATTTCCGTAGATAATCTCGTACCTGCAACTGACCACTGACAACTGACCCCTGTTCCCCGCTCTTGTATCATCGAAGAGGCTCGGAAGCGCGTATCTGATCGTGCAGGAGCTACCATGGGACACACATGAAAACTGGCATTATCGGCCTGCCACAGGTGGGCAAGACATCGTTATTCAGGATTCTTACCAAAGCCAAGCTCGAAGCGAAGGGCTACTCGAATCCGCGCGAGGAACACATTGGCGTGGCGCGCGTGCCGGACGAGCGGCTGGACAAGCTGTCGGCGCTTTACTCGCCGAAGAAGACGACCTTTGCATCGGTTGAGTTTGTGGATGTGGCGGCCATCGGGCAGGAGGCGCTGAAGGAAACTGCGTTCCTGACCAGCCTGCGCAATGTGGACGCGCTAATTCACGTGCTGCGCGCGTTTGAAGACGATTCCATTGCGCACGTGGGGCCGATCGATCCGCTGCGGGACATCAAGAGCGTCGAATTCGACCTGATGCTCAGCGACCTGACTCAAGTTGAGAAGCGGCTGGAGCGGCTGGAGAAGGACCTGAAGAAGGGACGCACCAGCGAGTTGGAGCGGGAACAGGCTCTGCTGCTGCGGTCGAAAGATGCGCTGGAGAAGGAGCAGCCGCTGCGCGAGCTGGATATGACGGTGGAGGAAAAGAAGCTCATCAAGGGCTTTATGTTTCTGTCGCAAAAGCCTATCTTGTATGCGGTTAATATCGGCGAAAGCGCAACGCTGGGCGACGATTTGGAGGCGGCGGTGAACCGCTTCAAGCTGGATGAAGTGGCGAAGCGGATGAATGCGGGGGCAACGGCCATCTGCGGCAAGGTGGAGGCCGAACTGGCGGAG
>CAYWMR010000382.1:0-5005 GCA_964458965.1 uncultured Occallatibacter sp. | reverse complement strand
GCCGGACCTGGTGCCGGGAGCAGGCGGCTTTCACTGGACGCCTTCCTTCGGCAATTCACTCCAGACGGCTATCGCGCTGTTCAGCATCCGGTCCCTCACACGCAGCCGCCAGCATCGCGTCGCGTTTGCATTTTATCTCGCATTTGTTTTTGCCATCGCGCTGTCTTTGCTGAGAATCGATCTAACGGCCAATACGCCTCACCCGGTGACCTTGGAATTAATCCTCCCAACTTTCTCAATGATGTTCTTTGCCGTGGCCGGACTTCGCAATGTTTTTTCGCTGCCCATTTCGCTAACCGCCAATTGGGTCTTGCGCTCCACACAGCTTCGCCCTACGGACGAATACGTGGCAGCAACCAGACGTTCATTGCTTCTCTTTGCCGTCGCTCCCGTCTGGCTCCTATCGTTCGCTCTGTCGTTCCGTTTCAGGCCGGTCCAGCATGTTGCGGTCCATCTCGCAGTCCTGGCGCTGCTCGGATGGATCCTGGTCGAACTGTGCCTGATTGGCTTCTATAAAGTCCCTTTCACCTGCTCGTATCTGCCCGGAAAAGCGAACATCCAACTCCAGTTTTGGGGACTCTTGATTGCATTGATAGCATTCGTAGTTCCGTGTGCCGAGATTGAACAGAGTGCGCTGCACGACTCCATGAAATCCGCCCTCATGTTGGGCTTCCTGTTTGCCGCGTCCTGCGCATTGTTCTTCTTCAATCGTTATCGCGCAAGATCCGCGATCATCTACTATGAGGAACTGCCCGACGAAGTGATTACAACGCTGGGACTAAACGCTTGAGCGCCCAATCGAACCCAAGCCCTGTTTGCGCGCGCCATATGCATCGACGAGTAGGTGGAGATTATGCTTGAGTTACAAAACCTATGCAGAAGCTTTCGCGGCATTCCTGCCATCCAGGATGTCAGCTTCAAGGTCGCGCCTGGCGAAGTGGTGGGCTTTCTCGGTCCTAACGGCGCCGGCAAATCGACCACTGTGAAGATCATCACCGGCATGTTGCGGCCCAACGATGGGCGCGTGCTGTTCGAGGGCCAGGATATCCGCAAGGACATGGTTGCCTTTCGCAGCGTCCTCGGCTATGTACCGGAAGAAGCCCATCTCTATAATTACCTTTCCGGTTTGGAATATCTGCAACTCGTGGGCAGGCTGCGCGGACTCGGAGAAGCGGTGATCGAAACCAAGGCAACCCAGCTGCTCAAGCTGCTGCATTTGGAGTCCTGGCAACACTCGCCCATCTCCTCTTATTCAAAGGGAATGCGTCAGCGCGTGCTGATCGCCGCGGCGTTGCTGCACGATCCCAGGCTGTTGATCTTCGATGAGCCACTTTCGGGCCTCGACGTAGTCTCCGGGCGATTGTTCAAGGACCTGCTTGAGTTACTTGCGGCTGAGGGCAAAGCAGTGATCTATATCTCGCATGTGCTGGAAGTCGTTGAACAGGTGTGCAACCGCGTCATCGTGATTGCAAAGGGAAGGATACTGGCCGACGCTCCGCCCTCCGAACTTACAAAGCTGATGAGCCTTCCAAATCTTGAAAGCGTCTTTTCGCAACTGGTGCAGCAGCAAGACACCAGAGCCACTGCGCAACAGATGGTCGAGGTGATGAAGATCGCCGATGAACGGTGAATTCCAGCGCTTGCTCATGATGTCGGAGCCGGAGATTCTGCCCTTGAACGCGCAGGCGGCTCGGGGCGCACCGGTGACGCCGCGACGCAGCCAATTCTCGCATCTCGTTCGGCATTTTCTTGAGCGCTTCTTTAATCACGAAACCGCTTCGCCTGACGGCGATGCCAAGGCTCGGCTGGTGCTGATCGCATTTACAACCGGCCTTCCCAGCTTCGTGGTTGCGTTGTATCTATGGCCTATCTACCACCCCGTCATCGTGTTCCGGCAGGATCATCCCATCGTTCAAGCCCCAGTGCCTTATTGGCTGCAGGTCAATCATCATCTCTTCTTTGTGCTCTATTCCTTTGTGGCGTTGGGGATTGTTACGGTCTTTGAATGGGACATGTTTTTCCCCGACTTGCTCGACTTATTTGTTCTAACTACATTGCCCATTCGAAGTAGCAGGCTGTTTCTTGCCCGCGTTGCAGCCATCGCTATTTTGATTGGGGGATTTCTGATCGACGCGAATATTCTTGCCATTCCAGTGCTTCCCGCAGCCATCGACCCGCCGAATCTGACCCGTTTGCTTCTGGGACATGTAGCGGCGGTAATCGGCAGCGGCCTGTTTGCGGCGGCCTTCATTTTGGCTCTGCAAGGTGTGCTGCTTTCGGTGCTTGGGGAGCGGATGTTTCGCAGACTCTCGCTGGTGATGCAGGGTCTTCTTATTACCGCTTTGCTTATGCTTCTATTCTTGTTTCCGGTGCTTTCAGGCGCAATGCCGGTCTTCATTCAATCCGGAAGCGCATATGCGGTAGCCTTTCCTCCATTCTGGTTCCTCGGCATTTATCAGCGCATTCTGGAGGGACCATCGGCGCTGCCCATCTATGCCCGGCTGGCGCAAACCGGATGCGTGGCCCTGCTATTGACGATCGGGCTGGCGATGCTCGCATACCCGCTCGCTTACCTGCGCAGGGTTCGTCAACTGGTGCTGGGCTCAAGCACGCGCGATACACGCACCTGGGCTGCGCGGCCCCTGCATAAGCTTCTGCATGCTACGCTGGTTCGGCCACCCGTCCGCCGCGCGGTCTTCCACTTCATAAGTCAAACCCTGCTGCGCGTGCAGCGGTATCGCATCTATCTCGTCATGTATGGAGGCGTGGGCCTTTCGGTGGTGGTTGCCACGGTACTTCGTTTGACGGTCGTGCACAGCCAGGTGCGCATGGAAGTATCAGCCGACGGGATTCGGGCCGCCACAGCCATCGTAGCCTTCTGGACGATTGCCGGACTACGCATGGCCTTTGTATCTCCCGGCAATCAGCAAGGGAGCTGGATCTTCAGGATCGTGCATGGAAGGCCGCCGCATTTTCTTACTGCCATGGAGCAGTTACTGGCCGCTAAAGTATGGGTATTGCTCTGGGGAGCGATTGTCACCTTCAGCGCGCTGATTGCATTTCGCGCGGTCGCTCCGCCGGAACTGTTAACCTGGCCCGCTACGCTAAGTCAACTGCTCATTGCAGCCGCCATGTGCCTTCTCCTCACTGACGTGTTTTTTCTAAATGTCAAGATTGTGGCCTTCACAGGCGAACCGGCAAGGGAGCAGTCGAATCTTGCCATCACAGTACTCAAATACGCTGCACTTGTTCCCGCCGTTGCATGGGTGCCGCTGGTCTTTGAACCTTGGATCGAGACCGGCGTCTCGCATTTCGTTATCGCCGTGGCAGCAATTGGCGCAGTTCACATGGCATTACGATATCGCCATCGCAAAATCATCCTCGAACACTGTAGCTCGTTCTATCTCGAAGACGACGAAGAGGAGTTTCCTATGAGGCTCGGGCTGCGTTATTGAGGGCATAAAAACCCCCGGCGTTGTGGCCGGGGGTGAATTGAATCCAATTTTATGGTTCCGCAGCGGTGCCTATGCGCTGAACAGCAAAATGCCGGCGGCCTTTTCTTCGGTCACTGCTTCGTCCGCGCTTACCGGGCGATAGAACAGCTGGTTGGCGTCGAGATACACCTCGAGGAAGGCTGGACGCGCGGAGATTTTTCCGGCGATCAGCGCTTCCGACAAGGGGTCTTCGACGTAACGCTGCAAGGCGCGGCGTAGCGGGCGGGCGCCATAACTGCGGTCGACCAGCGTCTTTTCGAGGATCCACTTCTTGGCTTCCTCGGTGACGGAGATGGTGATGGACTTCTGCGCCAGATTCGTGTTGAGCTGCTGCACAAGCAACTCGACTATCTGGATCAAATCGCCATCAGAGAGCGACTGGAACAGGATGACCTCGTCAAGACGGTTCAGGAACTCGGGGTTGAAAGTCTTCTTGACTTCCTGCTTGACTAACTCCTCCACCTTGTCCGAGACAATGTCTTCTCGCTCGCTCTGGAAGCCGAGACCCTGCTTCTTCATCAGGTGGCGCGCGCCAATGTTCGAGGTCATAATGAGAATCACGTTCTTGAAGTCGACGGTGTTGCCGAGCCCGTCGGTCAACTGGCCGTCTTCAAAAACCTGCAGCAGAATATTGAAAACATCGGGATGAGCCTTCTCGATTTCGTCCAGCAGGACGACCGAATAAGGCGAGCGCTTCACACGTTCCGTAAGCTGGCCGCCTTCCTCATAGCCCACGTATCCCGGAGGCGAACCAATCAGTTTGGAAACCGAATGCTTCTCCATGAACTCCGACATATCGAAGCGGATGAGGGCCTTGTCGGAACCAAAGAGGAAATTGGCGAGTGTGCGTGCCATTTCCGTTTTCCCGACTCCGGTGGGTCCAAGGAACAGGAAGCTGCCAATGGGCCGGTGCGGCGACTTGAGACCGGCGCGGGAACGGCGGATGGCGCGCGCCAGAGCGCTGATAGCCTTCTCCTGCGAGATGACGCGCTTGTGCAGTTCTTCTTCCACGCGGAGAAGCTTTTGCGTCTCTTCTTCCTTGATGCTGGTGACGGGCACGCCGGTCCAGCGGCTGACTACGTCCTCGATATCTTCGCGTCCAACAATGCCCGCGGCGGAGTCGTCGAGGTGGTACTTGTCACGCAGGGCGCGCAGGTTTTCCCGCTCCTTGCGTTCTTCGTCGGAGTAGAAACGCGCCTTCTCAAACTCGTGGTTGGCAATGGCCGAATCCATGCGATGGACGATGAACTTGATGCGCTTCTGGACTTCCGTTATCTCTTCAGGCAGCGAGGTCTGGCGGAGCTTTACTCTCGCGCCCGCTTCGTCAATCAGATCAATCGCCTTGTCGGGCAGAAAGCGGTCGGGGATGTAGCGGTTCGAGTGCGACACGGCAAACTCGACCGCGGCATCGGTGTAGCTGACCGCGTGGAATTTCTCGTAGCGGTCCTTGATGCCGTGGATGATCTTGATGGCGTCGGCCTCGTTGGGCGGCGGCACCTTGACGGCCTGGA
>CAYWMR010000381.1:0-5014 GCA_964458965.1 uncultured Occallatibacter sp. | reverse complement strand
CCGCGAAAAAAACCACGCCAATTTTGCATAGTATTACGCGCCCTTGGCGCACAATCGTTTCATAGTGCCACGCAAAGCAGGGACAATTCGTCCGCGTAAACCTCTCGCGAACGCCGCCCGCACCGCAAGTGCTTTGTTTTGTTATATCTGCTAATAACTCCCTTGTTATGTCATAGTTGCAGCGCAACCAACCTCGTAACCCGCTGAAAAACAACGTGCTTGTTTTCAGAAAGGGGGGTGGGGGGTAGGAAAGGATCTGTCATGTCTGTCTTCTCGGCCGAGTGCCGCCACATCATGCCCAGCGGAGCCAAGTGTCAAGCCATGGCTCTGCGAGGCAAGCCATACTGCTACTTCCACACCCGCCTCCACCGCTTCGCCGCCGCCCCGCCTCCCGGCCCCATGGACTCCATCAAAATCCCGGTCCTCGAAGACCGCAGTGCCATCCAGATTGCTATCGCCCAGGTCCTCGATGCACTCGTTTCCTCCCGCCTCGACCCCAAGCGCGCTTACCTCGTCCTCTACGCCATCCAGATCGCCTCGAAAAATGTCGAGCGCAAATGCAACATCATCCCCTCCTTAACCGAGGAAGACGTCACCCAAACCGACACCGGCGACGATCTGGGTGAGCAAGTGCGCTCCTGCGACCCCGATGACTGCGCCACCTGCTCCGAACGCGACACCTGCGAAGACTGCGAACCCGATGAAGACGAAGAGGAAGAAGAATAGGAGGACAAAGAAGAAGGCTGACCGGCACAACCGGCAACCGACAACTGAACACTAATCCCTAATCCCTAATCCCTAATCCCTGTCCCCCCACCCAAAGATGGAGTCCCACCCGTCCTGCTCATGAGAAAATGATCTTCGTGATCCAGAATTTAAAACCACTTTTCTCCGCAATCGGCGCTGTGCTCTTGCTCTGTTCCGCGCTCCCCGCAAGCGCCCAGGCAGGCGTCAAACCGGAGCAGGCCGGCGCCATCCTCTTCCGCGACAAGGGCTGCGCCTACTGCCACGGAGTCGGCGGCATCGGCGGCAAAAAGGCGCCCTCGCTGGTCGACATCCGCAAGAACAAGCTCTGGGCGCCGCCCAAAATCACCAGCCAGATCCTCGACGGCGGACAGAAGATGCCGCCCTTCCGCGACTCCCTCACCGACCAGGAGGTAGCTCAGTTGGTCGCCTACCTGCGCGCCAAAGACCGCCCCATCCCACCGCCGTCCGATGCGCCGCCGCCTCCGCCGCAATAGGCGCGCCAGCGGAGCCAGACAGGCCCTCAATCAACCGGCCAGTGAACCCCGGTCAGTTGCTCTGAGACCTCCCACAGCTTCTTCGCCACATCCCGGTCGCGTGCACGCTTTGCCACCACCGCCGTCGCCGGCTTCCCCGCCAATTCCAGAAATCCCCGCGGGCCGTAGTATCCCCCCGGCTGCGCATCCGGCGACGTAGCGGCAAGCAGCGCCGAACTAGCCCCGTCGGCAGCGGACTGCCCAACAATCTCGCCCAGCCCCCGGCTCAGCCACGTCAGCAGGGTCCGCTGCCCGGGCGCATTCCCCACCAGCCCCGTCTTCGAATACCCCGGATGCACCGCGTTACTTTGCAATCCCCATCCATAAACACCGCTCCGCCGCTGCAGCTCCAGCGCAAACACCAGCGCCGCCAGCTTGCTCTGGCAATAGGCCGCCCAATCTTTGTAACTCCGCTCGCCGTGCAGGTCCTCGAAATGAATCGTGCCATACCGGTGCGCCAGGCTGCTCACCTGCACCACCCGCGGACGCCGGCCCCGGCGAAGCAGTGGAAGCAACCGCCCCGTCAGCGCAAAGTGTCCAAGATAATTCGTCGCAAACTGGAGCTCAAAGCCGTCCGCGGTCACCTGCCGCTTCGGCAGCGCCATCACGTTGGCATGGTTAATCAGCAAATCCACCGGCCGATTGCGCTGAGCCAGCCGCTGGGCAAATGCCGCCACAGAGTCCTGCCGCGCCAGGTCAAGCATCTCAAACCGCACCAGCGCCTGCGGCGCCTGCGGCCGCAGCCTGCCCAGCGCCTCGTGGCCTTTCGCCTCGTCGCGTCCGGCCAAGATCACGTCCACGCAACCCTGCGCCAGCTTTAACGCCGTCTCAAACCCCAGCCCGCTGGTCCCGCCCGTCACCACCGCCAGCCTGCCCGCCTGGGGCGGAATCCTGCCTGTGACCGATTCCTGCATGGAAATAAGCTTCTTATCGACTATTGCCGTGTCCTCTTCAATCTCTTCCGACTATGTTGACTGATTACTCACTCATTCAATCCGGAAAAAAAGTTACTCCCCCGTAAACACCTTCCAAACCATCTTGAATCCCAACTCCTGGCAACCCCCCGAACGATCCGGATTTGCGTTCACATACTCCACAGTTATCTCTGCCATTGCCCGAAACATCAGCACCAGGTACTCTGCCGGAGCGTCCCGCAGCTCGCTTCCCTGAGCCGCCTCCCCGGTAGCCTTCAGCACCTGAAGCAGGGCAAACGCCGGCGTCTCCTGCTCCTTGAAAAGCCGCCCCGAAGCGCGCAACTGAGCCAGAACCTTCAGCCGCTCAGGGTGCGCCGAACCCAACTCGAGGTACTTGTCCCATATGTACTTAAGCCGTGTCCGAGCATCCGCGTCGTGGGGAAAGTCCGTCAGATACTCACTGAACTCCATCCGCAATTCCAGATAGAGTGCGTTCATCAGCTCATCTTTGGTTTTGAAGTAAGTAAACAGCGATCCCTCGGCCACCCCCGCGGCCGTCGAAATCGCCGATGTCGGCGCGCTGGCAATCCCCCGCTCTGCAAATACATGCAGGGCGGCATCCAGAATCGCTCTACGCTTGTCGTCGCTCCTGGGTCGTGACAAAGTCGCCTCCAAAACCCGAAAATAGATGAGCGCGTACTCACTCATAGAATAATCGATTTACTAATCATTTGCAAATCCATTGTGGAAATCTCAAAGGAAAGTCATTTACCAGCCCGAATTACCGCCTGCCTGGCTGCAGCGCGCCTCTCCATGCCGGACTCCGTCAAACCGGGTTTCCTCAGTTGTTCCGCAGCGCAACCATGGGGTTAACGCGCGAAGCTCGGCGTGCGGGAATATATCCAGCCAGCAAAGCCACAGCGCTAATCAGCACCACCATGGCCGCGAAGGTAATCGGGTCATTCGGCGCGGTATTGAAAAGAAGGGCGGCAATAGCCCGCGACACCAGCAGTGATGCAACCGCGCCCACACCAATTCCAATCATCGCGAGCCGCAGAGTTTTTGCGATTACACTGCGCTGCACCTGCGATGCGGTAGCTCCCAGAGCCATGCGGATGCCAATCTCCTGCGTGCGTTGCGTGACGGAGTATGAGATCACGCCGTAAATGCCCAGCGCGGCCAGCAGCAGTCCCAGACCCGCAAATGCTGCCACCAGCATCACAAAAAAGCGCCGCGGAGAGCTGGTGTGATCCACCAGCATCTGAATGGGCTTAAACTCATTGGCCGGCTGTTTATGATTGATCTCGCGCAGAACCGCCGTGACCGCGGAAGCAAGCGAGGCAGGCGGCAGCTTGGTGCGGATGACGAGATTGGCGCCGACGGGTCCGAATTGTGCGCCGGTCTGAGAGAGATACATTTGCCAGCCGGGCTGCGTTTCTGCGCTGGTCTCGTGCACGTCGGCTACGACACCGACGACCTGAGCGAACGAGCCAAAGCTTATGTCGGCTATTTTCCCAATCGGGTCCTCCCCGGGCCAAAGAGTGCGGGCAACTGTCTGGTTCACAATCACTGCGCCGAGATCCTTGTTCGTATCATCCCAGCTGAGATCGCGGCCTTCCACCAGGTGCATCCCAATGGCGCTGAGATAGCCGGGCGTGACGACGTAGGCAAATATGGGTGGAAACTCATCTTTCTTAAATGCGTGCCCCTTGGGCATGATGTTAAAACTGCGGTTGGTGCTCATGGGCAAATTGTCCGAGATGCCGGCAGTTTCGACGCCAGGAATTTGCTCGGCGCGCTGAATGATCTGCTGCAGGATGACTCCGCGTTTCGCTACGCCGCCGCTGTCGTCATAGTCCACGCCAATGGCTGCGGCGTGAGTGGGTTCGAAACCCAGGTCGACATCAAGGACGCGGAGAAAGCTGCGCAGCAATAGACCTGCGCCGACGAGCAGAACGCATGCCAGCGCAATTTCAGAGACCACAAGTACGGAACGCAGGCGCTGATGGCTTTTGCCGTCGCTGGTTCCGTGTCCGCTGTCTTTGAGAGCGGCCTGCAGATTGCCGGTAGCGAGGCGAATGCCGGGCGCGAGCCCGAAGAGGATTGAAGCGGCGATGGCGATGAGGAGCGTCCAGCCGAGGGCTGCGCCGTCGATCCGCAGGCTGCTCAACAGCGGCAGCGCGATGGAGCCCTGATGCGCGAGCCAGGCAACAAGGGCCCAGGCCAGGCCGAGTCCCAACACCGCCCCCGCAAGTGAGAGCACCAGGCTCTCCGTGAGGAGTTGACGGACAATCCTGCCGCGCCCAGCCCCCAGCGCCGTGCGCATGGCGAACTCCTTGGTGCGGGCGGCGGCGCGCGCCAGCAGCAGGTTGGAGAGATTCACGCAGACGATTAACAGGATGGTGCCAACCGCGCACCACAGGACGACAAGTGACGGACGCAGCTTGCCACTGACATAATCCTTCAGGTCATAGAGGTTTGCGGTGTAGCCGCCGCCCCAATCCGCATGCTTGTTGTTGAAAAGCAGGCGGGGAACTAGAATGTCGGCCTCCGCCCGTGCCTGCGCCAGTGTGACGCCAGGCTTGATTCGGCCCACGAGCGCCATTGCGTTGCCCCAGTCCTCCATCTCCGGCAAGATGGCGGGAAAGAAGACATCCTCCTTAGCGCCGGGAGAAAACACTGAACCGAAGTCGAAGCTGTCAGGCAGCACTCCGATGACTGTAAATTGCGCGCCGTCGAGGTTGATAGCCTGGCCGACGATGGAGGGATTGGCCGCATACCGCCGCTTCCAGAAGGGGTAGCTGAGCAAGACGACGTGGC
>CAYWMR010000380.1:0-5023 GCA_964458965.1 uncultured Occallatibacter sp. | reverse complement strand
TCAACCTGGAGGCCTGGCTCGGGAAATGGCGGGCAGTTTGCGAGGGCGGCGATACCGGCGATCCCGTCTTCCTGGCGGTGCGCGACGCAACCGAGCATTTCGGCATTCCGCTGGCCCTTCTGGATGAACTGGTCACCGGCGTAACCATGGATCTGAAAAAAACGGCAGTCGACGCGCCCGATACTTATGAAACCTTTGCCGATCTTTATCGATACTGTTACCTGGTGGCCTCGGTGGTGGGCTTGGTGTGCATAAGAATCTTCGGCTACCGCGATCCCTTCGCGGAAAAGCTGGCCGAGAAGACGGGCATCGCGTTCCAACTCACAAATATCCTGCGCGACGTGGCCGAGGATGCCCAGCGCAACCGCGTCTATCTTCCGCTTGAGGACCTGTCAGCTCATGGGGTGACGGTGAACGACCTGCTCCAACGCACCAAGGGAACGCCGCCGGCGGCCAACGAACGCGCACTGCTCAGCAATATCGCGGCCCGCGCGGAAAAGTACTATGAGTCCGCGCAGTTGTTGCTGCCGCTGATCGATAGTGAGAGCCGGCCGGCAATGTGGGTGCTGGTGCGGATTTACCATGCGCTGCTGAAGCGGATTGAAGCCGCGGACTACGATGTGTTTTCGCGGCGCGTTAGCGTCCCCACTGTCCAGAAGCTGCAGATTCTGGCAGGCGGAATGGCTCGCATGGTCTGGGCGAGGTTTGCGGGTTGAGCGGCGTGTTGGAGCGGACCGTCACCGTCATTGGCGGCGGCGTTGCCGGCATGAGCGCGGCCTGCGCTCTTGCCGAAGCCGGCCTGCGCGTGCAGTTGGTCGAGCGCCGCGGCTACCTTGGCGGGCGGGCCAGCTCCTATCTGCATCCCGGCGTCAATGAGGTCATCGATAACTGCCAGCATGTGCTCTTCGGCTGCTGCACCAATCTTGTTGGCTTCTATCGGCGCATCGGAGTCGCGGACCAAATCCACTGGACCAGCGATATGACGATGATTGAGCCGGGCGGAAGGCGATCTGTGCTCGGGCCGTCAAAATTCGGACCTTTCGGTCTGCCCGCGCCTCTCCACAGTCTGCCGCGGTTGCTCGCCGCGCACGCATTCACGTTTGCCGACAAGCTGGCATTGGGCCGGGCTTTCGGTGCGCTGATGCGACCGGTGCCAAGCAGCTCGACAGAGAATCTTGGCGCGTGGCTCAGGCGGAATGGGCAGACAGAGGGCGCAGTGAACCGCTTCTGGAAGCTGGTGATTGCCAGCGCTCTGAATGCGGATATCGATTCCATTTCCCTCATCTATGCGGCCAAAGTGATCCGCGAGCTGTTCATGAACTCAGCCTTTGCCGGGAGCATGGGAATGAGCTCCGTGCCACTGAGCCAGCTTTATGCCGGTGCTCAGGAGTTCCTTGAAACCCGAGGATCCAGCGTCTTGCTCAACACCAATGTCGAGGCGCCGGCCTGGGACGAAGAGACATCGCAATGGACAATCCCCACGCGTAATGGCCACTTGATGTCAGCTTTTCTGGTGCTTGCGATGCCCTTTGAGGCGACAACCAAACTTCTGCCCAACATGCCGCCAGATGAGGGCACAGAAGCGCTTGCGGCCCAGCTTGAGCGCCACGAACATTGGCCCATTTGCAGCGTGCATCTGTGGTTCGACCGCGAGATTACTAACCTGGATCACGCGGTATTGCTCGACCGCGAGATCCACTGGATGTACAACAAGAGCCGCCTGCAGCCTTGGCGAAAGGGCAATGGAACCTACCTGGAACTGGTGGTCAGCGCGTCGAAGAGTTTTGCCGCGCTGTCCCGCGAGCAGGCGATCGGCCAGGCAGTGACGGAGCTTGCGGAATTCTTTCCGGCAGTCTCGACGGCGAAGCTCGAAAAGGCCGCGCTGATCAAGGAGATGCGCGCCACGTTCGGAGTTCCACCGGGCATTGATAGCGCCCGGCCGGACGCCCAGTCCCCATGGCCCAACTGCTTCCTGGCCGGCGACTGGACGGCTACCGGCTGGCCGTCGACGATGGAAAGCGCCGCGCGGTCGGGCCATCTGGCTGCGGAAGCTGTTTGCGCTGCCATCGGCCAGCCGCGAAAAATCCTCGACGCAGACCTGAAGCCGCGGGGGTTGATGCGATTAATCGGCTGATGCAACTCAATGCGCTAGGAAGTATACCCCAACACAAACCAGCACAGCCGCAATCCAGCGCCGCCGATCGACATTCTCCTTGAGGAAGAACTTGCCGGCAATGGTGTTGGTAACCAGCGTGAGCGAGGCCGATGCTGGAGCAACCAGGCTAAGGTTGAGCCGGTTTAAAGCGAACAGAAGTGCGAAGAAGGCGAGCGCCAGAAAGCTGACGCCAGCGAAGAACAGCGGGCAGGTGACAACGGCTCGAACAGCGCCCTTCAGGCCGGAACGGGCGCGAATGTCGTCGAGATCGCCGATGGATTTCATGGCCGCCGCGGTAAGCACCTCGCCCGCGGCGGAGCTCAGAACAATTGCCGCGATCATGGCCGTGGCGGCCCAGAAGTTGACGTGCGGCGCAGGGAGTTGGTTGATCATTGCACCTGCTCCTGTTCGATTTCGGCGCAGGGTTCCGGTTGCTTGGCAAAGGCCGGGGTCGCAGCGGCCGGCCTTTCTGTCAACGAAGGCCCATTCGCCACAAAGCCCACGCCCACGGTGATCAGGACGATGCCGGCCCAGCGTTCCAGCGAGATGGATTCATGGAGCCAGAACCGTGCGAACAGCGCGACGATGACATTGCCGAATGCAGTGGCCGGCAGTACGAACGTGAGGTCGGCCCAGGAAAGCGCAGTAAGATAGCTGGCGAAGAAACCGATCAGCAGGGCAATGCCGAGCGCAATCCATGGAGTGAAGACCGCGGCGACGAGCGTAGCAGGGTGCGCCAGCGAGATGTTCGGGACCTGCGTCATTCCGCGCGAGAGGCACGTATCGCCGAGCGGAGCGCACAGCGCCACCAGTCCCAGGATCAAGTATTGGCGCGGACTGAGTCGTGGGTGGGACATCTAAGTTTGACGAGTCTCCGGTGAGGACGAAACCATCCCACAATTACTCTACGGCGTGGGGCATAAGGTTTCGATCAGTGAAGCAAATCAAGTGATGCAAAACAACAAGGGCGGACGCTTTGGCGCCCGCCCTCAAAAATTGATGCGTGTGCCGGAACTACGCTCCCGCTTTTGCCGGGGTCGTGGGCTCGGCGTGGACAGCGCGCTTAGCCTTGACCGCCTTGTTGCGCTCGGAACGGAGCTTGAGAAAGGCTCTCGCCTCGACGTAAAGCCGCGGCAGATCGCGATTCACAAATGCCTTCCACACCACGCGGAACGCGGCTTTGGGCCGGAAGTAATACTCGTCGTAAAACTTGTGCACCATCTCCATCACGTAGTCGGTGGGCAGCCCAGGATACTCGATGTGCGCCATCTGGTGGCCGCCGCCGTCTTCCATGCGCTCATTGGTAATGAAGCCGTTGGCCTTGGCGTAGTCATAAAACTCGGTCCCCGGATAGGCGTGGGCGATCGATACCTGGATGGTTTCGCAATCCAGGCCTTTGGCAAAGTTGATAGTGTTCCAGATCGACTCCTTGGTTTCGCCCGGCAGGCCGAGAATGAAGTCGGCGTGGATGGTGAGACCCAGGTCGTGGCAGTCCTTCACGAAAGCGCGCGCGCGCTCCACGGTGGCGCCCTTCTTGATGTTCTTCAGGATCTGCGGATCGCCGGATTCGAAGCCCACAATCAGCAGCCGGCAGCCGGCTTCCCGCATGGCCTTCAGCGTGTCGCGGTCAGTGGTTACGCGCGATGTGCAACTCCACGTTATGCCGAGCGGCTTCAGCTTCTCGCACAACTCGATGGTGCGCCCTTTTTGAATATTGAAGGTGTCGTCGTCGAAGAAGAACTCCTTCACATGGGGGAAGTTCTCCTTGGCCCACTTCAGTTCTGCCGCCACGTCGTCGGTAGACCGTTTGCGCCAGGCATGACCGCTCAGGGTCTGCGGCCACAGGCAGAACGTGCACTGCGCCGGGCAGCCGCGCGTGGAATAAAGCGCGATATAAGGATGCAGCAGGAATGGCACGCTGTAACGCGTCACGTCCATATCGCGCTTGTAAATCTTCGTGGCCCAGGGCATCGCGTCCAGGTCTTCGATCTGCGGCCGGTCGGGGTTGTGAACAATTTTGCCGTCGAGCTTGTAGCTGATGCCAAGAATCTCGCTGAGCGGCTTGCCCTGCGCAAACTCCACCACCGAGTAGTCGAACTCGCGGCGGCAAATAAAGTCCAGGACGGAGCACTCGTTGAGGGCGCGGTCCGGGTCGGTGGTCACCGGCGGGCCCACAAAGGCGATGCGAATCGATGGGTTAGCCGCCTTGATGGCCTCGGCCAGCCGCTGATCGCCCGCCCATCCCACCGTCGAAGTGAACAGCACAAGGAATTCGAAGTCCTTGCAGATATTGATGGTTTCGTCGGCGGAGACGTGGTGCGGCGGTGCGTCCAGCACGCGCGAACCCTCCAGCAGGCCGGCCGGATAGGTCAGCCACACTGGGTACCAGTAGGACTCAATCTCGCGCGTAGCCGGCCAGCGCGAGCTAGCGCCGCCGTCAAAGTTCTTGAACGAGGGCGGATTCAGGAGAAGCGTCTTCAGAGGCATTGACATTACTTCCATTCTAGCATTTCGGCAGTTTTTCGGCTGTTTTCTTTAACACTGAGCTTACTTTCCGTGCAGTTCGTTCAACCAGTCTTCCATATGGCCCAGCGCGCGCAGCAATTCCAGCCGGGCCTTGGCCAGGTCGAGTCCGGCGTCCAGCGCGTCCTGATACTTCTGGCGCTCGTCGATGCGGGCCAACTGCTCGGCCTTCGGGTTCGGCTGCGGCTGAGAGCCCTGCCCGCTCCCCGAACCGTTGCCCAGCTCCAACTCGGCCAGCACGGTCTTTAGCTGTTCGCCTGCGATCTGTTGCTTTAGACTCGCAATCTCCGCCTGGGCATCCAACTCGTGCAGGCTGCCGGTGAGCGAGGCAACCTGAATGTCGTT
>CAYWMR010000379.1:0-5030 GCA_964458965.1 uncultured Occallatibacter sp. | reverse complement strand
ATGTAGGTGTGGCAGCTGATGCATGGCGTCAGCTCTGCCGATCCCGCATTCATCGAGTGAACCGTGGCGGCGGCCACTGGACTATGGCACTGGTTGCACAACGTGTTGACATTCGGCACGTTCAGCAGCCGTGCGTTTTGCGAACCGTGCGGCGTGTGGCAGCCCATGCATCCTTCCGCCTTCACCGCCGCATGCTCGTACACGAAGGGCCCACGCGTCTCGGTATGGCACTTGGTGCAGATCGCATTCTGATCGGCCGTGGACTTGATGTTGTTGTTCCCGAATGTACCGTGAACGTCGTGACAATCGCTGCACTTCACCAGGCCCTCGTTCACCTTGTGGTGGAAAGGCATTGCGAACGCCGGCTTGGTGTCGGTGTGGCACTGGAAGCACAGCGCAGGCTGCGAAGCCTTCAGCAGGGGTTCCTCCTTGCTGCCGTGAATGTCGTGGCAGCCCAGGCAGCTTACGGCGGCCTTGGCATGAGGAGAGCGATCGAAGTTGGGATGCGTTCCCGCGTGGCAACTCTGGCACTTCTCGTCCACTTCCTTGGGAGTGGCTTTGGCGGGATTGAAAATCTTGGTGACATCGCCGCCGCCATCAACGTGCGCGCCGCCCGGCCCATGGCAACCTTCGCAGTTCACACCGGCTGCGCCATGCTGCGCCGCAAGCTTGGTATGCGGATTGCCCTCGAATTTCTTGCTCACCTCTTCATGGCAGGTAGCGCAAACTTCGCCCCCAACATAGGTGTTGGCGGCGGCATCCTTGGCTTGCGAGGTCACCGTTTTGGCGGCGACTTTGGGCGTCTGAGCCCCCAGCGTAGTGGCGCAAAGCATGCTTGCGCCCAGCATCAACATCAAACAGGCTCGCAGTCCCGGCAACCTGCCCGGAGCCGCGCCAATCGGCAATCGCGTTACAGGCACATCCCTTTGCATAGAAAATACCGCCTTGGTTGCTCTCGTAGCTTCTTCCGTCAACATTGTGTCTCAGGCCCGGTGGCTGAAACAGCATTTCCCAATTAGGAAGGCCGGATCGGCTGCGGGTTCTTGTGACACCCTGTTGTGGAATGAGCTCTTTGTGCGGAGCATCACTTCACACGCTGAATGCTACGGTTTATCTCGATCCATCACGGTGATTTTCATCACACGCCGTGAGGGAGCCTATTTCCTCTGTTCGTTTACCTGCTGGGAAACGGTAAGAATCGCGGCCTTGCAGGCGAACATCAACCCCGCGAGTTCCGAGGCAGAAGCAACTCCTTCGCCATTGGAATCATGAAAATGCAGGAATTGCCGCTACCAGCAGAGAAACAGAAACGACGCATTACCGCTGAGCAATTCTGAACAGGCATTCAGGTTCCTCACCGGAACGTGCTTTGCAATATTTGGCGTGGGTTGATGCGCTGCGTCGGGTGCCACGTGATCGCCATCACGGTTCAAGGAGCTTCGGCCCATAAACGGAACCGGGGGCGAGCGTGGGAATCTCTACTTTTCATTCCAAGTATGGAAATTGCGGAAGCCGGGGACCATCATCGATGTGAGGTCCATCACATCCAAAAAGGGAGCTTCTCCGGCAAACTCTTGTGAAGCAAGAGACTCCTTTCCGGGAGATTAGAGATGTTTTCTTCATGGCAGGGGCCCTTGTGCGGATGTTCAATGCCAGGGGAACGGCAGCGGCGACGATGCTGCGGTTGGGCGGAAGGGGCAAGGCCATGGCTGACGCGGCAATAGCAATCACAGATCACTTGCGGAAGAGGCCAGTTCTGCGGCAGGCTCCTGCCGGGTGCGCTTCCTGCGCCAATCGGCGTCCGGGTTGGTTCTGCTCTCTGGGCAGTTCCGTCCTGGCCGATCTTGAGCTTGCTACCAGCACGATCTCTCTCCCCGCGCAGGCTTCGTTGTTTGCTCAGGGTGAGGATGCGCGCTGCCTGTATTTGATTTGCGGCGGCTATCTGAAGCTGACCGCGGGCCGCCACGAAGATCGGCAAATGATCGTCCGCGTCGCCGGACCGGGCTCCATGCTGGGACTTTATGCCGTGTTGGCGCACGGGGTCTACGAAGTCTCGGCCGAGTCGCTTACCACCGCGCAACTCCGCCCGGTCGAGCGGGAACGGTTCCTTGACTTTTTGCGCAGCCACAAAGAGGCGCAAATGCGGGCCGTGCAGTGCATCTGCCAGGAGTATCGTTTCGCGCTGCAAGATGCCTGCCGCATCGCCCTTTCAGAAACGGTGGCCGCGCGCCTGGGCCGGTTGCTGCTGGAACTCTCCCATCAGATTGGCGAGCACATCGATACGGGCGCCTTTCGCTTTCCGCTGCTTCTCACGCACGAGGAACTGGCGTCGATGACCTGCACCACCCGCGAAACCGTTACTCGCACCCTGGGACAGTTTCGCAAGGACAATTGGATCTCCATCGAGGACTCCCTGGTAACGATTCACCATCCCGAGCGGCTGCAGGGGCTGGTGTAGGGCCGGAAAGCCAGTTCCGCTACCAAACTTTTCACTTTGCCGCTCCCGTCCGCCATATTTCGCGAGTCAAAGAGATATGATTATTGGTAGCAATCGTCATAGGTGGGTGTTCATGTTTCGTATCTCGGGTTTTCTTGCTTGCTCTTCTGTAGTTCTTCTCTCCTGCTGCGTCGCCAACGGCCAGAGCCCTGCTCCAGATCCGGCCTCAACTTCTGCCCCGCAGAGTGCCACAACTTCGGAGAGTCCTGAACTCCGCGAATTCCAGAAGATTGAGGATTCCTGGGCCGACTCGATCAACCAGCGTGACCAGTACGGCCTGGAGCTTGTGTTATCTCCTTTGTTTGTGGATGTTTCTGCCAACGGCGACATTACCACCCGGAATCAGCAGGTGGCCATGGTGATTACCGGAGACGACAAGACCATTCACCTGGAGCAGCGAGTAGTCACCGTGCGGATGCTCGGCGATATCGCCATCACCAACGGTACCTATTCGCTTCGCCACAAAGTCAATTCAGCCCAGATAACCGAAAAGGGAGTCTTTACCCACGTGTTCGAGCGTGTGCACGGCGGCTGGCTCTGCATCAACTCGCAGCGTACGGTGCTTCGCGAGGATTCCAACGCCAAGCAGAGGAAGAAGGATTCGAGCGCCGAGCTCCCATTCCACATTCCGTTGTTCAGCAAGAGCGACAAAACGACTCAGTAAAAAATCGCATGGATTACCAGCCCACCTGGCGCATCCGCTCAAGGATGATGGCACTGTAGTGCTCCATGCGCTCGGGGCGTCGCTTCAGGGGCAACGGCAGAATCGCGGCCAGCTCTGCCGACTGTTGCCGGCCGACACTCCGGGCTGAGGTCTTGAAGTAGTAATGGCACGCCGCATCTGAACCATAAATTCCAGGCCCCCATTCGACCACGTTTAGGTAGAGTTCCAGAATGCGCTGCTTGCCGAGGACAAATTCGGCCACCGGCACCAATGTGGACTCTGCGCCCTTGCGGAGGATGGAGCGGCCCGTTCCGAAGAACAGGTTCTTCACCAGTTGCTGCGTAAGCGTGGAGCCTCCACGAATGCGTCCGCCTTCCATATCGCCTTCGGCAGCCAGTTGGATTGCGTTCCAGTCGAACCCATGGTGCAGGTAGAAGCGCGCGTCTTCCGCAGAGATAACAGCGTGTTGCAGATCGGGCGAGATTTGGCTGAGCGGAACAAATATGTAGTGCTCTTGATACGGCTTGTGGTGAATCCAGGCCTGCATGCGGCGCTCTATGTGTACGGCGGTTGTCGGTGGGTCGATCCAGCGGGCGGCCACGAGTGTCAGCACGGCAAGCGACCAAAGAAGCACCACGCCGATGCCAAGCCATCGAATTGCGGATCGAAGAAAACCCCTCCGATGGGGGATATTGGGAGGCGTTTCTGGGATTTCAGTCACATTTCAGGATAATAGGCCGGGCTTGGTTGCAGGCTCGCCAGCCCTCCTGGCCGCTTGTACCCGAATCGAAATATGCACCAGGCTAAGCGCGGCGGGCGTTACGCCGGGGATGCGGCTGGCCTGCCCGATGGTGACCGGCCGCACTCGCTCCAGCGTCTCGCGCATCTCGCGGGACAGGCCGCTCATGGCGCCATATTCGATCCATTCTGGAATGACCACTGCCTCGGCGGCCTTCAGCTTGTCGATCGATTTCCGTTGCTGATCCAAGTAGCCGGCAAACTTGATCTCGGTCTCGACCGCGCGCGCCTCGTTGCGCAATTGCGTTGCGCCCGTCTCCGTCTCAGGTCCGGAATCAACGCATACAGCGGCGGAAAGGTCATCGAGAAGCGGATCCGCAGCAAGCGTCTCACCCAGGACCCGCAGAATCGGCTCAATGGTCACCTCGGGCCGCTTCAGCAGTTGAGCCCACGTCTGCCCCGCTGTTGCCGTAAGTGACCCAAACCCGGCGCTTGCAAGCTGGGCTGGGCTCACCTTCATCGTGCCCAGCAGCACCTCAAGCTCCGCCATCCGCGCCTGCTTTTGCTCGTACTCCGCCCAGGCCTCGTTGCCGATCAGCCCCAGGCGCCGTCCATGCGGCGTCAGCCTGCGATCCGCGTTGTCAATGCGCAGATGCAACCGGAACTCAGCCCGCGAAGTGAACATGCGGTAAGGCTCGTTGATGCCCCTGGAGATCAGGTCGTCGATGAGGATGCCGGTATATCCCTCGCTGCGGTCCATGGTGAAAGGCGGCAGGCCCTTGAGCCAAAGCGCCGCGTTGATGCCGGCCATGATTCCCTGGCAGGCCGCTTCTTCATAACCACTTGTCCCGTTGATCTGGCCGGCCAGATAAAGCCCCTCCATGCTCTTCACACGCAGCGTGCGGTCCAGTTCGGTGGCGTCCACGCTGTCGTATTCAATGGCATAACCGGGGCGCAGCATCTCCGCCTCTTCCAGGCCGGGAATGGAGCGGACAATCTGCCATTGCACCTCCATCGGCAGCGATGTGGACATGCCATTGATGTAGACCTCGTGCGTGTTCAGCCCTTCCGGCTCAAGGAAAAACTGGTGCTGCGTCTTGTCGGGGAACTTGACGATCTTGTCTTCGATGG
>CAYWMR010000378.1:0-5058 GCA_964458965.1 uncultured Occallatibacter sp. | reverse complement strand
AGATGGATTGCAAGACGGAAGCGCATATTGATACGCAACATGACTTTCGCCTCCTTTCATTGAGAGATGGCGGCCCTGTTCTCAGCAGGGCCGTCGTTGCTTTTGGCAACACCGGTGTTTCCCCTGCCTGTCCAATCGCACATCTGTGAAACTTCAATGAAAGCGCGTCCCGCGCAGCCACCCTCGCGTTCAACTCTGAAAAGGCTGGCTACTGAACTGGTACCCTTTATACAGCAGGCTTCTATGAGGCCGTCGAAGCGCTAGTGGCTGAACGAATATTGGAGAGCTGGAAACTGGATTGAGCGCGGGCTCACGTAAACTGGTAACAGGGGGACCACCGGCTCCCCCGGGAGGTTGTTGCCATGGATTTTGAGATCGTTTTCGATCGCGAGAAAGATGGTCGCCGGATTGCCGAAATTGAAAGCCTACCCGGTGTACTTGCGTACGGAGCCACGCGCAATGAAGCTCAATCGAAGGTAGAGGCGCTGACGCTGAGGGTAATCGCCAATCGGATAGAAGACGGGCCTTCCACGTCGGGCCAAGTTCGCTTCGCCGTCGCATAAGCTTTTCTCCAACCTCTGACATCATTCGCCCGATTCGCCAAACGAACAGGATTGCACCCCGAGGATCTTTAGCCCCATGGAAGCCAACGAAGCCCAGGAATTGCAGGAGCAAGCCGAGCACGGATCGGAATCCAAAATGCAGCCGGTCGCCTTTACCATGGCTGTGCTGGCCGTGCTTGTGGCCGTCACAACTGTGTTTGGCCATCGCACCCACACTGAGGCCATCCTCGACCAGAACAAGGCCACCGACCAATGGAACGAGTACCAGGCCCACAAGATCCGCGCCAACGACACGGCCCTGGCTGCCGACATACTGGGCGTCGTCACCATCCAGGACAAGGATGCCGCGAAGAAGATTGCCAAAGCCTATGCCGACCACCAGGCCAAGTGGGTCGACGATCTCAAAAACGACAAGGAGAAAGCCGAGTCGTTCGAGATCAAGGTCGAGCAGGCCGAAGCGCGCGCCAACCGTTTCGACCTGGCCGAGGCGCTGCTTGAGATCGGCCTGGTTATCACGTCGGTAACCTTGCTCACCCGCAAGCCGATCTACTGGTACATGGGAATTGTGTTCTCCCTTCTCGGAATTGCATCGGCAGCATCGGCATTTTTTCTGAAGTAGGCTGACGGATTGACCGAAGCGGGGTTGTGGATTCCCCAGACGCTTCCACAGGCGTTCTGAAACGCCCGGATTGAATCGCCTGCCGCGCGGTGAAGAATCCTGCTAGAATCGACCTTTCCGGCCAGCCGCGCCGCCCGGCTAATCCATCTGCAGAAAGTCCTCACTGTGCCAGACAAATCCAAATCCGTAACCTACGCCGACGCCGGCGTCGATATCAGCAGCGGCGATCGCGCCAAGGAGCGGATCAAGTATCTGGCGCAGAAGACCTTCAACCGCAACGTGCTGGGCGGAATCGGCGGCTTTGGCGGGCTATTCCGGCTCGACATGCAGCGCTGGAAGAACCCCATCCTGGTGAGCTCGGCAGATGGAGTTGGCACTAAGCTGAAGGTGGCCTTCGAGTTGGGGCTGCACCACACCGTGGGCGCCGACCTGGTGAACCACTGCGTTAACGACATAGCTGTGCAGGGCGCAACGCCGCTGTTTTTCCTCGATTACCTGGCCAGCGGCCGGCTCGACCCCGAAGTGACCGAGAGCGTGGTCTCCGGGCTGGCCGACGCCTGCAAAGCCAATGGATGTGCCCTGATTGGCGGCGAGACGGCCCAGATGCCCGGTTTCTATGCCGATGGCGAATACGATCTGGCAGGCTTCATCGTAGGAGCGGTGGACCGGGACAAGGTGATTACCGGCGCGGGCATCAAGCCCGGAGACGTGCTGATTGGGCTGCCCTCGACGGGCCTGCACACGAACGGATATTCGCTGGCGCGGAAGCTGTTTTTCGAGGTGGCCGGTTACAAGCCAAATCAATATGTCACCGGCATCGGCGAGAAGGCCGGTACCGCGCTGATGAAGACGCATCGCAGCTATCTCCACGTGATTCAGAAGCTGGTGACGGCGGGCATGACCACCGGAATGGCGCACATAACCGGAGGCGGCATCACGGAGAACCTGCCCCGCATCCTGCCCAAAGGCACAGGGGCGCAGGTGGAACTGGGATCATGGCCGGTGCTGCCGATTTTTGAACACCTCCGCGCGCTGGGACAAGTTTCCGAAGAGGAGATGATGCGCACCTTCAACATGGGCGTGGGGCTGATTGCGGCCGTCCCGGCGGAAAAGTTCACAAGGGCCAAGACCCTGCTGAATCGCGCGGAAGAGAAGTTTTACGTGATCGGGCGCATCGTAAAGGGAGAGCGGCGGGTGCAGTACACATAGGCAGTGAACAGTGGACAGTGAGCAGTGAACAGCGGACTCATCCCCACTGCACTTTAGAAAGTGAACACGTACTGTATCAGGGCACGACTTGAGTCGTGCCGGAATTGCGCAAAGGCGAGTTGGGCTTTAGCCCCTGAGGGAAATTGTTGGATCTCGGTTCGAAAGATCGTCCCACTCGTCTCGGCATTCTCCTCTCCGGCCGCGGATCGAACTTCCTGGCCATTGCTGAGTCGATTCGTGCCGGCCGCCTTCCCGGCGTGGAGATTGGGGTGGTAATCTCCAATGTTGCCGAGGCTCCCGGGATCATCGCTGCCCAGCAAATCGGGCTCCAGCACGCAGTGCTAGTCTCCAAAGGACGAACCCGCGCCGAGCACGACGCGGACGTAATAGCCTGTCTGCGAGCACACGGCGCAGACCTGGTCTGCCTGGCCGGCTACATGCGGCTGCTTTCTCCGGAATTTGTGGCGGCGTTTCCCAACCGCATCCTCAATATTCACCCTTCGCTTCTTCCCGCCTTCCCTGGCCTTGAAGCACAGACGCAGGCTTTCGATTACGGGGTAAAGATTGCCGGATGCACGGTCCATTTTGTAGACGAGCACCTTGACCACGGCGTCATCGTGTTGCAGCGGGCCATTCCGGTGCTGGAGTCGGACGACGCGCATTCGCTGTCGGAGCGAATCCTGGCCGAAGAGCACATCGCCTACACCGAGGCCATTGCCCGCGTGGCCAGTGGAGAGTACGAGATTCGCGGCCGGCGGTTCGTAAGACGCAATCCATAATTGGCCGTTCGCAGGTGGACGGGACCGCTTCCAGGCCCTTAGAAAAGCCGCATCCCGGTGATTTCAAGCATACTGTCAAGCCCACGATGATTCCTTAATCTCATAAGTATATGAATCTAAGATTCTTAAACTGAATCGCAGTTTGCGTGTTATATATCCCCGAATCCCTAGCCTTAAAGATGTCCAGACAACAGACGGAAATGCCGCGCCGGGCGAATGAGTACGCCCTCCCCCAAGCGGATGGCGCCGGGGCGTGGGACCGTCGATGTCTGGGTGATGCCGGCTCTCTCGCCGCGCGCTGACCGCAACCACGGCGGCGCAGGGGCAAGGGGCTGCGGTCAAAATCGAGTCCGGCGGCTGGCCTTGCATTGAGTCGGCCGCACGCTCGAACCTCCTGCTGACGGCAAGGGTCAGGCCCCAGACCCTGTCCATCAAATCGATCTTCAACCGGGGCGGCTTCGGCTGCCTTTTTGCTTACAAGGAGCCTTTGGAATGAACTCTTTCTCAAACATTTGGAATCACCCAAAAACATCGGTCACAGGCTTGTTGATCGCGCTGGTTACCATTGGCGGCGTCCTGTCGCAGCAGGGCGTAACTCTGGGCAATGCGGGCAGCGGCACGGTTGTCACGCTGGTCGGCGCCGTTGCAACCGCCCTGCTCGGGCTGCTGGCCAGGGACCCGGCGGAAGCCACTTCGCCAGTGGGCAGTGCCGCTAAGCTGGGCGCATGGGCGCTTATCGCCCTGCTGCTGCCGTTGCCCTTCCTCGGCGGCTGCTCCGGCTCCACTGTTGCGCAGGACATCGTGAACTGGACACCTGCGTTGCAAAGCGCCGTGGCAACGGTGGATTCGACCGCGGCACTGCTTGCGCCTGTGGATGCGCCAGTCTTTACCGCAGCCACCATCGGCTTCGATGCGGCCTCGAACCTGCTGGATGCGCAGGCAAAAGCGTACCTGGCCAACCCCTCGGCCTCATTGCTGGCGCAGCTTCAGACCCAGGTTGTGGTCTTGCAGCAGCAGGTCAATGGCGCTATTTTGCAGTCGGCAAAGATCTCCAACCCGGCCAGCCAGCAACACGCTCTTTCGGCCATTCAAGCCGTGGCAACCATCGTTATCGCGCTGCTTGCCCTGGTGCAATCGGTTTCAACCAAGGCCGCAGTGGCGCAGATGGCCGCCGCATCCACCATCAAGCTGGTGTCTGTCCGGCCTTACTTCGATGAGAATGACGGCGCGGAAATTGTGGCTGCTCACTATGGCGAACCGGTTGAAGTGGCACGAATGCAAGTGGTGCAGACCGAACAAAACACGGCTATGGCCGGCTTTTAGTCATCTATAGATGCTCAGGGCCGCTCGATTAGCAGAGCGGCCCGAAAGAACCCATACATTAACCTATCGATTCTGCTTCCCGCCTAAGTGCTCGTATCCCGAGCCTCTCCCAGAATCAACTTCAGGGTCATCTGCTTGCGCCCGCGATAAAACGTCACGCTGATGTTGTCGCCCGCCTGGTGCTTGTCCATCAGCGCGCTTATCTCCTGCGGATCGGTAACCGGCTGCCCGTCGATGGCCACAATCAGATCGCCGCCCAGCAGGATGGGTTGATTGCCGACGTAGGCCTGTTGAGTGCCGCCGCGAAGTCCCGCGCGTTCGGCTGCGCCGCCGGGCAAGACCCTCTGAATCAGGATCCCCTCTTCCGCGCCCAGTCCCATCTGCTCGGCCAGGTCGGGGCCAATGGCATAGGAAACAATCCCCAGCGACGGCCTCTTCACGCGCCCATACTTCGTCAGGTCTTGCAGCACAGCCTTGGCCGTGTTGATGGGAATGGCGAAGCCGATGCCTGAGCTCTGATCGGCGCCGTTGGAAGCGATCATGGTGTTGATGCCGATCACTTCGC
>CAYWMR010000377.1:0-5093 GCA_964458965.1 uncultured Occallatibacter sp. | reverse complement strand
ACGAAACGGTGCAGGCCTGGCTGCGTCCCTACATCGCGAACAGGCTGGGGTGAGCAATGAGCGATACGGCGCCGCGAAACCCAGTGGGAGCACCACAGATGCTGGCCGATGCCCTGCTTCGAAGCATGACAGGAACGTCGGCCCTTCTGCGGGTAACGGGCACGAATACGGACACCAACCAATCAGAGCTGGGACTGGTAGCAACGACCTTCGCCGATGTGGTGGTTAGCCCGGTAGTGATGCGGAAGTTGAGGCCGACATGGCAGGAGGGTGGACAATCGAAGTGGGAGCTTATGGTATCCGCTACAGGGGTAGAGCAGCAGGTGAGCGCGTTGAGCCTGGCTTCGGCGCAATCGCTGTTTGCGATGACGTTGACGGTTACGGTGTCGGGGCAGGATTACCTGATCGAGTCGGTAGCTGCAAATGAAGCATTCGGCCAGGTGTATCTCTACCGGCTGCTGTTGCGCGAGGCGCGCCAGCAGGCGTTGTAAGGACAGTTGTTAGTTGTCAGTGGTTAGTTTTCGGTTGATGGATGACGCGTAAATTGTCAGCGTGAATCCAGCATCGCACGGCCGGCATATCAGCGGGATTTCTTCAAAGGTGGCTGGCGATGACGAAGGCTCAATGACAACTGGCAATTGATAACTCATGAGTGTCGGAGTTTACTTCCATGCAAAATGCGAAAGACTCGTTTTATATGGCGCTGCGGACGCGTCTGGCTACCATAAACCCGGAGCGAACAGTTCTGCTTCGAGGGACGATGCGGCCGGGAATTCTGGTGGAAGAAGCGGAAGCGCCATTCAGCCAGTTTCCCAATGACGTTTTTGTTCTGCGCTGGCTGGGCCTGGGGGTGGAATTGGATCTTGGGACTGCGATGGCGGGGGCAGAGTGCGAGATTGTCTATCAGACTTGCGGAACGCAGGGCTTTGGCGGGTTGGACCGTGGCCGCTCCCTGAGCGGGATGGATGAAGAACTCGTGGCGATGCTTCAACCGTACTACACGCCCAAGCTAAATTACACGGCAACTCCGCCGGCAGGGATGTTGACGCAGGTGTTTTGGGACGAGCCAGGGTTCACGCCGATCGCAATCCAGCGCGACCAGTTGAGCCGGTCGGCGAAGGTGATGATCTACAGCTACCAGGAGCAGGGGGAGTAAATGGCGGCAACTTGGTTTTCGGCTCCCGCGCCGGTGGCACGGCGGGTACGGGCGTATTTTGCACCAGTAAATCGTGTGGCGCGCACGCCGGTTCTCTTTGATGCGGCGGAACAAGGCCGGTTCAGTTTGGACGCTCCGCCCGCTCCATGGATAAGCCTGGGTTGGATTCAAGAATTCACGCGCAAGTCGGCAAGCAAAACTTCTTCCGTAATGGCGGGGATTCCGGCTGCGCCCCTGGAACAGGTTCGCGAGACAGTTGGGGCGCAGGTGAGCTTCCAATTCCTGAGTTGGACGAAGCTAACGATGGCGCTGGCGACTGGTTCGCAGCATATGAACTTGCTTGCCCCGGCGAGCGGAGCAGTTGCGGAGGCGGATGGAGCGCAGGCATGTGGCGCCGTAGTATTGCAGAGCGGCTCGACGGCGGCATCGGTGGTGCTGGCAGCATCAGACGCGGCAAAGTTTGCGCCCGGCACCATGATCGCTTTGGATGTCGACTACACGGGGCAAACGGGCTTTGTGGGTTCGCCAATTTCGGGCGCGTATCTAAGGCAGGCGTTGACCGATGTCGACTATATCCGGCGGGTGACGTTCAACGTCGCGTTGGTGTCTCAGCTAAACTCCACTGGGCTTACACTCGCCGAACCGCTAATTGGCGGCGCGCCCGCTGCCGGAGCAAAGCTTCAAGCGGTAACTGGATTTGTGGACCGCGAGGGCGGGAGCTTCTATCAGGAGTGGTCGGCGCTGTTTGTCATGCAAGGCAGCCAGGGGGAAAGAATCTTTTTCCACTATCCACGCCTGCAAAGCATGTCAGGCGCAGAAGAAGCAGTGATTCCTCTGGACGGCACACATCAAGGGGTGCATGCGCGGGTGCTGCTCAGGGGACAGTTTCTTGCGCTTCCGATAACGGATCCGCTGGATGGGGAGCAAGTAGTGTGTTATCGGAGTTTTCTGCCCGCAGCCAATGCTTTGGTATAAGGCAGTGAGAAAGTGAAGAAGTGAAAAAGTGAAGAAGCGAGCGAATGAGCAATGAAGATAGCGATCCAAGGGCAAGACTACACGGCCGCGCTCGATGAAGCTCGGCCGTTGACGATTGAGCGCAAGCTGAACGAGCCCTCCAATTGCCAGTTGTGGCTGAGTTTGCCGGCCAGCGGGATTCTTGCGACGCCGACTCGCAACCAATATATAACGGTGACAGGCGACGACGGCACAGCTTATTTCACTGGCTACATTGCAGTGTATCCGCTGCCGGAGTATGCGGGGATGGGTATTGAAGGCCCGCGGTACCGGATCGCCATCGAGGCATTGAGCGATGAACTGCTGCTGGATCAATTGCTAATGCCGCCCAGCACGGGCGCGACGGGCGAGACTGCCGGATCGCTGATAACCGCCCTGGTGACTCATGCTGGGTCGGCGGCGCTCTCTACGCAGGGGCTCTCGCTAAGCGTGCCTGTGAGTATCTTCGTTCCGGACCCGGGCGCGTCGTGGAGTGAAAGCGCCGGGCAAGTAGCGAGCCAGGCCCGGGCCGTATATCGCGCGGTGAATGGAGCATTAACCGTCTCCAGCGTGCCCGGCACCGTGCATACTTTGAACGAGACCGATGGCAGCCTGAACCTCGCCGCCCTGTCATTCACAGCCAGCGTCAAGAGGGCGCTGGCGAACGATGTAACTGTTTGCGGGGAGCACGAGCCGGTTGCCTATGTTACGGAGTATTTTCTGGGTGACGGAGTTACGACACAGTTCTATCTGACCGAAGTCCCATTTTTTCCTCCAGCGTCAAAGTCCACAACCATCAGCGAGCTGTTTAACGAAAGCGCAATCAACCTCCGAGTATGGGGGAATCCGGGCGGCAATGGATATCTCAAGCTGGGCGCTGGTGGCCTGGTTATGGATGGTGGCAACGGCATCGACGGGGAAACTCTGCTGACCTGGCTCGACCCGGTGGAGATGGGCGGTACGCAGTTACTGGAAGCTGTTGGCGTAACTCTTTCGCCGGGCAGCACTGGAATTCTCGCCGGCTTTTTTGTTGGCCTGGAAACGCAGGCTGCCTGCATTGCGGGGTTCCAGGCGACGGCGCAGCAGGGTACAGGGGCAGTTACATTGCAGCCGATCATTCAAGGAACCGCGGCGGGAACGACTTATGCGGTGAATCCCGCCAATCAATATACGCTCAGGGCAAGAGTGCATTGCGGGGAGAACGAACGAGCACTGGCGACCTACCGTTCTTTTGGAGATAGTGGGGCAATTAGCTTAGGAGGACAGACGAATGCAGCAGGGGCGCAGTGGCAACTGGAGATTCAGGAGTTTGTGAATGGAGTTGCCGGGATGCCGGTGACGTTGTATGACGGGGCCATCGCCAGTCTGCCCCCAGCATGCGTGGTGGTGGCGGCGAGCAGTGTCAACCTGATTGGAACCATGCGCACGATCAACCTTACCAGCCTGGGTTCCGGTTGGGTGGTGAGCACGCCTCCGAGCGGCGGTCCTTATACGCGGAGGGTGGGCACGACAGCCGAGTCGGCCGAGTGTCACGTAGAACGCACTGGAAAGGCTGTGTTTTATACCGGCTTTGCACCGGTGGCCGGCGAGCAGATCGCGGTGAGTTATCGAACAGTTGGAAGGGCGGTGGGACGAGCGGTGAATACTGCCAGCCAACTGGCGCTTACACAGGCCGGAACGCCCGCCGTGTCTAGCTGGATCGGGACAGTGACGAATCCTCAAGCACGCAGTTCCGCGGATTGCCTGAATGCAGCGACGGTTATTGAGCAAGCGGCAGCCGGAGTTAGCGCGCTTTGGAGCGGGACCTATGTCGGCAACAGGACAAACTTTGCCACCGACGTCTGGCCGGGCGACGCGCTTCAGCTGAATGCACCGTCGACCAACCTTAACGCAGAGGTGGTGGTGCGCACGGTAAAGGTGAGTTATCGCGCCAGTTATCCGGATTATGTGGAGTATGCAATCGCGTTTGCGAACGACTGGGCCGACGACCTGGCGATCAAGACCAGTACAACGGTGCCGGTGGATGCATGGCTTCCGGCAGCAGTCGCTCCCAGTTATGCCGCGAATCTCACCAGTCTCGCAGTTACCACTCTGAACGGAAGTACGGTTTCGATTAGTGCAGGCGTAACTCCTCCCACGGGCGGCGGGTTTGAGATACGGCGACGGGATTTTGCATTTATGCCGGGAGAGGATCCTGGCCTTGTGGTGCGCGCAGGTTTACCCAACATGACTTTTTCTCGCGAGACAGCGAATGACAGGTTCTTTCTTCGGATGTTCGACGGTGCGACTCCGCCGAATTATTCGGAGTTCTCAACAGCATTGTTCATCAACCTGCCGTTGGGCTCGTGAGCGGATCGACTAGAGGGAAGATGGAGTCCGGCGGATGCGGATGATGAATGAATTCGAAGCGCAGGTGCTGAGCGACTTGAGCGTGCTGAAGACGCAGATGACCAATCTCACGGGCGACGGCAACGGCGGACGCATCGCCGACCTGGAGCGGCGCATGGAGCGGCACGAGCAGAACTGGCAGCGCGCCAAGGGCTTTCTGGCGGCTGTCAGCGTACTGTTTGCGATCATTGAAGTAGCCGTGGAAGCGTGGCACCGGCATTGAGCGCGGCACGTGTTTCGTGCCGTTAGCCAATGGCGTTCTCATTCGGCTTCAGCTTGCGAACTGAACCCTCGTATAATCGGGCCTATGAGCGACAAGCCCCTGGTTGGCGTTTTGATGGGCAGCAAGAGCGACTATGACGTGCTTGCGGCCGCGGTGGAGATTCTTCGCACGTTGGAGATCCCTTTCGAGGCGCGGGTGGTGAGCGCGCATCGCACACCCGATCGGCTCTTTAAGTATGCTGAAACGGCGCGGGAACGCGGCCTGCGCGTGATCATTGCAGGAGCGGGCGGCGCGGCACACTTGCCGGGTATGCTGGCGGCGAAGACGCTGGTT
>CAYWMR010000376.1:0-5156 GCA_964458965.1 uncultured Occallatibacter sp. | reverse complement strand
AAAAGACGCGACGAGTTGAACTCCAAATCGAGCACCGGGAGATTTCCATCTTCGCAGCGCCAGGCAGCAGCATCCCAAATTGGCCCTCCCCCACCAGCCCGGAAGGCAGCGGATTAAGGTACACCAAAATTGAGACTTGCCCAAACTGCGGTTCTTCTGACATGCTGCTGCTAACCGAAGCAATTTCCCCAACAGGTCCCGGTCTCGCCACCTTACAGCACGGCATGGAAGCCGGCACTGTTCACCTTCACCGCTCCCCCAGCGGCGAATGGTGGATTTGTACACAATCGATTCACCGTAGTTGAGGAGCGCTCCCATGCAAGGTCGTCGATTCCCCTCCACAGGCATCCTGCGCAGCATCCCCCGCGCCGTCACATCGATCGTTATGGCAGCCGTCGCTTTCTTCGCGGCTTCCCCGCAGGCCTGGGGCGTTGGACCCGTGTTTACGCTGGGCAACGCGACATTTCCCTCGACGGCAGTTGGGCAGTCGACCACGCAGACGGTAACCCTGACGGTGAATACCGCCGTTCCGATCACCTCCATCGCAATCGGCGCCAACTTCACGGAGTACACCATTAATGGGATTACCGGCTGCACCGTCGATCCCACTGGAAATACGGTCGTCCCCGCCACCACTGTTTGCACTATCTCTGTAACCTATACGCCAGTATTTCCCGGCAGCGCCAGCGCCCCGCCGCCGATCAGCCGCTCCGCGCCGCTGCTGGTCAACGATATCGAAGGCGGGAACCCCAACGGCTATTCCTTCGCGCTCGTTGGCTCCGCCACCGGCTCTGTCTTTGCTATGGCCCCCGGTTACGCCACCGATTTCGCAGGAGATTACACCTACCCTGGCGGCAACCGAGGATGCACAAACCAGACCGATACACTCGGCGACGGATGCCCGGCCCCCCTTGCCTACGCCTTCGCCAATTCGATAGCAGTGGACCCCGCCGGGAACGTATACATCTCCGATCACCCCGGCTATGTCATCCAAAGGGTAGACGCAAAAACCGGCATGATCACCGTTTACGCCGGCAAGCCCGGAGTTCAGGGAGGCAACAGCCCCAGCGGCACACTGGCTACCAATGTAGCGTTCTATGTCCCGGGCGCAATTGCCCTGGATCAGGCCGGCAACCTCTATGTAAAGGATACTTACACCCTCTGGAAGATCAATCCCGCCACTGGAATCGCCACCATCATAGGCGGTGGCGGCGCCTATTCACTCGCTCAAGCCATTGCTCAGGGCAAAACAGCATTGCAGACCGACTTATCGCCGTATGTGGGCGGGATGCTTGTCGATCCAGCGGGAAACATCTTTTTCTCTACGTACAGCACCGGAACCGTTTACCGCATCGACGCGGTCACCAACCTGATTTCTTACGTTGCAGGCAACGGCACAGCTGCGTTCCCCGCCACTGGCGTTCCCGGACTTGCGGTCAACGCCCAACTTGACCAACTGCAAGGGTTGGCCATGGATTCCAACGGCAACCTGTATATCGCCGACGGCGGAAATGCGCTCGTTTACAAAGTGAACCCCAGCGGCAACATCTCCATCTTCGCAGGAACCCAGGCCACCAGCGCGCAGTACAACTCTTTATGCGCGAACGATTCAGGAGACTGGGGCCCCGCCACCTCTGCCTTCGTGGGCTTCCCAGCTGCTGTCGCCGTGGATGCCGCGAACAACGTGTACATTGGAGAACCAGGCAACATTGACGACGGAGGCTGCCCGGTTCGACGCGTGGATGCGGCCACAGGCATCATCCACACGGTTGCCGGAGACGTGACAGGTACGTACGGGTTCCTGAATAATGCGGGAGCAACTGAAACCGCCCTGCAGCCTTACGAGTTGGCTGTAGACGGCGGCGGCAACATCTATGTCGGCCAGTATCAACTCGAAGGCGTCGTCAAGATCATCCCTTCGCAAACTTTCCTTACCTTTCCCGAGCAGTCGGAGCAGGTCGCCTCCTATCAGCTCGTGACCGCAAGCAATGTTGGCATAGGAACGACCCTCGACTTTTCGAACTTTCCTTTCCCCATAGTCTCTTCGTTTTCGCCTTCGCCCTACAGCAACGCACCGCCTACGGGCACAGACCCGCCGGATTGCTCATCCGGCTCGTTGGCTGCGGGAGCACAGTGCAGCATTCTGGTTGAGTTCTATCCCAACTTTCCCCACCAGGAAACCGCCACCGCAACGGATACGATTGAAGACGATGCGCTGGGTGTGGCCGGGACGAGCAGCGTAATCAACATCACTGGCAGTGCCTTCAACGGGCCAACTGCCACGCTGTCCCCTCTCGCCTTCGGTTCGCAGCTCGTCGGGTCGCCTACTGCAGTCTCATCGGCGGCGTTCAGCATCTTCCTCAACCCGGCCATTACTCTCCAAACGCCGACGATCACCGGAGCGGATGAATCGAGTTTCAGCCTGTCAACTGCTCCAAGTACTCCCTGCACTACGGGATCTTCGATCCCATCGGGGGGCGGGTTCTGCAACATCGGCGTCATCTTCGATCCCCAATCCAGCGGCCCATTGAGCGCTACGCTGAGCTTGACCTGGGAGTCCAAAGGAATTCCGTACACCATTTCTGAGACGATCACGGGCACCGGGGAAGCGCCAGAGCCGGCGCCCGCGCCGGCAATTTTGCCAGTCGCTGGAACCTACAATGCACCAGTTGCAGTCGAAATTACTGACTCCGCGACCAACCCGACCATCGACTACTCGACCGACGGCACCACGCCCAGCATCGTCTACAGCGCGCCGTTCACCCTGCCACAGACGGCGACAGTCAAGGCCTTTGCCAATGCGTCCGGCGATACCCAAAGCACCACGACAAGTGCTGCCTACACCATCCAGCCATACCTTCAATTCAACTCCGCGCAGGTTGGCGTTGCGGCGCCCCAGTTGACCGCAACGTTCTCTCTCATGGGAAGCGCAACACCCACTGCAACACTGCACTACGGCTACGACTACTCACTTGGAGCGGTAAGCTGCACTCCCAGCGCCAGCGGCGACACTGAAGTCTGCACTGTGCCGGTTACATTCACTCCCACGCTTCCCGGCCCGCGCAAAGACGCGCTCTTGCTTTCCATCAATGGAACAACAGTGGCGACAGTGATGCTCGGCGGCACCGGCCAGTCTCCGCTCTCGCTTGTTCAGCCCGGCGTGGTTACGCATCCTGTTACTGTCACCAACAACCACTACATTTATGACTCAGCCGTGGGTGAAGACGGCACTGTCTACTACCTCTCGAATAGCACGGTCTACAGTGAGCCCAAAACAGGCGGTACGCCCACCGACCTTTTGATTACCGGCCTGAACAGTTCCAACGGCTCCATCGCCATAGACGGAGCTGGCACGCTCTACATCACCCAGCACGCAAATAGCCCGAATCTCATTACCTACAACACTGTCACCGCGGTGCAAGGCACCCTGAACATGATTCCCCCCACCTCCGTCTACACTCCGTGCGCGAATACCAATGGCGGAACCCTTGAGAATCTGCAAGGAGTGGCAGTCGATGACCTCGGCGATGTCTTTGCAGGGGAGACGGAATGCGGAGTGGTCTTTGAGCTCCAGTCAAACGGATCATGGACCGTGACAACGCTCGCTCCCAACAATGGGCCAGATGGAATCGCGGTCGACGCTCCTGCGAACGGGAATGCTCCAAACATATTTGCTACGGGCAACGGCGGGATCGACGAAATCACCTACCAGGGCCAAACCCAGATCAACACCACCGGTGCGGGCACGATTGCCGTCGATGCGGCCGAGACCCTCTACGCCACCGGCTACAACGGTGGATCCCCAGGGGTTGCCGAACTGCCAGAATCCGACCCACCATTCAATTATGCTTCCGATCCTCCACTTGCCTACCTCGATTCGGGAAACCTGGAGGCACTCGGCGTCAGCCTCGGGTCAGACGGCACTCTCTACGTCGGCGGGACCAGTTACCTTGACAAGGTCGACCGCACACAGGGCGCCCTTGCCTTTGGCGAACTGAGTACCGGCAATACCAGCTCAACGCAGACCCTAACCATCTACAACGGCGGCAATGAACCGCTGACCATAAGCAACATCGTTAACTCTGGCACGGTCGATGGCTTTGCGATCCTGACCGGCTCAAGCAGTTGCTATGCGACTCCAACGACGTATGTAACCGTTGCCCAAGGCACGCTGTGCACGATTGCGGTGAACATCACTCCGCCCCATCCCGGCAACTTCACTGACAACATCGCCATCACTACCAACTCCCTGAACAACACCAGCACCACGCAGAACATTGCGCTCACCGGCTTTGTCTATGGCGTCTACCTCACCGTCTCGCCCAACCCGGTCTCGTTTGGACCCGAGCAGACGGGCATTCCCAGCTCAGCCATGACAGCGACCGTGACCAACAACGGATACACCTGCTGCGGTAACCCCAACTCCGCTTCCATATCGTCTGTGTCAGTCCCGGCCGGCAGTGCGTTCACCCCCTCACTCGGCACCGGCCCCGGCAGTTGCAACGGAGCCGTACTCAACGTTGGCCAAAGCTGCCAGGTAAGCATCACCTTCGATCCGTCGCTCGCGCATCCATATACCGACACGGTCACCGTCAACTCTGGTACCTTCGGCATTCCCCCTGTCACCTTCGGCGTCACCGGCACCGGGACACCCCCGCCATTGCCCGTCGCGTCGCTCTCGACCGATTCGCTCGCGTTTACCCCGCAGGTTGTGAACACCACCAGCCTGCCACAGCAGGTTATGCTGACCAACATCGGCGGCAGCACGCTGTCCTATTCCCTAGCCATGACCGGCGCAGGGTTTGCCCCCGCGAATGGAACAAACGACTGCCCAATTTCGGGTGCGCTGGCGGTGAACGCCTTCTGCTACATCTACGTCACGTTCACGCCTACCTCGGCCACCTCCTTCTTAGGGAGCATCCAGGTAACCGACACTGTCAACACCCCCAATGATTCGCCGTCCATTCCGCTCAGCGGCACCGGCGTCAGCTTCGTCTCCAACATCGGTACCGCTGAAGCTGCCCAAACCGTCACAGTAGCCATCACCACAGCGGGAACCATCAGTAACATCCAGGCGCTCACGCTGGGACAACCGAACCTTGACTTTACGCTGGGCTCCGCACCCTCAAGTAATGCCTGCGCGAACGGCACAGCCT
>CAYWMR010000375.1:0-5175 GCA_964458965.1 uncultured Occallatibacter sp. | reverse complement strand
TCGTCGGCGGAATGGTTGCCAGCGGACTGGGCGGGATGGTTTCTTCCGCATTGTCGGGGGTTGTGGGAAGTACTGTTGCAGGCTTAGCCGGTCAGGCAGCGCAGGGATTGGAAGGGGCGGCGCAGCAGGCCCAGCAAGCCGCAGTCCAGGCGCAGCAGTCGGCGCAGCAGGCTGAGCAGCAGGCGACACAAGCTGTGAACCAGGTAGGGCAGCAAGCGCTGCAAACGGTACAGCAGGCACAGCAGACCGTGCAACAGGCGCAGCAAACTGTGAACCAGGCATCGGCGCAGGGGCAAGCTGCCGCGCAGCAGGCACTGAGTCAGGCTCAACAGCAGTTACAGCAGTGCAAGCAGTCGGCGGCGCAGGCAGTACAGCAGGCACAGCAGCAAGCGAAGCAGGTGCAGCAGCAAGCACAGCAAGCCGCTACACAGGCTCAGCAGGCGGCAAATGAGGCGCTGCAACAGGTGGAGCAGGCGGCGAAGCAGGCACAGCAACTGGTGAAGCAAGCCGCGACTGAAGGCGAACAGGCGCAGCAACAAGCCGTTGCCCAAGGTATGCAAGCCACACAGCAAGCTGAGCAAAAGGCGCAGCAGGCTGCAGCCCAGGCGCAACAGGCAGCGCAGCAGGCGCAGCAGCAGGCGCAGCAAGCGGGCCAGCAAGTGAAGAATGCAGCGAGTGGGGCCGCGCAGCAGGCGCAACAAGCCGCGAAAGGGGCAGAGCAATCGGCTGGGCAGGCGGTGAGCCAGGCTACGAAGGGATTTTAACGTCCTGCCTTTAGAGTCTTGTGTAAAACTCACCAAGGACACAAGCAGATTCTTCGACTCACCACCCCCAAACTGAAGGACGTTTGGGGTCCCGTTCGCTCAGTATGACAGGCTCTATTTGGATATGAACTTCAGAGACAGGACACTTTCGATTGTTGCGCAGGCTCTGAAAGCGAGATCGGGTTACGGTGTGGTGGAGTCCCAGATTTTCAGCAAGAGCGGAGAGACCAACGAGCGCACCGGATTGTAATTGGCTTTCTTCGCTTCTTTGAAGGCCTGCAATGCGTCCGCGGAAGGCCCCTGCCACTTAGCGCGCGGGGTTTGCAGAATCGATCGCTCGATGGAGGTTGCTCCCAGATAGAAGTCGGCAACGCCTGGATCGAGCGCGGTCTTCGGAGACTCCAGATAGCTCAGGAGCGCTCGCCGCGCATCGTCGAACTGCGATTTGTAGAAAAGGCGAATGGCCGATGTCAGCTCGGCTTTTGCTGCAACCGGATCGTTCGCGATGGTTTGCTGAATTCTATCGGAATTGGTTTGTGCGTCCTTGTTGCCGGGCTGAAGTTTGAGCGCCATTGCATAATCGTTCAGCGCGGTTTGCAGATCGCCCTGCTTTTCGGCATACTGGGCGTCGCCGATGAGCTTGCTGACTTTCTTGGCGAGTTCAGCGGCCGGATCCACAGTGGGCTTGGCAACCTGAGAAGGTGGAGGCGGAGCATTCTTTGCCGCAAGCACTTTTTGTGCTTCGGCAATCTTGCCGGTTGGATCGGAGGGGCCATTCGGATTCAAATCTTTCGCCAAGTTCAACAGCTTGATTGCCTGCTCAGGATCGCTCTGCACCACGCTTTCGGCTTTATCGATGTAGCCTTTGTAGACGCTCACGTTGTTGATATACGCGTTCGCCGACGCTTTCACCTCCGGGTTGGAGATGCTTTCTGAGAGGGTTAGAACTGCCTGGAAGTCGCCCTTGGTCCAGGCAGCCTGCACCTGGGTAAAAATCCTGTCGCTCTTGATTCTGTCGAGCAGGGATTTTGCCTGGCCGGATAACTTGTCGTCATAACTCGACACACCCTTTGCCTGCGATTCGGCCTTCTCCAGGTCGTGATTCTTGTAGGACGATTGAGCAGCTTCAAGCATGGCAGTGTCGTCACGAATGAGGCCGGAGCGGAAGCTACTGCAAGCTTCCGCTATCTTTTTGTCTTTTGGCTCCAATGCCGACGCGGCGCAATAATCCTGAACCTGTTTCGCGCGGTCGGCGCCTTCCCCTTTGGCTTTCTCAACCAATTCCTTTGCCTGTTGCTTAGGTTTCTCGTCAGCGAAGGCGAGCATTGGAACGCCGGAGAGAAGGATGGTGAACAGGCAAACAGCGCGGCGCAGGGTCATTTTGTTCCTCCCACGATCTGGTCGATCGCGCTGTCATCGATCGGCTTTAATTCAATGCCGCACACCTGCGCGGTCTGAGCCACATCGCATTGCTGGCTCTGGGTGTTTCCGTCGGGGCCTTTGAAGCTCACGGTATATCTGCCGGCGGGAAGATCGTCTAGCCGCATGGGAGTCCAATGGTCCCCGGCGGGGAGGGGAATGGCCGCGCCCTTATCAGAGGTTATGCTCACCACTTCGGCAAAGGGCGAAGCATTGAGTTCCAGAGCGCCCATTGGAAGCACGGGCGCGGGGCGCAGAAGGAAGAACGCGGCAGCCGCGCCGCCCAGTACCACTACGCCAACTCCTCCGAACACGAGCGCACGCGGGAACCCCGATTTTGCGCCGGCGGCCGCAGGCGCGGCTGGTGGCTTTGCCTGTTGCTTTTTGGGTGAGGACTTTGCAACTTCCTTGGTGGAGCGCTTGAGGCTTGCCTGCAATGCAGGATCGGCAAACTCGGCAACATCGGCTACCTTGGCTAACTCCTCCCCGGCGCGGCGAGGGTCTGCCTGCAGCACGGCCTGATGGGCCGATTCCATTGCCGCGGTGAGCGCTTGATTGGCAATTTGCGCTCGTCTGCTCTTGTATTCGGCAATTGCAGTGGTGACCCTTGGCGAGTCGCCGTATGTGGTTCGCACAGACTCAAGTGCGGTAAGTCCATTGCGCAGGTCTTGCTTTTGCAGCGCGTCTTCAGCATGCTGGATTGCCTCGACGGTGAGACGCTGCTGGTCTCTGAATGCATCCAGGCGGGCGCGAAATTCCCGCACGCGCGGTTGCTGTTGAATCTCAGGAGGCTGGCTTGAGAGCAATTGCAAAGCCTGCTCGATATCGGTCTCACTGGTTGCCTGTGCGCGGCTCAGGAGCGCATCGACTCGCCGGTTCACCTCCACCAGGGTGGCGGTTGCCTGACGCAGCAGTTGCTCAATGGATGCATCTCCGGTTTCCTGAGCGACGGGTTTAAGCAGAGCCACGGCACCCTCAAGGTCGCCGTCGGTGATAAGCGACCGAGCCTGGCCTATGGCGTCCGCCACTGCGCGGCTAATGTCATCCTTCCGCTTTTGTTCCTGGGCATAAGCGAGCAGGGATGTAATCTCGGGGAAATCGCCAAACTCGATACCCGCGGACTCGAGAATCTGCACGGCCTGGGCGAACTGCTTCGCATCGATGGCCGCTTGCGCCTGCTGCAATGCGTAGGACTTGCGCTCCCCAGCGCTGGCCTTCTGAATCTGTTCGACAACCTTGTCGTGCAGGGAAATCAACCGAGGCTCGCCCGGCATCTGTTCGAGAGCCTGCTGAACTACGGCGAGAGCCTGTTGCGGATTGCTCAGAAGGAAGTTGTAGACTTCTCGCGAGGTCTGCTCGACCAGTTTTGTTGCAACCTGGTTACGCTGCCTGGTTTCGGCCTCGGTTTTCAACTGCAACAGAACGGGCTCGCCGGGAAGGCGTTCCTGCGCGCGTTGAATCAATTGAAGAGCGCGTTCGAAGTTTTCCCCTGCAATGGAGTCAGAAATCTCAGCGGCGATCTGCTCAATGATCTTGCGCCGCCGTTGTTCTTCCTGGCGTTCAACCGCGGTCTGATAGAGCTGCTGTGTTTCGGTATCTGTCGGGTCAATCTCGAGCGCAGAGCTCAGATTTTTGATGGCCTCAGTGTATTGCCGGGCTGCAAACTGGCCACGCGCGGCTTCGGCTAACTCATGGAGGGCACGCTGCCTGGCTGCCTTTTCGGCTTCCTGGACGATTCTGGCGCGTTCGTTGCGAAGATCCGTATTGCGATCGTCGAGTTGAAGCGCCCTTTCGACCAGTTCGCCGGCGGTTGAGAAATCGCTTTGTCTGCGAGCCTCGCGAGCTTGTTCAAGAAGGCTGGCAACCTGCTCGGCCTTCTCTTTCAAATTGCGAACGTGCTCAATCTTCTGGGACAGTTCAGGATTCAGCTTGTCAATTCCAGCGGCGAGAGTGTAAAAACCAAGCGCGTCGTTGTAGCGCTGCGTGAGCACCGCTTCCTCGGCGTCTCCCATCAGTTGCCGGATCTGCGCCGTCTTTTGTTGTCTTGAGAGTCGCTCCTGCACTTCGCGGAGCAGCTTCTTGACATCCTGATTCTGTGGATTCAGTTTCTGGAGGTCGAGCAACAATGTTCTGGCGCTGGACCATTGTTCCAGTTCCATCAGGTGCTTCACATTGCCCAGGGCCTCGCCCACCTGTTCGCGCTTTAGTTCTTCATTGACCTCTTCGATATCGGCAGCCATTTCGTCGCCGGTTTCGTAACGGTCGAGCGGATTTTTTTGCAGAACGCGGTCGATTACATGATCGAGGGCGGGCGGATATCCGCTCAGCAAAGTCGACAGCGGATCGTGCGGATCGTGAATTACCTTTTGCAGCGTATCCACACCTTCGCCCGGAAAGGGCAGCCGGCCGGTAAGCAGCATGTAGAGGATTACGCCCGCGGACCATAAGTCGGATCGGCCGTCGGCAGGCTTGCCCAGCAGCCGCTCCGGCGAGATGAAGTGAAAGGTGCCGATGACCATGCCAACCTGGGTGTGGCCGGCTTGGTTTTGCAGTCTCGCTACGCCGAAGTCGACAATTTTGATGTTTCCATCGGGGGTCACCATCACATTTGCGGGCTTTATGTCGCGGTGGATCACCCCTTTTTGGTGGGCGTATGCCAATCCGAGGCAAACCTGGCGAACTATATCCAGCTTTTCGATGAGAGAAAACTGGCGGCCGGCACGGAGCAGGTTCTCCAGCGAGTCTCCGGGCACGTACTCCATCACGATGTATGGCATGCCGTCCTGCTCGCCGAAGTCGTACACAGTAACAATATTGGGATGATTCAGGACGCCGGAACGAGCTTCAAGCTGAAACCGCTGACGGAGTTCATCGGTGGCGGCGGTGAGCGTCTTGATAGCCACCTCGCGGCCGACGGATTTGTCCATGCCGCGGTAGACGACACCCATGCCGCCAACGCCCAGGACGCCCACGACGGGGTACTTGCCGATTT
>CAYWMR010000374.1:0-5202 GCA_964458965.1 uncultured Occallatibacter sp. | reverse complement strand
CGCGCGCATTGCCGATGGGGCGCTTTACATCGTCGATCACCGAACCAATGATGTCGAGGGTCGCCTTGTCCTTGTCGCCGCCTTTCACAAATGGAATTTGCGAACCTGGCACGATGAGCGAGACCGGCACAAAGTAGCGATTGTCGTCGAGGCGGAAGTACATGGCATCCATGTATACGGCCATATCGGTTGCGGGAAGGTCGCTGGCCAACTGATCTTGAAGTTCCTGCTCGCGGTCTTCGCGGCCGGCGTGCTGGAAGTCGGCGGGAGCATAGTAGCCTGGGCGGTATTCGAGCTTGATGCCCGGCTTGTTGATCTTGATGGTGAGCTTGCGGTACCTTCCGTCGCGCGCGGGATTGGTGCTGACGAAGCCCACCGCGTAATACGCCGACGTGTCGGCCTGCACTTTTGCAAACGCCGGGGCAAAATCGTTGGAATCGAAGAACGCCGTTCCGCCCGTATCGTGGCTGAGCGTGCCCATCACTTCCTGCGAGGCAAAGTTGGCCTGCATGTTATTGCCAAGCGCTGCGCCGTTATATCCGCTGCTGCCGCGCAGGCTCCCCGTGGATGCATCGCCCAGAGGCCCAACTGCCTGCAGTCCGCGCGTGTCAACGCTGTAGATGGCGAGGTTGGCGCGCACCGCAGCGTTGATGGCGGCGCGCAGAGAAGCCTGGTTCTCAATGCCGTCGCGCGAAATTCCGCCGGAGAAATAGAGCAGCGATTTCTTCTCGTTGATTTTTTCAAGAGACTTGGAAACTGCCCGCAGAGCAAACAGTTCGCGGTCGGTGTTGAGGTCGTTGTACTCGCTCTCGTCGGGGGTGTAGCCGGTGGTGTCTTCCACCTGGTTGGAGGTCGAGGTGGCTCCCGGCGCAAAACCCTGTCCCTCAGTACCGTTGTAAACGGCCACCTTATTGATGAGCGCATTTTTGTCGGAGGTAAAGTCCTGGTCCACGGCCAGCGTATCGCCAAGCGAGACCAGTGCTACAAGATCCGCGGCCTGCATTTTGGTGCGCAAAAACGCCTGGGCCGCGTCCACACTGCGATCCAGATCCTCGGGCTGCATTGAGGTGAGGTCGAAGAACATCACAATCAAGCGGTGATTGCGCAGGTCCTCGGGCTTGGCGACCACAACAGCCTTCGAGTTGTTAATTAGACCAGCGGCAAGTCCGCTGACTGTGGCCTCTTGCAGCGGCGTGGCCATCTCCACGCTCTCAAAGTCGAAGGTCTCAATACGCTGCGGTTTGCCATTCTCGAAGACGCTGAAGTCGTTTTTGGTAAGGCCGCGCACAAGCTCGCCGGTCTTGGCGTCGCGGGCAACCACGTTGGTCAGAACGAGTTCCCCATTCATCTTCAGGACGTAGCCGGCCTGCGGGGTAGACGAGACCTGGGTGGAGTTTTGCGCAGGCAAGGGGTTTGCGCTGGCGAGGGCCAAGGCCGCAAGTCCCGCTCCTGTTTGCCGCATCAAGCCCGTCATAAGTCCCCTTCTCCTAAAGGTCACGCTATTCCCCTATCCGGCCCGGTACCCCAGTTGCACCTACCCCGATTTGCAAATGAGACAACGGCCCGAGCCTAAAGGCCTTGTCGATCTGCCCTTTTTCAGGGGGTTAAAACCCCCTGCTCCCTCCGGAGAATCCGATCTACAACTGGAGTACTAGAATCTGAATGTCGCCCGAAAACTGAACGACCGCATTCCGCCGAAGCCGGTTACCTGGCCAAAGTTTTGCGAGTTCACCGTTGTGCCTACACTCGAGTACTGCACCGTGTTGAAGACATTGTTGATGGTGGCGCGGATCTCCATGCTGCGAATATCTCCCATGCCTACGGTCTTTGAAAGCGACATGTTGTTGGATACCGTTCCCGGACCCTCAATCGAATTACGTGGAGCGTTGCCAAAGAAATTGCAATAGCCCGGCGTATTGACCGGCGCGGTATATGCCGCAGGGTTGAACCACTGATGCAGCGAACCGCCCCCGGAGGTGACCGAAACACCGGGCACAAGATTGGGCCGCATCACCCCGCCCGTGCCGCAGGCTGTGCTGGCAACCGACGAAGTGTAACTCGGGCTAAGCCAGCCACCGGTTGCGAATTGAAAGGTGCCGGAGAGGGAGAAGCCTTCGAGAATGTGAGAAGCCGTGCCGGAGGTTACCCAGAATTTGTCTTTGCCGAAGGGCAACTCGTAAAGATAATTGCCGCTGACCGTGTGGCGCACGTCGAGGCCCGAATGGCCTTCCTCGCCGAGCGGATTCTGCCAGTCCTGCACGCCGACGCCGCCCACGCTGCCCAACGCGCCTGCGTCGTCTATCGAGTGCGAATACTGGTAGTTTGCGCCCAATTGAATGCCGTTGGTCAAACGCTTGTTCACTCTGACGGTGCCCGCGTTGAACTTTGAGAACGACACCGCTTCTTCGTAGCGGAAGTTCAGTGGAAGGCAGGTCAGCGTCCCGGGGCATGTCGATTGCGCCGGATCGGTGAGCGGGCTGCTGGGGATGGAGCGCGGCTCGATGACCGTATCCAGATGATTGCCCTTCGACCCGTTGTAACCAATGTTCACGACCACGCCCCAGGGCAGCGTCTTCTGAATATCCAGATTCCATGCCTGTAGATAAGGCAATGGATAGTGCGGGTCGAGAGCGTAGTTGCCAAGAACAGCCGGCGAGGGGAAGCCATTGGCGAGGGTGAAGCACGTCATCGGCACAGCGCGCGCGCACTCCGAAGATGCAGTGTTGCCGACCGCTTCCTGATTGGTCTGTTCATTGGTGAACGGCGGCTGGTGGGTCATGAGGTTGGCGAATGTGGCGTACTCGCCCACGGTGTAATTCATCCCATAGCCCGCTCGCACCGTCATCTGCTTCAGCTTGGGCACGCGCCATGCGAGGCCTATGCGAGGCGCAAACGCTTTGTGCCATGGATACACCAGCGAGTCAGGCAATCCCGCTGTACCGCCCAGCGCCTCTGTTTCGGTTGTAAATCCTGCGCTGGGATTGGTGACAACGTCGGCGAGGTGACCATACTTTTCGGTATACGGCGCGTAGAATTCGTAGCGGACCCCGTAATTGAGAGTCAATTGCGGCACGACACGCCAGTCGTCCGTTGCAAAAGCGTCGGTAACATTGTCGCGCAGGTAACTCTTTTGGAGCGACGAATTCAGGCTGGTGGACTGTGGCAATCCGAGCAGAAAATCGGCGATCGGCGAACCGGTGGATGGATCCTGCGCGGAATCTTCCGTGAACAATCCGCTGAAGGTGAAGGCTCCGGTGGCGTTTGAGCCTGCCAGAAAGTCTCGATGCACTCGACGGTAGTCGCCACCAAAGCGCAGATTGTGCTTGCCGTGAATCCAGCTGAATATTTCTGAAATCGAAATCGTCTGCGAAAGCGAAAAGTTTGGCTGTGTTTGCGACAGGCCGGTGAATTCGCTCAAATTTATTGCTGGAATGCCGTAATTGAGCGGAACGTTGTTGGGCACATCGATGCCGTCGGCCGAAGCGATGTTATTGGTTGTATCGGTAAAGTAGTTAGTGGTGTGGGTGTTGCTGCGATTCCAATTGGCATTGAAGATATTTGTAACTTTGTGGTAACCCACTGTGTAGCCAGCCTGCAGCGAGTAAGAATGCGATGCGCTCTTTCCGCCTAACTCAGGAATAAGATTCACGATGTCCGAAGCCGAATCGGTCCAGTTGAGATTGGCGTTCATGCTTTGGCGCAGGCCCTGATTCTGATTTCTGCGCCCTCCGCCGCCGCCTCCAAAGCCGCCGCGACCTCCGCCGCCTGGCTGAGTCGCGTTTGCGCCGAAGCTGCGGTTGTAGCGAACTCCGGCCTGGGTGCTATTGGATTGCGCGGTGGTAAGCAGGTGGTAGTTATACTTCAGCGCGCCGGTGGGAATCAGGTTGGGCTCGGGAAAAAGCGCCATCAGGGCCGCGGCCTGCTGTGCGATTTGGTTCGGTGGAATTACGTTGGGATTGCCATCGTAGTTGAATTGCTGAAATGTTGCCGGATCGTAAATCGGCGCCAATCCGGCGAAGTTCCCGCTTCTCTCGAGGTCCGTGGGTAAGGTGGCGTAGTTGTCCTGAGGAGTGGACTGCCGCGAGCCTGAGATGGACAGGAACACCGTATCCTTGCCGCTTGGCTTGGTAAGGTGTGGGATATAGGGCGCGCTCATGAAAGTAATTCCGAACCGGTTCGATCCGTTGGCAGGCTGATCCTGCGGCTGACCAGCCAAAGCAAAGGGCTGGGCATTGAAGTCCGAAGTGGTTCCATTCCAGAAGACGGATCCATGCGGCTGGCCGGGATTGAAGCCGCGGAAGTTGCCACGGCCGCCGCCGAAACCGCCTCCACCACCGAACCCTCCGGGGCCGCCACCACCGCCAAATCCGGGACCACCGCCAAAAAGACCACCGCCGCCGGCAAACCCGCCTTGCCCGCCGCCCGCAGCGCGCGCCTGTTCAATTGCATCCCTGATCTGATCCATGTTGACGCCGGCCATCGGGCTCACCTGGCCAGACGTTCCGCTGATGGCCACCGAATCTCCGCCAAAGTCGGAGTTGCCGGCGATCGAGGGCAGCGCCGCACCTGAACCGTTTGAACCGGCACCGTTTCCGCCGGCAGACGACGCACTTTGCGTTTCGGTATCCGCGGCCAGCGAGCTGGTGAGGCTGAGGCTTTGCGGCCCGGTGCCCGCCAGTTGACGAATTGCCGCCGCTGCCGAACTCTGGTCGGCCCCCGAGGCTGCGTCTTGTCTTGCCTGTTGTTGCTGCTGCTCCAACGCGCGCGACTGCAATAACAAGGAAAACGTCAGCGTCTGATCGCGGCTGCTGGTCGCGTTGAGGACGGCCTCCTGAGACGCCACCGCAAACGCGGCGAACTGCGTCTTGACCACATACCGCCCATTTTGTGGAATAGTCAGCGACCACGCCCCGGTTATGTCGGTGGTGGTGGAATATCGCTTGCCTGTTAGGGTGTTTTGGGCGGTCACCGACACACCGGGCAGCGCGGTGTTGCCGCTCTTTACGGTCCCGTGCAGCTTGCCGCCGGCAATCGGCTGGGCTGGCGGTTGCTGAGATGCGTCGGCTGCGGGCGCGCTAGATGTGACGGGAGCCTGCGGGGCAGGTTGCGGAGTGATTGCGGGCGCGGATTGAGCGAGAGCCGCAACGCCGCAAAGCGCGACAACCCCCATCGCTGATGCCCACAGATCCGCTGGCCGCATTG
>CAYWMR010000373.1:0-5257 GCA_964458965.1 uncultured Occallatibacter sp. | reverse complement strand
GGCTCAGTAACCCGGTCGTTGATGGCACTGTTTTCTGTGCAGCCGTCCGGTTCCCGTTCAGGCCCGCCGGCCAATGGAGCGGCGGCCGGAATAGGCGACCAAACCGCGAATTCCAGCCCTGAAAGTTCGCAAAAAGCGCAACCTTCCGTCGAGGATGGGGTTCCAGAGATTATGGCGACCCTCGTCCTGGACAACTCGGTTCTGGGAGCGGGTGCGGCTTCAAGGCCGGACTCGGGACCAGAGGAGAATCTGGCCTCAAGGGCATCCCTGGAGCCCGCCGGCGACGCGGCCATCATGCTGCGCGTAGCCGCCGGAGACGAAGCTTGCTTCAACTACCTGGTGCAGAAGTATCACCGGGCCATGATTCACTTTCTCTTCCGCATGGTCCGCAACCAGGCCGTGGCGGAAGAGTTGGCGCAGGAAGTGTTTCTGCGCGTTTACCGCTCGCGCGAGAGCTATCGGGCCGAGGCCAAGTTCACCACCTGGCTTTACCGCATTGCAACCAATCTGGCGGTGAACCACGCGCGCGATACGCGTCACGAGCGGAGCGCGCAGACCATCTATCTCGACGCTCCCGATGAGGAAACCGGCTCAACACCGGACGTGGCCGACGATGAGCCCAGTGTGGAGCAGAGCATGATGCGCAATGAGCGGATGGCGGCCATTCGCACGCACGTGATGGCGCTGCCGGAGCGGCAGAGAATGGCTGTTTTGATGCACAAGTACGAAGGGATGGACTACCGACAGATCGGAGAGGTGCTGAAGTTGAGCGAGTCGGCGACCAAGTCGCTGCTTTTCCGCGCCTATCAAACGCTTCGCGACAAACTGAAGGATTTTGTGTAAGGAAAAACAGCCGGGCAAAACTGGCGGGAATGGGGTGGTAATCATGGAACAAGTAAAAGACAATTGCACCGCGATGGAGTCGAAGCTGGCAGACCTGCTGCTGGACGAAGCCGCCGTGCCTGCCAAGGTTCGAGCGCATGTTGACACTTGCGATCGTTGCAGCCGGGAGTTGGCCGAGTTGCGGGCAACCATGTCTTTGCTGGATAGCTGGGAGGCACCCGAGCCTAGCCCCTATTTCCTGAGCCGCCTTGATGCCCGAATGCGGGAGGAGCGCCAGGCCGCGCCCGACGGCTGGTTTGCACGGCTGCGCGCCCGCTTCGCATACGGCCCGTCGATGCATGTTCGTCCGCTGGCCGCCATGGCGCTGACTGTGGTTCTGCTGCTGGGTGGTGGAACTTACCTCGGCGTTACCGACTGGAACGGATCGCCGGTGCCACCGGGACCGACCGCCGTGGTTCATGATTTGCAGACGATGGATAACAACGCCCAGGTGCTGGATCAGTTGGAGGCACTTTCAAGCAGCAACGATAACGGGGACTGAGTGAGTTGGCTGAAAAGGGACGGGAGACGCTTGTGAACGGGGCATACAACACGGGAGGTGGGAGACTCAAGGGTTGCGCGGCTATGGTTGCTCTGCTTGTGGCTCTGTGCGCGCCCGCGTCGTGGGCTCACGGCCAGCGTCCCGAGCCGGCTCCGCGGCCTTCCGCGCCTCGTTCTCAGCGTTCTCAGCCCGGCAGGCCGCAGGGCCGCCCACGGCCCGGAGCGCAAATGGAGAGCAGGCCACAGGCGGGGGTGCGTCCGTCTTATCCCGTCGCGCCGTATCCGGGCAGGCCTGCGACGCAATATCCCGCACCGCAGTATCAAGGTCAGCCGCAGGGCTACGGCCCAGGGCAGGTTCGTCCGCCCTATGCCGTTCAGCCATACCCGGGCGCAAACTATGCACGTCCCGCCTATCGCGGGTATGAGGGTCAGGGCTACGCGCCCGCGGGCCACTTGCAGGATTGGCTGAACCAGCATCGCAATCTTCCTGTTCAGGATCAGGAGCGGCTGCTGCGCAGCGATCCTAGCTTTAACCGGCAGCCTCCCCAGGTGCAGCAGCGGCTGCTTCAGCAGTTGCATCAGGTCGATCAAATGCCTGAGGATGTGCGGCAGCGTCGCCTGGCTCGCAACGAGATGCTGGAGCGCCTCTCGCCACAGGAGCAAATGCAGGTCACTGTCTCCTCGCGTCGTTGGGGCGCATTGCCGCCAGACCGCCAGGCGATGATGCGAAATGCGTTTCGGGATTTGCGGTCGGTTCCGCTGGACCAGCGGGCCACGGTGCTGAACTCTGCTCGCTACCAGGGTGTTTTCAGCCCTGAGGAACGCGGAATTCTGTCCGACATGCTGCGCGTTGAGCCATACGAGGCGGCGCGGTAAGCCGGGTTACTTTTCCTCTTGCAGCTTCAGCGGCGCATGCAGCCTTATATCTCGCGACGATGACCCAATTTGAATCTCAAAGGTCCCCGGCTCGGCGACCCACGTCTTCTTGTCCGGGCTCCAATAGGAGAGGTCGGTGCGGTCAAGGTCGAACTCCACGCTCCGCGTCTCGCCCGGCTTCAATTCAACGCGTTGAAACCTCTTCAGCTCGCGCACCGGCCTATCGATCTTCGAGTGGCCGTCATGCACGTAAAGCTGAACCACTTCGGCTCCAGCGTGCGTACCGGTGTTCTTAACCTTCAGGCTCACATGCGCATCAACGGCCACTTCCCCGCCGACCCATCGTTCCGGAGTCACCTTCAACCCGCTGTACGCAAAGCTCGTATAACTCAGCCCAAAGCCGAAAGGAAACAGAGGCGCCACATTTTTGGTGTCGTAATACCGGTAGCCGACATAAATCCCTTCGGCGTAATTCACCTTCAGGTTCACGCCGGGATAATTCCCGTATGCCGGCGAGTCTTCGAACTTCTTCGGGAACGAGACCGGCAGCTTGCCCGACGGATTGGCATCGCCGAACAGAATAGCTGCCAACGCGTTGCCGCCTTCCTGGCCGCCATACCACATATCCAGCAGCGCAGGTGTCTGCTCAATCCACTTTGTCATGGTCACGGGATCGCCGGTGTTCAACACTACAATCGTGTGGGGATTTGCCTTCTCTACCGCCTCGATCAGGTCATCCTGGCCGGTTGGCAAGTCCATCGTCTTCACGTCGAAGCTTTCCCCCTCCAGCTTGGGATAGCGCCCCACCACCACCACGGCCACATCGGCCGCTGCAGCAGCGTCCACCGCCTCCTTCAGCAGTCTCGCGCTTGCCTCGGGCGTATTGAGCGAGGCGTCCTCGCGCTCCATTCCAGCGCCCAGCGCGTACCTTACATCAACGCCTTTTGCCCGCTCACGAATCCCATCCAGCGGAGAGATGGCGTACCTGGGCCGCACCAAGGAACTGCCGCCCCCACCCGTTCGCGCCACCGCAGCGTTGGGCCCGATCACCGTGATCGAGTGAATCTTCGCGGCATCGAGCGGCAGCAGGGAGCCGGCATTTTTCAGCAGGACAATCCCTTCCGTCGCGCCCTGCAAGGCCACGGCACGCTGAGCTGGTGTGTCCACCTCTCCGCCGCCCTCATGCGGATGGTCGAACAATCCGCTGACAAAGATCACGCGCAGAATCCGGCCCACATTGTCGTCCAGCGTGGCCTCGGTAATGTGCCCGGACTTCACCTCCGCCAGCACTTTGTCCGCGCTCAGCCAGCCCCAGCCGTTGCCCGCGGCCTGCGGCTGGCCCGTCGAAGCCCAGGTCACCATCGGCGGCCCTCCGGGCATCTCCAGGTCCATTCCGGCGTTCACCGTGGCGGCTGTCGAATACGTGCTCCCCCAGTCTGAAATGACGAAACCCTTGAAGCCGAACTCGCCCTTGAGAATGTCCGTCAACAGCGGCTTGCTCTCAGCGCAATGCACACCGTTCAGCAGGTTGTAGGCGCTCATTACTGTCCACGCATTCCCTTCCTGCACTGCGGCTTTGAAGGCAGGGAAGTAGATTTCGTGGAGCGTTCGCTCGTCAATCTGCGCGTCGATGCGGTGGCGCTCAAATTCTTCGTTGTTCGCGGCAAAATGCTTTACCGAGGGAATCACGCCTTCGCTCTGCACTCCCTTGACGTAGGCCACGCCTAGCCGGCCTGCCAGGTAGGGGTCTTCGCCGTAGCCTTCAAAATTGCGCCCCCACAACGGAACGCGGTTGATGTTTACGGTGGGACCCAGAATCATGTCGCGCCCCAGCGCCTTTACCTCCTGCCCAATCGCCTGGCCTTCGCGCTGGACCAGCTCCGTGTCCCATGTGGCGGCCATGGCCACACCAGAGGGAAACGAAGTCGTCTCCACCTTCATCGGCGCATTGGCCGCGCTGGTTATTGCCGAGCTGCCCAGCCACGACCGCACGCCCAACGGTCCATCCGCCATCTTGATGGCCGGAATGCCCAGCCGCTCGATCGCAGCCGACTCCATCCAGCCCGCCCCGGAAAGCAGGGTCGCCTTCTCTTCCAGAGTCATGCGTGCGAGCAGATCGGCGACGCGCTGGTCGGGTGGATCGTTCGCATTCTTGTAAGGAGCATTGGCCGGAACGGGAACCCCCGCCAATCCAGCGTTTTGGGCCATCGCGCCCGCGCAGACAAGCGATGCGGCAGCCAGCAGGGAAGCAAGGCAGGGAACCGGGAGAACAGGCAGGGAAACGCGCATCATTGAGGCTCCAGTGGCGGGAAAAACACGCCGCGAATTCGGAGCCAATGGTAGCGGATGAACCGCGAGGAGAACAAACCGAGGCAATCGGATTGGAGAATCCGCGCTCGGATTAACTTTCGATGAATCCGTGCCATAAGCCGTTGACTGCGAAAGGAAGCCGTCCTAGGCTTTGAATCTATGGACACCTCAGCTCTCGATGAATTGCGCCTCGCCTATAAACAGGCAACCGACGAATGGGTAGCCGCCATCCGCGCGGAAGAAGCCCTGGCCACCGCCGACCACTCCGAAGTTGCCTGGGAGCATTGGGACGACGCTGGACTTGTGGAGCAGGATGCCCAGGCCAAAGCCAAGACCGCGAGAGATCATTACAAGGATGCGCTTCGCAAGGTGAATATCGGGATTTAAGTACTTTCGCCACGAAGTGGACCTACCGTGCGCCGCACGAAAATGAGCGTGCAGGCGCCAAGTTGAATTTGTGTCTTCACAACCTCCTCTTTTTCCGAATAAACTGCCCGCATGGCACTCGAGTTCACTACCTCTTATGTTGAGGATTCGCTGGCGGTCTTCCGCTATTACAAGAAGCTTGCCGAGCGCGCCATGGAGCAGGTGAGCGACCAGCAACTCTTCGTCACCCTCGACGAGGACGCGAATTCCATCGCCATCGTAGTGAAGCACATGGCGGGGAATATGCGCTCGCGCTGGACCG
>CAYWMR010000372.1:0-5282 GCA_964458965.1 uncultured Occallatibacter sp. | reverse complement strand
TCGCCGCCATGCGCCGCCACCGCCGCGGCGAGCGAATCACGCACCGTCTTCTCCGGAGGCTTTTTCGGACAGCTAGTCTCGTCCGGGTTGTGGCTGGCATCCGCTGCACTCGGTACCTGGATTTCTCCACGCACAGCCATCATCGAATTGGCATTTGGCGGCTTTTTTATCTTCCCAATCACACAACTCCTGCTCCGGATCTCGGGGCGGCGCTCCTCCCTTTCGCGCGAAAACCCGTTGGGGCATCTTGCCATGCAGGTCGCATTTACCGTGCCGATCGGCATGCTTCTGCTGGTGCCGATAACACAGCTCAACTTGAACCTGTTTTATCCGGCACTTCTGGTTATCGTGGGAGCTCACTACCTGCCGTTCATCTTCCTCTACGGCATGCGCATTTTCGGTGCGCTCGCCGTAATTCTTGTTGGCGGAGGCGTGGTCATTGCCATGTACTTTCCAGGGCCATTCAGCCTGGGCGGATGGGTTGGCGGTGTCACGCTTTTTATTTTTGCCTGGATCGGACGCGGCGTGGTCCAGAGTGAACTTCGGGCCAGACAAACTGGCAAATAGGCAGCGATCTTTATCAGCTCTGCAATCACGCCCGGCATTCCGCTCACCGAACTGTACTAAGCTGGTATGCGTCCGTCGGAAGGCTCGATTCCATGCGCCAATGGTTTGCACTTGTTGCCCTCGCTCTCTACCCCTTCGCGTTTGAAGCTCAAACCACCATTCAGCCCGATCCACCCCACCGTGACTGGAATGCCTCGTGGATCACGCACCCAAGCGCGCCGTTGCGCGATCCGGTGGTGCTGCACTTCCGGCGGGCGCTGACGCTTTCGGGGGTGCCGGCCAGTTACGTTGTCCGTGTGAGCGCGGACAACCGGTTCATTCTGTACGTTAATGGGAATCGGGTAGGCGACGGACCGGCACGCGGGGACCTGAACCATTGGCGCTATGAGCGCTTCGATCTGGCTCCGCTTCTGAAGGCGGGCCAGAACCTGATCACCGCAACGGTATGGAATTTCGGCGTTTATGCGCCCATTGCGCAGATGACGGACCGCACAGCCTTTCTGCTGGAGAGCGAAGCTGGCGGAGACTTGTCGATCAGCACGCCGAAGGACTGGCTGGTGGAAGTGGAGCAAGGTCAGCGGCCTCTGGATCGAAAGTCAGTGAGCCTGCAAACCTACTTTGCGTCCGGGCCGGGCGAAGAACTCGACGCTTCGCGCTACGACTGGAACTGGAATTCGCCTGCGGCTCCCGGGCCATCCTGGGTTCCTGTTGCGTCGCCGCTGCCGGAAAGCATGTTTCCGGTGAACCGGGCACACTCGGCAGTTACGACCGGCGATAATCCCTGGGGACTGGTGCCGGACGAATTGCCGCACATGGAATATCAAGAGACCGAACCCGGCCACGCCGTTCTCTCTACCGATACACAGGCGTCCTATGAAGCTCGAACCAACCTGCTTGTATTTCCCGCTGAGTCCATCGGTCTGTATGCAAATAGGCATTACCGGCTTATTCTTGATCGCAAAGCCCTGACGACCGCCTACCCGCAACTGACCGTCTCGGGCGGAAAAGGCGCAAAAATTACCCTTACCTACGGGGAAGCCCTCTACGACAATAACCAGCACAAAGGCGACCGGAACGCTCTGACGTATGAGGACGAGCATGGCGTCAAGCACACCCGCAATGCTCTCGGCCTAGCCGACATCTTTCTCCCCGACGGCGGCCAGCACCGCACGTTCGAGCCGCTCTGGTGGCGCACATGGCGTTACCTCGACCTGGACATCACTACCGGCGACCAACCACTTACGCTTGAATCGCTGACAGCGCAATTTACGGCATATCCATTCGAGGAGCGGGCGAAGTTTGATTCTCCCGACCCTGACCTTGCCAAAATCTGGGAGATCAGTTGGCGCACTGCGCGGCTCGACGCCCACGAAACCTACATGGACACGCCTTACTTCGAGCAGCTTCAGTACATCGGCGACACGCGCATCCAGGCGCTCATCTCCTACACCGTCGCCGGCGACGACCGCCTCGCCCGGCAGGCCATCGAGGCTTTCGACCTGTCGCGCATGCCGGAGGGGATTACCCGCAGCCGGTATCCCAGTTCCCTGGTGCAGAATATCCCCACTTTTTCCCTGCTTTTTGTCGGCATGGTTCACGACTATTGGATGTACCGGGCGGACACTGAGTTCGTCCGGACAAAACTCCCCGCGACTCGATCGGTGCTCGACTGGTTCGCGAAGTACGAGCAGCCCGACGGCCTTCTCCGGCAACTGCCCTGGTGGAGTTTCATCGATTGGGTTCAAGATAAGCAGGTTATCCCCACGTACAGCGCCAGCGGCGAGTCCTGCGTTACTACGCTTGAATACCTCGGAGCTCTGGGAGAAGCAGCCGATCTTGAGAGTTCCGTCGGCGACACGCTTTTCGCCTCTCGCTACCAGGGCCGCGCGGCGCATGTCCGAGCGGGACTCTCAGCGAAGTGTTGGTCAGCTTCCCGCAGCCTGATCGCCGATAATCCCGACCTGAAGGACTTCAGCCAGCAGGCCAACATCCTGGCCGTACTCTACGATGTGATCCCCGAAGACCGTCAACGCGAGGTGCTAAAGCGGATATTAGCGATCGACCCCGGCACTACCCCCGACGGCACGCTCAGCGCCTCCTATTACTTCCGCTTCTACCTGGCGCGCGCGCTCGACCATGCCGGCCTGGCAGACGAATATTTGAATTCTCTCGACCCATGGCGCAAGCTGCTTCCGCTCCATTTCAGCACCTGGCCAGAGGTTCCCGGAAATACGCGTTCCGACTCGCACGCCTGGACAGCGCATCCCATCTACGATCTGCTCACGCTGGTTGCTGGAATCGAGCCTTCCAGCCCCGGCTTCGCCACCGTTCGTATCGCTCCGCATCTCGGGAATCTGACCTCACTCACAGCCACTTTTCCTCATCCACAAGGCGAAATCAAGGTGGAATACCACTTCATCGCCCCTTCCGCCGACTCGAAGGTCCACGGTGGCGGCACGCTGCACGCTCTGATTTCACTTCCTGGAACCCTGACCGGAACTTTCGAATTCAAAGGCCAAACCTGGACTCTCAAACCCGGCCGCGGCCAAATCGACGTCCCCGCGAAATAAAATCACTATTGGAATCGAGCCGAGCCAATGTTCCATGTCCACTGCGTTGCAAACGTGTTACAAATCCAACATGGCAAAGGGAAAGCTTTCTACGCCACCAGGGCACGTCAACCTGAAGATGCTTGCCGAGCATTTGAAGCTCTCGCAGACCACAGTCTCTCTGGTCCTGAATCATTCTCCGGCGGCCAGGTCCATCCCGCAGGAGACGCGTAAGCGGGTGATAGAGGCGGCCGAGCGGCTCAATTACCGCCCCAACTACTTTGCCCGCTCACTGCGCCAAAGCCGGTCAATGAGTGTGGGCGTGCTGGCGCCCGACCTGAGCGAGGGCTACTTTACGCGCGTGATGAGAGGCGTGGTTCAGGAATTGAACGCCGCACACTACTTCTACTTCACCGCCTGCCACGAATTCAAGCGCGAACTCATCGACAAATACCCGCGCATGCTGGTGGAGCGCTCCGTCGATGGTTTTCTGTTCCTGAACACATCTGCGGAACAAGTTGAGGTTCCCATTCCGATCGTCTCGATCTCGGGGCACAGCGTGGCTGAAAACGTAACCAATATTGTGCTCGACCACCACCTTGCGGTGCAGCAGGCATTGCTGCATCTCAACGGACTTGGACATAGGCGGATTGCCTTCATGCGCGGTCCGCGCGCCATCCCCGACTCGGAGTTTCGCTGGGAGTCGATCCAGGAAATTGCGCGCGAAATCGGCCTCAAGATTGATCCGGCGCTGGTGATCCGCATCGACACAGCCGGCTGGTCAATGAAGGATGGATACCACCCAATGGCACCCGAGATCGGCTACAGGCCTATGCAGGCGCTGCTTGAAAAAGCGACCGACTTCACCGCCGTCTTCTGCTTCAACGACATCGCCGCCATCGGCGCCATCCGCGCTCTGAAGGACGCGGGACTCACCGTGCCGGGAGACGTTTCGGTGGTTGGTTTCGACGACATCCAATCCGCGGCCTATTCAACACCGTCGCTGACGACTGTCCGCCAGCCACTGCTTGAAATGGGCAAACGCGGCGCGCAGGTGCTGCTGGAAAGGATTGCCGATCGGGAAAAGCCGTTTCCCGCGGAGATCGTGATGGCGCCGGAGTTGGTTGTGCGCGAGTCTACCGGACCGGCGCGGGATATGCACAAGCGGTGAGAAGATGATATCATTGCTGTATATCAAAGGAGCGCACCTTGCGTACTCTGGTTGACATTCCGGCAGAAGATTTGGAGTTACTGAATTCTGTCGTAAAACGACTCGACATCTCGCGTGCAGAGTTTGTGCGCCGCGCTATCTCGACCTCTCTGGAGCCGCACCGGAACGACTCGAGAGCGGAAGCCTTTGGAATTTGGCGTGACCGTCCCATGGATGGTATGGAGTACCAGGAGAGGATGCGGGAAGAATGGTAGGTTCGAAGGTTCTCTTCGACACCAACATCCTCATCGACTACTTGAGCGGCATCGCGACGGCGCAAACCGAGATTGACAGTTGCCTCGACCGGGCTATCAGCATCGTCACGTGGATGGAAGTCATGGCGGGAGCGACCCCCGGCGAGGAGCCTCGAATCCGCGCATTTCTCGCAACTTTTCGCAGCCTTCCATTGACCCCGGAGATTGCTGAGCTATCTGTAATCGTGCGGCGACAACGGAAGATGAAACTACCGGATGCGATCATCAAAGCGACTGCGGAAATAACCGGTCGTCTCATGATTACTCGGAACACCCGAGATTTTCCCGCTGGCGATCCAGGTGTTCGGATTCCGTACCGGATTTGACCGTGTGGGATCCATCGAAAGCTCATCCGCAGAAGGATTCAAACCAGCGGCTGATATAAACCTGGGCGTGGGCTTCGCCGCAGTAGTGCCGCGCGTGGGGAGCGCCGGCTGCTTCCGGCGTCCATTTGAAAACCGTAAGTTGAGCATTGCTGCAGTGGATCACGATCCAGCGCACAGGATTCTCGCTTTCCGTACCGCAGATTTCACACTTGTAATTGGTCTCAATCATCGTTCGACCCCTAACAATCTCAACTGGCTCAACAACGCTGTTTCTAATCCCTTAGTCCCTGGAGGCGCTTGCATGAATCCCGATGCGGGCATCCCACAACATCCTTCAGGGGCTTCTATGAGACGGCTGGTGTTGTCAAGGTTTTTG
>CAYWMR010000371.1:0-5297 GCA_964458965.1 uncultured Occallatibacter sp. | reverse complement strand
CGAACGGGCCCAGTTCCTGAAAATTCCGTTATACGTCTCCGCCCATTTTGTAAAGTCTGTCTGGTAGTCGGGCGACCTCACGTCCGGCCCTCCCTCAGTCCAGTAGGCGTTCTTCTTGGGGAAAGCATCGTGGACGCGAGTCATACCATCCGGCGTTCCAACATAACCGTGCCAGGCAATACCGTCAATGTAGTCATAAGCCGCAGGCACGCTCAACTCACCAATGGCCCGGCCCCACAGATTGTAATTGTGGTCAACCACCCAGATTTTGGTTTGGCTGCCGGCCTTGCGCAACGCCGGCCCCAGGTGACTGGCCACGAATTCAATCTCCTGCTCCTGCGCCCACAGGCAAGCCGGCATGTTGCCATTCTGCTCCGCATCCACCTCGTTCTGCACGGTGACCGCGTCAATGGGTACTCCCGCCGCCTTGTAGTCTTCAAGAAACTTGACGAAGTAACTTGCGTAAGGTCCAAAGCTATGCGAGCGCATGCCCCCGCCCAGCATGGAGTTGTTGGCCTTCATCCACCCCGGCGGACTCCAGGGAGAGCTGAATAGAAACAGTTCCGGATTCACCTTCCGCGCATCCCTGAGCACAGGAAGAATGTATGCCTTGTCGTGGTCGATGGAGAATTTTTTCAACTCGGGATCGGGCTCGGCACTGTCGTCGAAGCTGTAAACCGTCCGCGAATAATCGCTGGACCCGATGCACGTGCGGCACACGTTCAGCGCCATCTCTCCCGGAGCGAACAGATCGTGCATCACCGCCTGCCGCTCGCTGTCGGTAAGCTGGCTCAGTACATAACAAGTGGCGTCGGTCAGCGCCCCGCCGAAGCCGAGAATCTCCTGCCGTGTTGCCCCGGGATCGAGCGCGATGGCGCTGGCTGCAACTTCCGTCACAGGCGTCCATGTGAGTGGGCGGCCCGCCACGTACCGCTGGTCGCGAAATGTGGCCCAGGTCCGGACCGAACTCTGAGAACCCGGCGTCTGGGCCCAGGCCGGAACCCGGCTGGAAACTGCCAATGCGGCAGCGGATGCGGAAGCTGCCTTCAAAAAAGACCTGCGTGAACCTAGCGACATACAAGCTCCTCGAAAGTGCTAAATGTTTTTCGGTGAATGATAGCAGCGGAATAGAAGCAGCGTCTAAGTAGCTTCCAGCGCAGCCAGAATCTGCGGAGCCAATTGGCTGACATTGCCTGCGCCGAGCGTAAGAATCAGGTCACCTTCGTGGACGTGGGCGGCAACCAGCCTGATGGCCGTGGCAAAATCTTCGGCATAGTGGACTTGCGGCCCTTCGATTCGCGCGGCCAGCAACTCGCCTGTCACGCCCGGGATGGGCTCTTCGCTGGCGGCATAAATGGGCAGCACGATCACTGTGTCGGCATCTTTGAAGGCACTGCCGAATTCTTCCATCAGATCTTTGGTACGCGAATACCGGTGGGGCTGAAATACCACGCAGATGTGCTTGTGCCCGCACTCGCGCGCGGCAGCCAGCGTGGCGCGAATCTCGGTTGGATGGTGGCCATAGTCGTCCACCACGGTGATGCCGCGCGCCTGGCCGCGCTGCTGGAATCGCCGGTCGACGCCGCGAAAACGGTTCAGCCCCTCGGCTATCTGGGCAGAAGGAATTTGAAGCTGGTGGGCAATGGCCACCGCGGCGGTGGCGTTGAGCACGTTGTGGCGTCCCGGTACATGCAGTTCGAAGGGCCCCAGCGGCCCTGATGCCGTGTTGACCTGGAATCGCGCGAACCGCCCCTGGCCAGCCACGAGAAACTCCAGGCGAAAATCGGCCTCAGCGGCAACGCCGTACGTAAACACACGCCGATGAACGCGCGGCAGCACCGAGGCTAGCAGGGGATTGTCCACGCAGGCCGTCACCGCTCCGTAAAACGGCACCTTGTTCATGAATTCCACGAAGGCCCGCTCCACATCCGCCATGTCCTGGTAGTGGTCCATGTGCTCGCGGTCGATGTTGGTTACGACGGCCAGAATCGGCGAGAGCTTGAGAAACGTCCGGTCGCTCTCATCGGCCTCGGCCACCAGGTATTGCGTGGTCCCCAGGCGCGCGTTCGACCCCAGCGCATCCACGCGGCCGCCCACCACCACCGTGGGATCGAGTCCGCCGGCGCTGAGCACGGAGGCCACCATGGATGTGGTGGTGGTTTTGCCGTGCATGCCGGCGATGGCGATGCCGTACTTCAGGCGCATGAGCTCAGCCAGCATCTCCGCGCGTTGGATTACAGGAATCTTGCGAGCCTTGGCCTCCACTACTTCGGGGTTCTCAGCGCTTACCGCCGAACTGGTCACCACGACGGTTGCACCCGCCACGTTGCCGGACTGGTGGCCCTCATAGACGGTGGCGCCAAGCTGAGCCAGGCGGTCGGTGACAGGACCTCGGCGCAAATCGGAACCAGAGACCTTCATGCCCAGGTTGAGCAGGATTTCGGCAATGCCGCTCATGCCGATGCCACCGATACCGATGAAGTGCGCGTGCTGAGAGGTGGTGAACATTTAAGGACGAAACTCAACTTTAACACTCGCATCCGAGGCTGCTATAGGGGGCAGTCAATGCGGATGTTATGAACGCTTGCCCCACTTTTCCCAGAGCAGCAGAGAAAGCAGGAAAGTGTTGGCTTCAGGTGATTTTTTAACCTTCCCCAAGTTCCATAATGCAAATGCGTCTTCAACGAGGGAGATCATGTCTAAAACCTCCGCCCGGAGAAAAACGGCGCTTGAATCGTAATCCGCCAGGTGGCGTAGTTCCTGGAGTTTGGCGAAGTTCTCGGCGATAAACATGACCCCAGGATCGTTTTGTTGGACAAGGGTATCTTTCGGATTCTGAGTTCGAACAACTTGCTGAGAGAACGCCCTTGCCACGCGAATCATAGCCCCATGATCAAACCAGCGGTAGACGCGATTGTGGTTTTCTTCACTGAGGTTGGGACCGATTTGCCTTACGGTTTCTCGGATCAGGAAGTGGAAGAGTGCGTAGTAGGCAGTGGAGATAGCGCGCCGGAGGCTGGCCTGCCTCGGCCGCGTCCGTTCCCGTCGCGCCAGATGTTTGGCCTGCTCCAGCAGATGTTCCGGGAGCGACTCGGCGCTCACGCCGCTTCGACCAGGCGGACGAACGGGAAATATCCTGACTCCAGCTTGAGAATCCGGGAACTCAGGTCGCGGCTGTATTCGCTGTAAGCTTTCAGCTTGGCTTTGTCGTTTGACAATAGGACATCGGTCTCCGGGGTAATCGCCAGAAAAATGCGCACTGCGGGCTCACCGATGTGGTCCGTTCCAAGCTCGTACCGGGCGGATTTTATATAGCTGGGCAACCGATCGGGCGCCAACAGCTCACGTAAATGCTGTTCCAGCTCCTGCGTGTCCGTTCCGGCTTCTTCACTCGCATTCATGCGCATAGTATAGCCCGTTTCCATTATCATTGTCTGAGTTCATCCTATTTGCTGCGCCCACAAGCAGCGCTTTTGACACCACCAAATCCAAAAAGTTGCGAGGATTTATTTTGGACTCACCTCCGCAACCTTTTGAATACGCTGTGTTTACACAGTACATAACCGGCACGCCGCAGAGGCGGCAGCAACCAAGCCTCAATCGGAAAGAAGCCGGGCTGGCGCTTGATCTCTGACAGACAAGGCCGGCGGTACGGGAGGGGTTATGCGCAGCATGAAGAATTGGTTTTTGGGTGCGGTGGTGGTGGCTGGCGGATTGGGTCTGAGTGCGGCTCCGGCCCAGGCGGCTGAGTATGGGTTTCATGCTCGCGGACCGGTTGTACGCGAAGGGTTCCGCCCTGAGGTTCGCGCCGGATGGGTTGGCGCTCGCCCGGTGGACAGGTACTGGGCTCCCGGACCCCGGGCGTACCTTGGCGTTGGCGGCCCGGTTTATGGTGGCGGCGTGGCCTGGGGACGCGGTCCGGTATACGACCGGCACTTCGATGGTCGCTTTGACCGCGGCCACGAGCGTTTCCGCAGGTAGCTCACTGCCTGATACCTGCAACCATGCGGCCTCTCCCAACCCGGAGAGGCCGCTTTTTGTGCCCTTTTGCAGCACGTTCTTCCCGCGTTTGGCCCCTTGCGTTTTGTCCGCGTGGATCGAACCACTACAGACCCGCGGACGGGCTCGCAGAAAAGGCTTGCCCTTTCGTCTGGCTTGAACGATTCTGTCAAAAGAGACCGCAACTAAACTGCCGAAACGTTGTTCTAATACACAGAAGCCGGTTGGGTATAGAATCCCGAACCCGGCAAGTGCTGAAAACGGAGCTCGGCTCCGGTTCCCACGTTCGGAACGCCAGGACGGGGCGGCACAAGGAGGAATTTATGCGGAAAATGCGCCTGGTTCTGTTCGCGATGTTTCTGGCTCTGGCGTTCGCGGCCACGGCAAATGCCCAAGTAGCTGTGGGAGTGGGCGTCGGTCCCGCGGTCGTTGCCGCCCCCGACGTTTACGGCCCCCCGGTTTGCGATTGGGGCTACTACTCTTATTACCCCTACGCCTGCGCTCCCTATGGCTATTACGGGCCTGAGTGGTTCAGCGGCGGCTTCTTCGTCGGCGTAGGCCCGTGGTACGGCTGGGGATGGCGGCATGGGTATGGCGGGCACGGTTTCCGCGGTGGATACGGCGTGCACGCCGGCTATGCGGGCCGTGGTGTTTACGGCGGTGGCGTTCGTGGCGGAGCTTACGGCGGAGTTCGTGGCGGAGTTGCCCCGGCTCGCGGTTACGCGGGTGGCGCCAGAGCGGCAGCCCCGGCGGCACGCGGATATAGCGGCGGCGGCGCAGCTCGTGGCGGATTCGGCGGCGGCGGACACATGAGCGGTGGCGGCGGCCACGGCGGAGGCGGACATCGGTAAGCTCCGGCCGGCCGCAGATAGCGCGGATTTACACGGAAATGCCCGGCTGCTTCGGCAGTCGGGCATTTTTGTTCCTACTGAAATAGAGCTGCCCTGCTCTTCTTATATATGAACTCCTCTTAAAATGAAGCTGTGATCCTGAGCATCCCGACTCGCGCAACGAGTTACGCCGTGAATGAACCTCAAATGCATCGTGCCCCATTCATTCGCGTGCTTTTGGCGAATGAGTGGGAAACCACAACCCTCAAACGCCCCGGTCATCCAGAGCGGAGTTTGGCGCGCTCCTTGCGAAAAACGGAGTCGAAGGATCTGCATTTGCACTTCGTAGGAAATGCAGAGAATTTTAAAGACGGAATACAAATATGGTGGCTGCGTGAATTGGCGATGGCCTGAATGTAGCGCCGGCCTCCCGGCCGGCTGTCGCGTGGACCTCCCGGTCCACGCCGC
>CAYWMR010000370.1:0-5298 GCA_964458965.1 uncultured Occallatibacter sp. | reverse complement strand
TCGGCAAGAATGTCTTCCGTTGGCGCGAGTTCGATCGTCATCGGTCCAGTGCGCTTTAGCTTCTGTTCCGAGACCGTGACGGGGCGATAGTCGGCGACTGCCGCGGCCTTCACTACCAGGGTCGCCTCGGTCATGCGTTCCAGGACGGCGTTGCGCATCTCGCCGGCAGTTGTAACCTTGACGAACTCGCAGTGCGCAGGGGGATAAAGAGCAGACGGCCCGCTGATGAGAATCACCCTGGCGCCGCGGCTGTGGGCAGCTTCTGCCAGCGCGTAACCCATTTTGCCGCTGGAACGATTGCCGAGGAAGCGAACCGGATCGAGCGCTTCGCGCGTGCCTCCCGCGGTGACCAGCACCACTTCGCCAGCCAGGTCGTGTCGGCGACCGAGCGCAGACAGCACGGCATCGGCTATGGCGTCCGGCTCGGCCATTCGTCCTGCGCCAACCATGCCGCAGGCGAGTTCGCCGGTTCCCGGCTCAATGACGCGAACCCCACGCTGACGCAGGATTTCGAGATTCGCCTGGGTAGCGGGATGATCCCACATGTTCACGTTCATTGCGGGCGCCACCAGGACCGGCGCCTGCGTGGCCAGATACATAGTGGATAGGAAATCGTCGGCTATGCCATGCGCAAACTTTGCCAGGATGTTGGCGGTCGCGGGAGCCACCACCAGCGCTTCTGCCCACTGCGCCTCGGCGATGTGCTCAATTCCACTCTGGTCTGGGCTCGCGTCGGCCGAGTTCCACTCATCCCACAGGCTGGTGATCACCTTGTGCCCGGTAAGCGCGGCAAAGGTAAGCGGCTGCACAAACTTGCATGCCCCCTCGGTCATCACCACATGGACTTCAAGAGCCTGGCGCTGGAGGGCCCGCACCAACTCCGCAGCCTTATACGCGGCAATTCCGCCGGAGACCCCCACGGTAACTCTCATGGCTCGATTGTAGCCGGTTTTCTGTGGCGTTTGCAGTCCTGGGCGGCAATCGCCAATGCATGGTCCTAAGCGCCGCTGGCGTGCCGGGCGCGCTCGACAGATTTCGCAGGATGCGCTACAAGAAGGGCGTGCCGGATAGCACCGATTTTTTACAAGAATCCGGTGTATAGTTTCGTTGCACTCAGGATGAACCGAAATAACGATCCTGACGAAGGAGATTCACATGTTTTCCACCTGGAAGAAAGCTCTCGCAGTCCTTGTTTTTGCTGGACTGCTGGCGATTGCTGCCCCGCTTAAAACCGCCATTGCCGGCGGTCAATCGTCCACTGCGCCGGCCCCGGTTGCTGCTCCCGCAGCCCCCATGGTTGCCGCCGGAACTCCGGAAGCCGTGCAGTTGCTGAAACTGATGGACACGGATAAAAGCGGGAAGATCTCTCACGCTGAGTACATGGCATTCATGGAAGCCGAATTCCAGCGCCTGGACCTGGACCACGACGGCGAACTCAATTTGAAGGAGCTCGAGCATTCGCAACTGGCCGTCGCACACCACGGAGGAACCCGCCGCTAAGCGCGTTCGCATGCAGGGCGTCAATTTGAAAATGGACCGCGCGTCTCTCGCGGCACCAGGTGTTGCTTACAATAGAGGCGAGTGCCGCAAATTCTGGCCAACTCGCAGGCGATTAGCCCAGCTGTGACCGCCAAGTTCGACGCGCCTCTACCCGTGCGTCTTTGGCATCTGGCCAGCTTGGATGCCCCCACGGTTGCGGTGGTGTGGATGCTCGGTCTTGCGTGGGCCACCAAAACACCGCTCCCCGCGTGGAACGACGTTCTATTGGCGCTGGTTGCCTGGGCGGTTTACATCGCCGACAGGCTCCTTGACGCTCGCGCCAACCTGTCTTCGTTCCACTACCATCGCCTGCGCCAGCGCCACCGCTTCCACTGGCGCCATCGCCGCTTCTTTGTTCCCACCGCGATCGCCGCCGCTCTGGCCGCTGGGTGCATCGTCTTCGTATTCATGCCAATTGCAGCCCGCGAACGCAACGGCGTGCTGGCCACCGCGGCCCTGGCATACTTTACCGGCATCCACCGCAGACAGAGGCGCCTGTCTGGCGAACATAGGCCACCATTCACATCGCCGGCCCCGGTCCAGCCGAGCTATGTATGGCGTCCGGCGGACTGGGTATCCAAGGAGCTTCTTGTCGGCCTTCTCTTTACCGCCGCTTGTGCGCTGCCGGTAATTGGCCGCGCCGCAGCCGTCCACGGCCATGCACGCTGGACTCTATTCACCCCGGTGGTGTTTTTTGCAGCACTGGCCTGGCTAAACTGCCACGCCATCGAGCGCTGGGAATCCCGAGAGAAATCGTCGCGAATGTCCAACGTCTTTGCCCCAGCGATACTTCTCTCCGTTGCCGGCCTGCTGCTGGCGGCAATGTTCTCCGCCGCCCATCCCCGCACCGCCGCCCTTATCGAAGCCGGCGCGGTGAGCGCCCTGCTGCTGGCCTTGCTCCACCATCTACGCTCCCATCTCACGCCGCTGGCTCTTCGCGCCGCAGCCGATCTGGTTCTGCTCACACCGGTGATCCTGCTCTTCCAATGAATCTCCCCCCGAACTTCAATCGGCTCGCGCCAGTCTATCGCTGGATGGAATACTTGACCTTCGGTCCGTGGCTCAACTGGGCCCGCTTCGCATTCCTGGCGGATCTTAGCAATTGCCGCCGCGCCCTTGTCCTCGGCGACGGCGACGGACGCTTCACCGAGCGCCTGCTTCGCGCCAACCCAAGCATTCAAATCGACGCCGTCGACGCCAGTTCCGCCATGCTCAATTCCCTGCTCCACCGCGCCGGTTCAAACGCGACCCGCGTCCAAACTCACCTCGCAGACGCCCGCCAGTGGCAGCCACCCGCCCGCTCCTACGACCTTATCGTCACCCATTTCCTTCTCGACTGCCTCACCACTGAAGAGGTTCAATCACTGGCAAACCAGCTTCACGCCGCCGTCTCCCCGTCAGCGTTGTGGCTGGTCTCGGAGTTTGCCATCCCACCCAATCTTTTCGGCCACCTGGTCGCTCGCCCTCTGGTTGCCGGTCTCTACCTGGCCTTTGGCTGGCTAACGGGGCTCACTGTCCGCACTCTGCCGGATCATCGAACCGCACTCAGCGCCTCCGGCTTCACCCTGGTTCAACACCGCGCGCTCCTCGGCGGCCTGCTTACCGGCGAACTGTGGTCTGCCCAGCCACCCGGTTCGCCCAAATAGTGTTTGACGAATCGGATTTCGGATTGATTGGGGCATGCCAAAACCCCGCAGGGGTTAAAACCCCACGCTATTCTTTGCCACTTTCGGCACGACTGAAGTCGTGCCCTGATACAGAGCCTTCGCAAATTGGACGGTATGCGAGTTTTTCCGCAACCTGTAAAGTCGTGCCCTGAAAAGAGACAAGAATGCAAGGTCAACAATACATGACGCCATGGAGTTCCGCGGGCTCCCACTCATCGGACAAGAACGTCCGATGAATGGGGCACAGTTTCATCCGCTGCGAGTCGGCGAAGCGGGTGGGCGCTGTTACAAGGCCGCCTGATTCTGGATTCTTAAGGTTCTGCCTAAGCCCTACAATGAATCTGCCTTACTTCTCGGAAATTGTTACAAACGTGTTAATATCAATCCTCAAGGAGCTAGCGGCCCACCCACTGATCCGCCTGAAAGACCGCCATGAATCTGTACCTGATGCGGCACGCCGATGCCGGAGTCGCCCGCGGAAATCCAATCCTCGACGCCAAGCGGGCACTCATCAAAGAGGGAAAAGACCAGTGTATGTTGATGGCGCGAGTCCTCGGCGCCCTCAAGGTGCAGGTTGACGTCATTGTCTCCAGCCCGCTGAAGCGCGCCCTGCAAACCGCGCAGTTTGTCGGCACCGAGCTCGGTTATGAATCCAAGGTTGAAATCAGCCCGGCACTCGGCCTCAACGGAGACTACGCCGCGTTCCAAAAAATGCTGGCCAAATATTCTGACCGCGAGGGAGTCCTGGTGGTGGGACACAACCCCAACATGTTCCAGTTTCTGGGGCGGCTGATCACAGCAAACGGCGGCGCAGCCATTCGCATGCGCAAGGGGTCGATCGCGCGCGTCGATCTCGACCGCCATCCCCCGCTGCTACGCTGGCTCATCGATCCACGCATGGCCCGCTCCATTTACCTGAGCGTCGGAAAAAGCTCCCGCCCAAAGACCTCGCGAAAGTAACCGGCCTCCTTGCGCAGGCTCCACAACTCCAGCTCCGCCCCTGTCCGGCCTGGCGCAATCTCCAGATACACTCGCTTCGGATATACCCTGGCCGACACCTGTAAAACGTCCGACGCTCGATCCTGATTCAACGCAACCGCCAACCGGAGCAGCACCACTGCTCGATGCACATGCTTGTGCTCCTCGGCCGGAATATTGCGCAGCGCACGGTCGGCCGGCTGCGGCCTGCTCTTGCCCAGATACCGTGCCAGCGCCGACACAATGGTCCGCTGCAACTGCGTATAACCGTAGATCTCCGAACTGGACACAATGTATTGCGTATGCCTGTGATGCCCCTGGTGGTTGATGAACTTGCCTGTATCGCGAAGCAAGGCGGCCGCCGCCAGCCAGCTTTCGTACTCCACCGGCATGTGGTGCAGCGCTTTCAAATCGCGGAATAGCTGCACCGCATGCGCCCGGACCGGCTCAGCCTGCTTCAAATCCACCCCGTACCGCCGCGCAGTTGCCAGCACGCTCTCCCACCGCTCGTGCTCGAACTCGGTGTGCGCCGTGGCTCGCGCATCCCGCTCGGCCAGCATCTGCGCCAGAATCCCGTCCCGCAGTCCCAGCGGCGAGTAGCGAAACCCCGCCAGCCCAAAGCTCTGCAGCAGTTGGGCAAAGACCTCAACACCGGCCACAATAATCTCCGCCCTGCGCGGGCCGATCCCTTCCACCGCCTCGCGCTCCGGCAGCGTCATGGGCGCAATTCTCTCCGCGAGCTTGCGCACATTCTCGGTCGCCACCATTCCTCGCGCTAACTGGTCGGCTAACTCTATAACTCGCATTCCTCTTGATTTTCCGCCTTTACCAACTACCTTGCTAACTGAGTTACCTGCCGACTTACTAACTCTCTGCTTTCCTCCCTTGCGCTCTGCCGCCGCGCAAGCCTCGCTCAGAGCCGCTGCCGTTCCTGAAGTCCCAATCACCAGCGCAACCCCATCCGGCTGAATCTTCTTCTGCGCCCGCCTCAATTCGCGCGCAATCCATTGCCGCATCCGCGCCAGGCCATCCTCAGGCGCGGGGTCCGCGGTCAGGAATTCCTCCGTCAGACGCACCGCGCCCAGCGGCACGCTGATCGTCTCCTTGATCCGCT
>CAYWMR010000369.1:0-5307 GCA_964458965.1 uncultured Occallatibacter sp. | reverse complement strand
CCAGCGCAGCACCAGCATGGCCAGGCTGTTGAAGGTGAACGACCAGATGACGCCGAACGCATAAGCCTCGCCAAGCAGGATAACATCGCCTCGGCTGCCGATGATGGTTACCATCTGCAGAATGAAGACCATGTTAATGATGCGGTAGCTGGTGCCGAACTTGATGTGAGGCTTTCGGAACCAGTCTGTCAGCACGCCGTCTTCCGCCACGCGCATCAGCACGCCGGTAGACCCGATCATGGATGTGTTGATCGCTCCGGAAAGAATCAGGAATCCGACAATCACCACAAAGATGCGGAAGGCAATGCGCCAGAATAGCGGGCCAACCATGTACATGGCCAGGCCGGCGATCAGGTTGTCTTTGTAAAGCGTTGTGCGCGGGCCGTCGGGAATCAGCATCGATGCCAGCAGCGTCGCTCCGCCAGTGAAGATGAGACTGTAAATGGCAATGACAATGGCCGCGCGCTTCAGGTTCTTGAGCTTGGGATGCTCGATCTCGCGATTGACCTGGGCCAGGCTCTCCTCGCCGCTCATGGCCAGCACCGAGTGCCCGAATGCCATGAGAATTCCAAACAGGCCCAGGATCGGCAGGCCTCTACCCTTCAGAAAGCCCAGCGCCTCGTTGCTGAATTTGAGATGAGATGGCGTGGGCGGCGGCGGCAGATGAACCCCTCGCACCATGACGGAGAAGACGCCCCAGATCAGAAGAACGATCACCATCACTGTGGTAATCTGCATCACGCGCAGAGCCTTGGCGCTCGACTCTTCGATGCCCTTGATATTTTGCCACCAGTAGTAGATGGTGACCACCGCGGCAAACACCGCCGCAGTGTGGTTCATATCGAATTGGAAGGGGTTGTTTTGCGCGTCCATCAGAGCCGGAGGAAGCCAATGGCTGGTGGCTGCAACCTGCATCAGTTCGTTCATCAATCCTGTAATGTATTGGCCGGCTGAAACGCCTGAGATCGGTCCGGTAAGAATGTAATCGAACATGAGAGCGGAGACGCTGAGTTTGGCAAACGTGCCGCCAAGAGCCTCCTTTACCACGCGATACACACCGCCGCGGGTGAACATCGAACAGCTCTCGACGTATACCGCGCGCACCGCGAAGCTGAACAGCATGATGCCGAGGATGAACCATGGGGCTGCCGCGCCCACTGCCTCTTCCGCAATGCCCCCCGCATAGAATGCGGACGAGCCCAGATCGCAGAGAACAATGGCTGCGGCTCGCCAAAAAGAGATGAAGGTGAGCATCACGGAGGATGCCACGATGAGCCGGACGCGGTCGGAGGGCGGGGCTACGGTCGTGCGAGTGGATGCCATCGTATAATCTGCCGGCGCAACCCCGGCATTCAGAATCCTGTTTAAGGGGATGAGCAGACGCCCTGCGAAGAGTTTATTTACCAATGAATAAAGAGTCAAGTACAAACTATTGCCCGGTACGGGCTCCCGCGTGAAGGGTACGTGCCTCAGCAGGAAGGGTACGGGATTCAGCACGTAGATTAAACCCCACAAACTCAGCGCTGGGCTTTTGCCCCTGAGGGACGCAACCAGCTACTCGTCCTTGCCGAAAAGCTCAACTGCATCCTCGTAAAAGCTGATGAGGACCACCACGGTCGATCCCGCCAGGCCGATAAGAAACATCCATGAGAGCAGGTGAATTGCGAACACAGCGAATAGCATAAAACCGATTGTAACGTGTTTTCGGGTTGCCAACCCGTGGCATTTTGGCCGCTGCGAGAGGAAAACTAAAGGCAATTGAAGAACGAAACAACGGCGAACCATGCTGCATACGGCCGCGAAGCCCCCCACGCGATTCACCTGTGTGAAAGCCCCCTGTCAAAGTTCATATCCTCTTCGCCGCCGGAACGCCGGCCGCTGAAGCCAAATGCGATAGACTCGGGGCTGTATGCAGCGCCATTTCTTAAACGCGGGTGCCTGGAAACTCTTCGCTGCCGCAGCCCTCTCCGCCGGTCTGCTTGAGTTGCCGTTTCCCCTCGCGGGGCCGCTTCCGGTTTGGCGCACGGTCTTTGCCTGGTTCGGATTGGTCCCGCTGCTTTTGGCGCTTCTGTCGTCTGCCTGTGTAGACTCTCCCCGCCCTCTGCGTCGCAGCTTTCTGCTCGGCTGGTTCTGCGGCGTTCTGTGGTACGCGGGCAACTGCTACTGGGTCCGCGATGTCATGCTCCAATACGGTGACATGCCGCCGTTTGCGCCTTCGCTGCTGCTGGCTGGATACAGCCTGGTGCTGGGGCTCTATTTTGGGCTCTTCGGCCTGGGCGTGATGCTGGTGCGAAGAGCCAGTGGCAGCACGCGGTGGGCGCTGGCGTCCGCGCCTGTGTTGTGGGCCGGCCTCGAGTTGGCTGCGTCGCGCATCACCTCCGTTCCCTGGGATCAGCTGGGCTCCTCGCAGGTAGACAACGCGCTGGTGAACCAGCTAGCCCCCTGGACGGGCGTCTACGGCATCAGCTTTTTGCTGGTTGCCGTGAATGCGCTCATCGCCGGCGGGCTCATTCTGGACCGGTGTTCGGGAAGGCGTCCCTGGGGCATCGCTGGTGCGCTCCTCCTAGTGGGTTTCGGAGCAGGTTTGCTGATTGCGCCTCCCAGGCCGCCGGGGACCGCCACCGCCGTGCTCGTCCAGCCCAACCTCGATGTCGCCGCCGACAACCGCTGGGACGGGCCTGAGTGGGACCGCCAGATTGCCGGATTCACGCACCTGGCCGCGGAGCAATGCAAGACCTACATTGCCGGAACTCCGCAGACCGGCGCACCCAGCGGAGAAATTGTCTGTCCGCCCTATCCCACCCATCCTGACCTGGTAGTGTGGCCGGAGTCGCCCGCGCCGTTCTTTGAAACGGATCCCCGTCTTCAGCAGGCGCTGAAACAAATTGCAACTCAAACGCAGGCGCCATTGGTTGTCGGCAATGTTGGGATGGAATTCTCAGATCAGGAGCAGGGCTGGCGCGACTACAACTCCGCGCTGGTTTTGGACGCGACCGGAGAGCGCGTCGGCCGCTACGACAAGATCCACCTCGTCCCGTTCGGCGAATATGTTCCATTCCAAAACCTGCTGTTCTTCGCCCGCAAGCTCACCGGAAAAGTCTCTCGATTCACGCCTGGAAGCGAGCGCAAGGTCTTCACGCTGGACGGCCATCGCTACGGGGTATTCATCTGCTATGAGTCGGTCTTCGCGGATGAAGTCCGTCAATTTGCAGCCAACGGCGCTCAGGTGCTGGTGAATATCAGCGACGACGGCTGGTATGGCGACACCAGCGCTCCATGGCAGCACCTCCACATGGAGCGCATGAGGGCCATCGAGAACCGCCGCTGGATTCTGCGCGACACCAACACCGGCATCACGTCGGTCATCGACCCCTACGGCCGCGTGCGGCAAAGCATTCCCCGCCACCAGGTAGACGCGCTTCCCGCGCAGTTCGCATTTCGCAGCGACGTAACCTTCTACACCGCGCACGGCGACGTGTTCGGGTGGCTGTGTGCGCTGCTTGGCTTGGGAATTGTCGGTTGGGCAGGGCGAAAGCTGCTTCGTTAGCGGTGGACATGAGTACCAATGGTTCTTTGGAATTAAGGAGGTGCTTGCGATGAAGGTGAGCAGCGCCTGTGAACCTGCCTCAACCCCCTCCGATGTGATATTTTGTCGCTCTGTGATATATTATCACATGTGGCCGGAAATCACCTGAGCAAAACGGATGCGCTCAAGCGGCTGAAGAACTGTCTCGAAAATGGCATTGTGGAATACCACGATCACTTCGAGAAGCGCTGTCGAGAACGCGGCATCGATTTGCAGGATGCGCAGCGCGCCTTGCAGAAAGGGACGATTTACCGGGAACCGGAACTCGATGTGCGGTTTCAGGAATGGAGATACCGGGTTGAATGGACAACTCCCGAAGGCCAAGCCATCGCACTCATCATTGCCTTCCCGGAAGAGGACGAAACGCTGGCGATCACTGCCCTGCTGCTCTGAGAATCCGCATGGAGCGGAAGAAAAGAAGCAAGGCCGCAATACCCGAAGAATCGAGGAGAGGATGCCAAAAACAAAGAGTAACTGCCGCGCGTGTTGTGGAGAAATGCAGTTGGTCCGCAAGGACTACCATTTCAAAGAGTCCGGGCTGGAAAACGTGATTCTCAAAGACATTGAAGTGCTGGTTTGCCGCAGGTGCGGGAGCGAGGCTCCGCGCATTCCGCGCCTCAACGACCTGATGAGAACCATTGCGGTCGCAATGATTGCAAAACCATTCGAATTAACAGGCCCAGAGGTTCGCTTCCTGCGGAAATTCATGGATGAGACGATTGAGGGATTTGCTCGCAAACTCGGCATCGATCGTTCTCATCTGTCCCGCGTCGAAAATGAATCGTTAGGGATAAGCCGTCAGACCGACCGTCTTGTCCGGACGCTCGCGCTGGTTCACAAACCGGAATTGCTGGAAAAGTTGGCGCGTTTGGGCCGGACGGAGAGTGTACTGAAACAATTGGAGAAGATCAAGCCGGAAGCGGAGAGGGTCAGGATCGATGTTGCCAACTCAGCGCACGAGTACAGTTACGATCTTGAACCGATGGCAGCGTAGCCGCAAGCCGACAAAGCCCGCCGAAACCAATACAGTGATATCCTATGTTTAGCTAGGATAACGCAGAAAAAGTCCAATTCAAAGTCAGGTCATAAGAGCAAAATATGTCATCGTTGAACGATCTCGAATTCGCATATGCTCCCGTGCGCGACCAAGTCCGCGACCTGCGGGAGTATCTTTGACCCGGCTCGCATCCGCAGGGAACTGGCCGAAATAGAAACCAAGCTGGCCGATCCGGCTCTCTGGTCCAATCCAAACGCCACCAAACCACTCATGCGCGATAAAAAGCGTCTGGAAACAATGGTGGCTGACGATGAAGCTCTGGTTCGCCGCACCGGCGACATCGAAGCTTATATCGAACTGGCGCGCGAAGGCGAGGATGTGCTCGCCGATCTCGAACGCGACATCAAAGCCCTTGCCGTTTTTGCCGAGGAACTCGAAGCGCGAACGATGCTCAATGGCGAAGCCGACCCGCTCAACGCGATCGTCACCGTGCATCCAGGCGCGGGCGGCACCGAGAGCCAGGATTGGGCTGAGATGTTGCTACGCATGTACCTGCGCTGGGCCGAGCAGCAGGGCTTCAAAACCGAGATGAACGACTATCAGGATGGCGAAGAGGCGGGCATCAAATCCGCCACCTTCACCATCATGGGCGAGTACGCCTTTGGCCAGTTGGCCGGCGAGAGCGGCGTGCACCGGCTGGTGCGCATCTCGCCCTTCGACCAGG
>CAYWMR010000368.1:0-5314 GCA_964458965.1 uncultured Occallatibacter sp. | reverse complement strand
GTCTTGCTGAAGCGCTTGGCCGCGCCCGTATGGGTCTTCAACTTGGGCATTTTCGTCTCGATTTGCGCCGAATATGTTCACCCGGCCGCACAACCCGTGAGACAGGGAACTCCCCGTCCTCTTGAGGCTCTAATCAGTATACCGAAAACTGCCCTCAACTGCCATCGGGATATCCGCCCCGATGCAGAATCATGGGAAAATGCGGCAAATTCTCCGGCACCGGCACATGCGCCCGCCAACCATCGGGATACGGTTTCATCCCTTCGAAAAGCCCGGTCCACGGTCCATCGTACGCGCCAACCAGCCGCTCCAATGACTCACGAAGCGCATCAATCCCATCCACGCCCAGCGCCCCTCGCCAGCGTTCCTCAATTTCATCCACCAGGATTGGGTACCGTTCCCGCGCTCGAACTCCCAGTTCCGTCAGCCGCAGCCACTTTCCCTTACCCGCCGCCGTTTTCACCTGCGCGTAGCCCCGCGCCTCCAGAAAGGTCAGCGCCATCCCGATCGACTCTTTTGAAACGCCGCTCAGCCGTGGCAGATCCCGCAGGCGAATGCCCTCATCCGGCGTTAACCGCAGCACATTGGCGCTTGCCGCCAGCGAAACCGGCGAAACCCGCTCGAACTCCACCGCAAAAGCCAGCAGCACCTTGGAAAGCAGTCCCGCAAGCCCCATTTTTGAAATCGGCGCCTCATCTCCCGCCGGCCTCAACTCCGCTTCCCCCTCCGGACCCGCGCTGAACAACCCAAAACCCAGAATCGGCAAACTGTCCGGCAACCCCGTTGCCACTCGCCCAGCCACCTCCACCAGCGCCTCTCGCAGCCTGCTCACCTCGTCCAGCCCAAACCGCATAACCCAGCGCTTCTCGACAATCCCCTCCAGCGGTCTAAACTCCTGGATCGCCTTCAACCCTCCCGGCGTCGGTCGAAAGATCAACCCCGCAGCCGGCAACCGCTTGCTATTCCACGGCAGCCCGTTGCCCACCATCACATAGCCCCACCACGCGCTCAACCGCGTCAGCCACTGGTTCAGTTGCTGCGCCTTTAGCCCCGTCCGCCGTTTCAACTCGTCGAAAGTTGTTCCTTCTTCGTCCACGTGCCGCAGCACCTTGGCCAAAAACGCCATTGACACCAGCCATGGCACAAAGCGCCCGCCTGTCGCCCCCAACAAGCTCGTGCGATGCGGTGGACGGTGCTCGAATTCATTGTCGAACTCGACAATGAAGGCGACCAGCGTCTGCGAAAGAAGGGTCGACAGAGGAAGACGGCCGTCCATGCCTGCAATGATAAAACGCAAAATGATTCGAGGACTAGCCCTGGCAGCTATCCAAATTTGGGGAGAAGTTCGAGGCCTTGTATCAGTCGTCCACCGGCCTCACCTACCCACAAAAGATGAAACTGTAGCGTGGACGTCCCGGTCCACGCTTGCTTCTTTGAAGAGCAGGACCTGGGTACCGGCGCATCCTGAGGATCGGAATCGGGTCCAAAAGCGCTAACGTAATAGAAATTGCTTCGGGCTTCCCGACGGCACGCCTGGAACAGCGTCGCGCTCGGAAAGCTTGCCAAAAGTCGACTCGCCCTCACTGACCAATGGCTCTGGGAACGTCCCCAACAGACGGGACCTAACCCCTTTCCCAAAAGAGCGGCTTCCGGGCTCCAAACGAGCCGTCAGCATTCCGGAAATCTACCCCTTTTCAGGAGCGGCGGATTCTGGTCCAGACATCTCGGCAGCCGGGACATACCTCACAATCGCAGTAAGAATCGCCCGCGCTTCCGCTTCCATCGACCGCCCGTTCATTGCGGCACCAACCCGCAGGCTGCGCTTGATTTCGGCGTCAGGCTGCGGATTGTGATCATTGCCATGAATCCACCGTACCGGAACCATGCATGCAAGAAAATGATCCTGCGCCCAAAATAGCGCGTCAAAAGTGCGTCAGAAGTGCATCGTTGGCGCCCTTAAACGCGCTTAGACGGGGTTAGGATGTGTCGTTTTGTTTATTTTGTCACGCGTTTGCCTGAACACATTGGCACATGCTGCGCGGTCGGTACTCACATCGCAGCATGTGCAATTAACGTCACCCACCGTGGTGCGCTTTCATGCAAAACTGCCCCACTTACCGGGGCCGGGTCGATAGTAATCTTCTCCAGTTTTTGGACGCTAATCGAACCGGTAAAGCGTCACCGTTTCCGTCCGCAATTGCCTTGAGTCGAAGCGCCAGCCCTTGCCCTGGTCGTTCTCGTCCCCGTTCAGCCGCCGCCCCGGAACCCACTTGCCATCCTCGAATGTTCCCTCGTCCACCGCCGCGATTCCCACCTGCCGGCCACCGGGCGCAGCCGCTTTGAACGACACTCTGAACCCCTTGCCCGCACCGAGAAATGCGTCCGGTCCGTTGGCCATGACGAGCCCGAATCCGCTTTCCGCGCCGTGGCCGAATATCTCGTCCAGGCTCACGTGAACCGCGTAGCCGCTCATCGTGAAATCCACCGACGGATGAGTCTTGTCGAGTACAAAGCCATGCACATCGCCGGCGCTCTGGTGCTTCAGCAGCAGCGGCGCCAGCCCTGCAATTGCGTGATAGCTGGCAGCCAGGTCGCCTTTCTCATCCAGTTCGTCGTCGATGCCGAAGGGTGAAAAGCCCAGCCCGGCCTCTTCGCCCAGAGCGTAAAACACATTCGCCGCTCCCTCCGCGCGGCCTCTCGCCTCCGGCATGTAAAGCGGATTGCCGTCGCGGTGATACCGCTTCGCCCACAGGGCAAAATCCGACGCATACAGGTCCGGCGCATAAAAATCCAAACCAGGCCCCGCGGCCTTCCACACATCCACCACCCACGGCTCAGGGCAGCCGCTGGGATATTCTCCCGGCGCCGCGCCATAATCGTCCAGCCATGTATTCACATACATGGGAATGTTGTAGGCAGCCTTGCCCTTTGCGGCAACGCCATGCACAAATCGCGCGTACTGCCACGCCATGAAAATCTCATCCGCCTTCGATGTCTTTCCAAAAACCTCCGCCCAAGTGCCTGCAGTCCTGGCCCCATTCGCCTCCCAAAGCGCAAGCAAATCCGGATATAGCGCATCCCGATGAGCTTTCAAATAGCCAAGCAGTTGGTCGGGCACCGGGGCTGCAAATGCTTTGTTTGCTGCGTCGGACCGGTCGCGCGAGTCGCCCAGAACTCCAACCTCGTTCTCCACCTGCATCATCAGCACCGTATGATCGCGGCCGTCGACTTCCTTGATGTGCCGCATCAGCGCATTGAAGGCGCGCGCATCCGCCTCCTCAGTCACAGCCGCGGCGGGGCTCAGAATCTCCACCTCTGCGCCGTGCTCAATCACACGAGGAAACCGCCGCGTATCCTGCTTTACCCACACCGGCGCATAGCTCGACATTCCGTTCTTCCACGAAGCCAGCCACAGAAACACAATCCGCTGATGCTCGTGCCGCGCCTGCGCCAGCAACCCGTCCACGAGTCTGAAATCGAAGCTGCCCTCTTTGGGCTCAATCAGTTCCCAACTCAGCGGGGTCACCACGGAATTCAGTCCCATGGCTGCCAGCTTCGGCCATATCGGCTTCATGTAGTCGAGGCTCGACGAAGAAGAGTTGTGCAACTCTCCCGAAAGCATCAGGAAGGGTTTGCCGTCCACGATCAGTTGGGTGGCCGCGCCGCGTTGTTCCAGGTGTGGAGGAGTGGGTTGCGGCTGTGCGCTTTGCTGCGCTGACAGCACCCCGGATTCAAGGCCCGCGAGAGCGAGCAAGATTGGCAACAAGCAGAAATTGTTTCGCATAACGCCACGGAGTCTATCACACGCTCTCCGGGCCGCTACAAGTCAACGGGTCAAGGCAATTTCCCGCGGCCTCAGTAATCGCCAATGTCCCGATTCGGCATCCGTTTCCGTTACTGCCCGCGCCAGCCCAATTCCATCCCTTTCTCGTTGCCCTGTTCGTCGCTCTGGACGTACTGTTGGGGCGTGGCCGTCCTTTCTGTCGATCTCGCATTTCGCCGCTGGTCCGATCTGGGCATCGTAGTGCTCGATCGCCCCCGCCCTCCGCTGCCTTTGAAAGCAACCCAACCGCCAATCGGCTGCGAAATCCTCCCCTCAACCGTTACAGACTCTGAGCAGGGTCCCGGCCCAGTCGACGCCAATATTCTTGCTGGACTTCTTAACCACGTGTGCGGCGTGCGGGGAATCCGCGTAATGGTGCTTGACGGACCACAGGCTTGGAAGTCGCGCACCAACGGCTTCGATCATGCACGCGTCAGCGAGCGCCAACTCAATACCGCAGCCAAGACCGGGTTGCCAGGCATGGTGAAGCCCGTAACTTACCGCCCGTTCGCTGAGTTTTGTCTGGACGTTTTCGACGCCCTGTGCCGGCGCGGGTGGCGGCGACTTGAATCCCGCGACCAGCCGTGCTCGCGAACTGAGCGCATATTGGTTGAGAGCTATCCATTTGCGGCCTGGAAGTCCCTGGGCCTGAAGCCTTTGCCTTCCAAGCGCCGCGCAAAGGTGAGCGACCTTGCAGAGGCCTACCACGCGCTGCGCTCCGTGATTCCTTTCACCACCAGCCACCCGCCGAACCATGACCAGCTTCAGGCCATCGTGGGCGGGCTTTCCGGGCTGGCTCTCGAGCTGCCCAGCACGGATGGCGCACGCATTGTCGGCAATCCGCCGCGCAAGGAAGACGGCCATTGGCGCGAAGGCTTCATCGTCCTGCCTACGCTTCCACCGCGGTCTGTTGGGCTTCGCTGGCTCCATTAAGGAATCTAAAGAAGAAGTCGGCGCTTTCAAGACAAGAAGCATGCGCCTGACGCATCGCCGTGCATGACGTTAAATGCACATGCTGCGCCGGCAAACCGACGTCGCAGCATGTGCTAATGTGTTCAGGCAAAACGGTGAAGAATAGTGCAAAACAGCATGTTTTAAGGCCGTGTTAGATGCAGAAAGTGCGCAAACGAGCGCGCTTCCGCACACAAAATCGCACGTGTAGACCATTAGAAAGTGAGGGAAGTGATATCACTGCATGCAGATAGTTGCCAGCTTTCAGCTCTCAGCTCTCAGCTGCGGTACGAAACCCCGAGCCGGGGTGCCCCGCCTTAGCGCTGAGATAAGCTGCCTGGACCGGCCGCCCACATTCGAAGGTCGGGAACGATGCTCTCGTCAACGATAGTTTCCGAACTGGCGACCAGTCAGAGGCTGCCCCGTCGCTCGACCCTGGGGCGTTTTTCAGGACCGATCCGTTTTTCGCTGGGTGGGCAATGCTAGAATCGCGCATTGGGCTGTTAACCGGCCAATCTCTGCTCATTTTTCATTCAGGTG
>CAYWMR010000367.1:0-5321 GCA_964458965.1 uncultured Occallatibacter sp. | reverse complement strand
CCGAAATCGATCGCGATCGCGATGTGATCGTTCATTGCCGCTCCGGCGCGCGCTCGCAGCGAATTGCCGAGTTCCTCAAGCAGGCCGGCTACCCCAACGTAGTCAACCTGGCCGGCGGCATCCTAGCCTGGTCCGACGAAATCGACCCCAAGGTGCAGAAATACTGATAGACTCTCGGCAGTTGATTGTTCGGATGCGTTCTCGGTAGTCGCCTTGTATCAGGGCACGACTTCAGTCGTGCCGCAAGTGCAGTAGAATCAACGTGGGCTTCAGCCCCTGGCGCATTCTGGTCGATAGAAGGTTCATGGCTAAACTCGCAGCCGATCAGGTAATCCGAGGCAGTGGCAATGTGTTTGCCGATCTGGGCCTGCCCGACGCGGCGGAACTCCAGACCAAGGCCCGGCTCTGTGCCGCTCTCATCCGCATTGTCGAACGCCAGCATCTCACCCAGGCGCAGGTAGCATTCACGCTCGGCATAAACCAGCCGAAGGTCTCGGCTCTGCTCAACTACAAGCTGGAAGGCTTCTCCGTAGAACGTCTTATGCACTTTCTTGTAGCGCTGGGTCATGACGTTGAGATACTCGTCAAGGCCAAGCCCAGCTCCCGATCCGCCCGCATCGCCGCGAAAGCCGCCTGATCTCGACCGCATTCTCGCCTGGTCCGACGAAATCGACCCCTCTGTGCAAAAATACTGACAGAACCGGAGGAATCGACGGCATGAGCACATTTCTAGAAATCCCGGCGCTGCCCGCGCGCAGCATCGTGCTCACACCTCCTTTGAGCGATGAGGAGTTCGAGCGTTTGTGCGAACGAACCGAGTTTGCGTTTCTTGAACGGACCAAGGAAGGAACTATACGGATGAACGCGCCTGCCGGGGGTTCGACGAGTAGCGGCAATGCCGAGATTACGCGACAGCTTACCAACTGGTGGATTCAGAACAGGCGCGGACGAGCCTTCGACTCAAGCGCGGGCTTCTTCCTGCCTGACGGCTCCATGCTCAATCCAGATGCCGCTTACATCACTGCGCAGCAGCTCTCAGGATTGACACGCGACGACTTCGCTCATTTCCTCCGCCTCGCGCCTGCGTTTGTCATCGAACTGCGCTCGCTCAGTGATCGCCTTGCCAACTTGCAGCGAAAGATGGAAGCCTGGATCGCCAACGACGTTGAGCTCGGCTGGCTGGTGGACCCGTACGCCAAAGAGGTTCATATCTACGAGCCAGGTGCTGCCGCGCCGAGGATAGAGGCGGGAAGCCATGTAGCCGGAACCGGTCCGGTGGATGGTTTCATCCTCGATTTGGAAGAGATTTGGCGCTGCTACGAGTGAACTCCCCGGCACGGCAAAGGCAAAGCCGCCTGAACCACTTCGCAAGCCAGGGAGCAACCATGATCACCGTAACGTTCCTCTATCCCAACAAGCCCGGAACCCGCTTCGACGCCGATTACTACATCGACGTACACATGCCTCTTGCCATACGGCTGCTGGGGCCGGCTCTCAAAGCTGTAACCGCTGAAATCGGAACCAGCGCCGCCATGCCCGATCAGCCGCCACCGTTCTTCGCCATTGCAAGATTCTCCTTCGAATCCGTGCAGGCCTTCACCCAGGCTGTGATGCTCCACTACACTGAGCTCCAAAACGACATCGCAAACTACACCGATGTCGAGCCGGTGGTTCAGATCAGCGATCTCAGGATTTCCTGACCTGCGCGGCGGGAGTGGAACTGCCCGGGTCCTAGTGCGTCATCTCCACGGGCCCTGGTCTGGCCCCTTCGCCGCTCTTGCCGTTCTCTTCCAGCTTGCCGAAAATCATCTTCCCACTCGCAGTCTGCAGCACACTGGTTACTGAAATCTCCACCGCCTTGCCGATCATGCGCCTGGCGTGATCCACCACCACCATCGTCCCATCGTCAAGATAGCCCACACCCTGGTTGTACTCCTTGCCTTCTTTAAGGATGAGCACATTCATCTTCTCGCCGGGAAGCACAACCGGCTTCAGCGCATTGGCCAGGTCGTTGATATTCAGCACTTCCACGTGATGAAGATGGGCCACCTTGTTCAGGTTGAAGTCGTTGGTCACCACCTTGGCCTCCCATTTCTTGGCCAGTTCCAGCAGCTTCAGGTCCACCTCGCGTATCGATGGAAAATCGTCGGGGACAATCTGCACCTGAATGTTGGTGCTCGACTGCATCCGCTGCAGCATGTCCAGGCCGCGGCGGCCGCGCTGCCGCTTTGACCCGTCGGTGGAGTCGGCCACAACCTGCAACTCCCGAAGCACAAACTCCGGCACCACCATCATGCCGTCAATGAAGCCCGCTTCGGCAATGTCGGCGATGCGGCCGTCGATGATGACGCTGGTATCCAGCACCTTGGCGGTCCGGCGGGTAGGCTTTTCGCCGCTGAAGATGGTTCCAAGCGCCGCAGGATTGAGCAGGTCGCCCTTGTTCGCCCCCACCAGCAATCCCACATAGGTCATCAGCAGTAGCACAAAGATTTGCAAAACCGCCGACGTTGCACCGGAGAGCGGCGCGCTGCGCAGAACCAGGCAGAACAGTGCTGCGCCGAAGATGCCCAGCACGCTCCCGGCAACCGCGCCGATCAGCCGCCGCAAACTGAGCGCCCGCACCCGCAGCTCAAACACGATCACAGCGCCCGCCGCCCCGGCGCCCGCGCCCGCACTCACCCATCCTGACAAGCCGAAGGGATGAAGAAAATAACAGACCCCGGCAAGAAGGGCCACAAAAAGAATACGAACAAGAACGAGATCCATAAGATGCCAACTTCCACAGACAAAAGGCATGAACCCTGAGCCTGGGTACAAGAGCCGAGTATGCCCACATCCGCATGGAATCGTCAAGTGCAAGAAACAGGGACTGAGGGACTAAGGGGCTAGGGACTAAGGAGATTGAAGATTCGGCAGCGGAGGGTAGTGAATATTAAGGCGCAGCCGACAAAAAAACATGCCGCGAAACGCCAGCCATCCGAACGCTTCCGCGCTCGAGTGCCCTGCGGCCGATCCTACCAGACATTCCGCGCCCCTCAGTCCCCAGTCCCTTAGTCCCCTATTCCCTTAGTCCCTACTCCCTATTCCCTGCCTTTACGACGCCACGGCCAGCTCAACCGACCCCATTCGCGGCACACCCTTGCGCGGACCGCGCTTGCGCGCGCTCATTACCTTGATTCGCTCCAGCAAGTCCTGCGCGGAGCAGCTCTTCTTGGCCAGCATCGCGTCGGCCGAGTGGACATCGCTGCCCGCTTTCTGGGGATCCCCAAGCAGGATCATGGGCACGTGAGGCGCCATGCGCTTCAGCCGGTCCACTAGTTGAGATCCATCCATCTGCGGCATTGCATGATCGGCCAGCACCAGATCCACCTGGTGCTCGCTAAAGGCGCCCAAAGCCTCCTGCCCGGTCGAGGCCGAAACCACCCGGTATCCATTGGTTGACAGCATGAATTTCAGTACGGAAAGTTCCAGTTCGTTGTCGTCTACGCAGAGAATGATCTTCTTCGGCCGCATGTTCGGGGATACGCTCCTTGCTTCAATTTTTTCCGCCGTCCTCTGGACACACCTCACCCTCGCCCTCTGATTGGGGCTTTGGAATGCACAGTGCCGTGACAGCTACTGGAACTAAGACAAATCTTTGCTGGCAGATCGTGCAGCACGGATGGCTATGCGTGGTGGTGGCTCAGCCTTGGGGAAAGGCTGCCATGCAATACGGCTCCGTCATTCGATTCACAGCAGAACAGTCTTCGCTTTCAGTAAGGTTTTTCTTTGCCAGATGCCTGGGGCAAGACCAGCAAGGTTGCCGGTTAAGTTGCTTCAATGAAAGGCAAGGTTACGAGCGTTGGAGCAGCATGTGAAGAGAGAAAGAGAAGCGAAACTGGAACTGAAAATCGCTCTGAAACAACTCACAATCCGCTAGATTAAGCACATGGCGGCACTTGCGATGATGAACGCCTGTTGAAAGCATGTGCATCACTTCAGGAAAAACTGTCCTTTTGCTACAAGAACGGTGCTGCCCCCTACCCGCACATCGGTCACGGTGCCCGAATGGAACTGCGCGGAAAGAAACAGATCGCTTGCACGACCAATCTCGACACCCTGACGCAGATGAATCCGCTCACCCGGCGGAACTGCGCCCTGCCGCACCAGGTAGCTGATGGCGCATCCCGCGGCCGAGCCCGTCGCTGGGTCTTCGCCTCCTTCGAACTGCATCCTTGCCAGCCATGTGGGCTCCTTACCACCGTCGCTGGCCGCGGCCGGGCCCACCACATAGAACCACCTCGCTCCGCGCTCACGAAGCCATGGCGTAGACTCCCGCGGGCTCACCCTGAGTCCCTCCAGCAACTGCGCGGACACCAAGGGCACGATAGCAAACGGCGTTCCGGTGGAAACAACCTGCGGTGGAAGCCTGGGGTCCAGCTTCTCGGGGGTTAACCCGGTCAGCCACGCCACTTCTTCTCGGTCCAACTCCATGCCAAACTCAGGATCCCGTTGGGTCATTTCGCCAAACAGGCCTTCGCCCTCCCCTGGCTGTGCCCGAAAGCGCACCGGCACCGCCCCCACGTTCAGCGCGAGCGTCACGGTATGCTCATGCACCGCTTCGTGAACCTGAAGCTTGAGCACACTCGCCGTGCCCAACGTGGGATGACCCGCAAACGGAAGCTCTTCCAGCGTGGTGAAGATGCGCACCCGCACACCCTCTTTCCGCTCCACTGCCGGCGTGCGGCGCTGAATAAATGTGGTCTCAGAGAGGTTGAACTCGCGCGCGATCGACTGCATCTGTTCTGAGCTCAGATCGGCGGCATTCATCACCACGGCAAGCGGATTGCCCTTGAACGCCGTATCGGTGAAAACATCCACTACAAAGTATTCCAGTTCCAAGGCGTGCTCCTCGGCATTGAAGCTCATCTCGATTGTACCGGCTCAGGTTTTGGTTGCGTCTCAGCCTGGATCTATTGAAAGGGCACGGGCTCAAAGGCCGAGGAAAAACCCATTGCTTTGAAAGGGCACGACTTCAGTCGTGCCGCAAACGGGGCATAATGCGCGCGGGCTTTAGCCCTGAGGGAATCTCACTTCAAACTGACCCACTACCCGGGTTCTCATTGGCTTGACACAACCGCGTTGCAGCCTCTAGTCTACGGATATCCGGTGAAGTGCGGCTCTCCATTCGCGCGCTACCGGCAAAGGATTCTCATGACCCGGTTTCTCTCATCCGCAATATGTTCGTGCCGCTGCTGTCACAGTTGCCGCGAAATGCGGGCGTGTTCGCTGGGCTAGATTCCGAAGAGTCTGAATCCACGCGACCCACCCGCCAAGAGGCG
>CAYWMR010000366.1:0-5375 GCA_964458965.1 uncultured Occallatibacter sp. | reverse complement strand
CCGCCGAAGTTGTCGGTTGTGTCGGCACACGAAGCTAGAACGATATTTGCGTCAGGCGCGGCCGCTGCGGCCCTCTCCGCGTCTAGGACGGCTTCGCTATCGTTGCCATTCACGCCGGGGTCAGTACAGCCACCGGGATGCACCACCGAGAACGTGCCGTTCTTGTACTTGTCCAGGCCAAATGTCTTGCGGAAAGTGACGTAATCCTGGTTCGAGTAAAGATTCGTATCCTCGATTACGACGACCGTTTCCCCTTTGCCCGTCACGCCATTCTTGTACACGGGGTTGAAGTTATAGATGGTTTCAAGATCGGCTGGCGCCACAAGCTGATAGCCGCTGTTGACCGTATAGCCTGGCTTGGTTGCGTCACGCGTGGGAGCCATTGCCGTCGAAGTGCGCACCGGCTTCATCATCGGATGCGGACGGAAGTCGTTCAGAGACGAGACACCTGCCACCACCGACGTCAGCGCCGCAGGAATCTGCGGGTTCCTCATGTTGGCCATGTGCCGTTCGCCATTCACATCCAGATTGTGAATCTCCGTCTTGAAGGTCTCGGCCACCTGCCCGGCCGTGCCGGAAAAGTCAATCACCATGCCGCTGGCCGACACGCTATTGACCTCTAACCCATGCTGTTCAAGCCATCCTCGAACAGCGCCAATGTCGTGAGAATCCGGACCATACTCGGCGCCTATCTCTTCAGCCGTCAGCCAGACGTGGTAGTTCCTGCTGCCGGGCGTTTGCGCCGCCTGCATATAGCCTTCCAGCGCCGCCTCCAGCGCCGCCGGCCGCACCAGCACCAGTTGCAGATGATTCAAAGGCATGGAATCGGCAACCGGGCCCCGGTCATGGCTCGCGTTCGCTTCCGGGCGCACGTTTCCTGGCAGCGTCACAAGCTGCGTTTCATCTATCTTTCCATTGATGAGCGGTTGACGAGCGGTGATGGCGGCCGAGGCCTCGACGGACGCTCCCAGCATGAGACACAGCGCGAGAGCGCATCCGGCGACACCTTTGAACCTGAGCGGAGAAAGTGAAATCACGGGGGAAACTCCTGAGTTGAAGTTGAATTGCGTTCAGATTGAATTGCGAACAGGGAGATAGCCTTGGGGAGGCTGCCCCCAACTCTAGTACAAGCAGGAATCCGCGGTCAACGCAATTCTGAATCGGCTAGAATCGCTCCACGCGGCGGGTGCCCCAGGTCTCGATTTTGAGACCTGGGGGGATAATTTGATATGAGGATCACCCGCCGACAATGAAAACAGAATTGCTTCGATTCAACGGTTCTCAACACCACGATCCCGCCATCGACGAGTGGATGAATAAGCATCCAGGGGAACTGGGAGCCATCGCGCGCGAGTGGTTTCAGCGCATGCGAAAATGCGGCGACGAAGTCCGGGAGCTCCTGCATGACGGCTGTCCAGTTGCTTGTCTGGGCGATGCGCCCTTCGGCTACGTCAACGTATTCACCTCGCACGTCAACGTGGGGTTCTTTCAAGGAGCGGCGCTGCCTGATCCGGCTCGCATGTTGCAAGGCACAGGCAAGGGAATGCGCCATGTGAAGCTGAGGCCGGAAATCGCCGCCAACGTCGCAGCTCTAAGCAAGCTCATCGAGGCGGCGTACGCGGATATAAAGGCCCGTGTCGAAAACGGCTAGTTCAGACATTGGGAAGCCAACAGCTTAAAGCTGAAAGCTGAGTGCTCCAATTGTGTTACGCTGACGCCTGAAGTCCGCTTCTCTTTCCTCCTGGAGGGTTCCTCCCATGCTGCCCCGCGCTCTCGCTCTAGCCGTCCTCTCCGCCTGTGCTGTCCCCCTTGCCGCGCAAAACCCACCAGCACTCCCCGCCTCAGTCCAGGAGCAGCTTCCCGCCCTCACCGAGACCTACAAGCACCTGCACCGCAACCCTGAGTTATCCCACCACGAGAGTGAAACCTCCGCCTTTGTTGCCGCCGAGTTGCGCAAGCTCGGCTACACGGTCACCGAGCATGTAGGCAAATATCAAGACGGCTCGCAGGCATTTGGCATAGTCGCCGTCCTTGAAAATGGCCCCGGCCCGCGCCTGCTCTACCGCACAGACATGGACGCCCTTCCCGTGGAAGAAAAGACCGGCCTCGACTACGCCTCGAAGGTCCGCTCCACCAATGCCGAAGGCCAGGACGTTGGCGTAATGCACGCTTGCGGCCACGACATCCACATGACCGTCCTGCTGGGCGCAGCCCGTGAGCTTGCCGCCCGCAAAGCCCAATGGCACGGCACGATCATGCTCATCGGCCAGCCCTCAGAGGAGACCATCGATGGAGCCCGCGCCATGCTCGCCGACAATCTCTACCAGCGCTTCGGCCGGCCCGACTTCGTTCTCTCCGAGCACGACGACCCCATGGTCGCCGCCGGCTCCATCGCCCTCAAGGGCGGCCCGCTGCTGGCAAGCTCCACCAGCATCGACGTAGTCATGCGCGGCATCGGCGCGCACGGCTCCGCTCCGCAACTCGGCAAGGACCCCATCCTGATGGCCGCGGAGTTTGTAGTTCTCGCGCAATCCATCGTAAGCCGCCAAATCGACCCCCAGCAGCCCGCCGTGCTCACCGTAGGAACCATCCACGGCGGCGTCAAGCGCAACATCATTCCCGACGAAGTAACCATGGGCCTGACGCTGCGCACGTACTCCGACAAGGTTCGCGACCAGATCATTGCCGCTGTCCGCCGCACCGCCGAAGGCGTAGCCTTCGGCTATGGCATCCCCGCGGACCGCATGCCCATCGTCACCGTCAGCCAGACTGAGATGACCCCGGCCACCTATAACGATGTGCCGCTGGCCGATCGTCTGCGCGACGTTGCCGTTGCCGCGCTGGGCGCTGACCGGGTCGTCGAAGCCGATGCGGTGATGGGCTCTGAAGATGTGGGGCAGTTTTCGCTGGATGGAAAAATTCCTGCGGTCATGTACCGCCTGGGCGCGTCCGACCCCGCCAAACTCGCCCAATCCAAAGCCACAGGAGTCCCGCTCCCAGGTCTCCACTCGGCTCTGTTCGCCCCCATCTATGCGCCCGCCATCACCACCGGAGTAACAGCGACCACCGCCATGGCGCTCGACCTGCTGAAGTAGCAATCTGCGGGGCAATCTGCGAAGGCTTTGTATCAGGGCACGACTTCAGTCGTGCCGAAAATGGCCCAAAATAAACTGGGCTTTAGCCCCTGCCGGATGCAGGTTCATCACTTTCCCGGGTCCACCAGCGCCTGATCCACAACCGCGTGGCTCTTATATTCCAATGGATGGTTGTCAGAGCCGCCCATGCGCTGGATCATGCTCACAAACACGATGTCGTTTGTGGGGTCCACCCAGAACCATGTCCCTGCCGCCCCATCCCAAAAGAAGGTGCCTTTTCCGTCCGGCAAGTTAGCTTCGGCCGGATCCGAGATAACTGCGCAGTCGTAACCCCACCCGAATCCAGGCCGGATGACCGAAAGCCCAATGCCGAATTCCCCGGTTTGAATGGCGGCCGGCATGTGGTTCGAAGTCATCAGCTTCACCGTCGATGGAGCAAGAATGCGCTTGCCGTTCAATTCGCCGCCGTTGGCCAGCATCAGTGCAAAGCGATAGTAATCTTCGGCGGTCGAAACCAGCCCCCCGCCACCCGACGCCATGGTGGGTTGCGCCGCATAATCGCCGCCTGGGTTCACAACCAGCTCGCCTTGCGGACCCACGTGGTAGTTGGTTGCAAAGCGCGCCCGCTTGTCTTCCGGCACAAAGAATCCGGCATCTTTCATTCCCAGCGGAGCAAAAATGTGGTCGTGCATAAAGTCAGGCAGCGATTGCCCCGAAAGCTTCTCCACAATGTACCCCTGAATATCCATCGAGTTACTGTAGAGCCATCCCTGGCCGGGCTGGTAGAGCAGCGGAATCTGAGCCTGTTTCTCGATCATCTCTTGAAGGTTCTTCGACTGCATCACCTTCAGGGTTCCGTACATGGCGTCTGCCGGCGACTTCGCTCTGCCGTAGCTGAATCCCGCGGTGTGCGTCATCAATTCCCGCATGGTTGGGGCGTGTTCAGGATCGACAAGGATCGGCTTGCCGTCGGCATCCACGCCCTTCTGCACCTTCAGATGAGCGAACTCAGGAATGAATTTGGACACCGGATCGAACGGCAGCCATTTGCCTTGCTCGTACAAAATCATCATCGCCACTCCGGTCACCGGCTTGGTCATGGAGTAGTCGCGAAAAATCACATCTTTGCTCATGGGCGTGCTCGTGGCAACGTCCTTCTGCCCATAGACGCGGTACTCCACAATCTTCCCGTGCCGCGCCAAAATGGTGACGGCGCCACCCAGTTGGTGCGAATCCACTTCGCCCTGGATGAGTGCATGCAGCCGCTCCAGCCGCTCAGACGAGAAACCAACCGTCTCAGGCTTCACGACGGTGAGATCCAATGCGTGCTTTGCAAGTTGAGACTGGCTCACTTGCTGTGCATCCGCGCAATTCAGCCCAACGGCAAACAGAGAAGCAGTCAGCACCATGCGCGCAAGAATTCCGAATCGATTCATTGTCGTTAACTCCCTCGTTGTTAAGAGTGACGAGCCGCCACTCTACTAAGCCGCACCCTTTGTATCAGGTAACCAGAACGTGTTTCAAAAACCAGCTTTGTGTCAGGGCACGACTTCAGTCGTGCCGAAAAGTGCCGGAAGAGAAGGGGTTTTAACCCCTGCGGGAAGACAACTCGAACTCGTCCTCCATTTTTTAACCACGGTGTAGCCACCAGGCAAGGGACTTCACCGTCCGGATTCAATAGATCAGCTTGAGTGAGAACTGAATCTGCCGCGAGGTGCCGGCGGTCTTGCTGATTTCGCCAAATCCTGAGCCTGTAAGAATGTTCGCGGGCAAGCCCATATTGACGATGTTGAACAGGTTGAAAAACTCAGAGCGGAATTGCAAATCCATGCGCTCGGCTCCGCTCGGTCGCCGTCCAAATGGCGTGCTCTTGATAAGTGCGAAGTCGTAGTCGTAGTAAGCGGGACCGCGAAAGCTATTGCGGCCCAGCGTTCCAAACACTCCCTGGTTGGGGCCTGTGCCGCCGGCTATGTGAATCGGAATCGAAAAAAAGTCGGCGGCGTTGTTTGCTCCTTCGCCAAAATAGTCCTGGCGGTCTTGCCGCGCAGTGGAAAGATGCGGCGTGGCAATCTGGTCAGGCCGATCCACTCCGTTCGACCCCGCGCCGGTTTGCTGGATGCCCGAGAAGACCGTAAACGGCGAGCCCGAACTGATGCTGGAGATACTCAGCACCTCCCATCCGCCAGTTACCTTCCTTGGTATTGGCCGTAGTAACTGCGCCTCGTCCATGTGCAGGTCCTGGGCCACGCTCAAGCCAAATGAGTTAGTAACATCGAAAGA
>CAYWMR010000365.1:0-5379 GCA_964458965.1 uncultured Occallatibacter sp. | reverse complement strand
CAAAAGCGTGGGTCGCGATATGCAGAGCCCTGGACTGCGGCGCTGCATCAAGAAAACGCGCCCGGGTTGCGTCTTCGCCGGTCAGCAATCGCTCCGGTTCCTTCTCGTTCCATCGCTTCCAGGTATCCGAGATGTCTTTGACCTCGTTGAAGGAAGCCGGAAGCGCGTTAAATTCCATTCTGGCGAAGGCCTCGCAGTCGATTGGCGCGTCGCGGAGCTTATCCGGGGCTGCGTCCGCTCGCGCCAGCTCGAACGCCGGACTCCCGACGGCCAGCAGCCCTGTCTTCTTTTCCCCAGTCTCCCCAGGCAGCAGGTCTCGTTCGCTGGTGAGAACGTGCACCACCGGCCCACGCTCCACAAGATAACCGTTGCCCGCCGGCAGAGCGCTGAAGGGGATCAGGTTGAGGAGCCCGTCGGGAACAATCAGCGCCAATTGTGCTTTATCGAGTTCGCCGGCCAATGGATCCCAGATGAGCTTGCGCAACTGCTCCCCGGCCTGACGATACTCGCGCTCATTACGGCGGGAGCCCGCTCCCCCGCCCTGTGCTTCGGCGTCAGCGGAGGCCCGCATTTTCTCAATAAGGTCGTCAATCGGTTTTGCTTCCCCCAGGTCGAACAAGCGGACTGGGTCTTCGCCGGGCCGCAGCACGAATGCCAGGTAAGATGGGAACCTGGGCGCGCGGAACTCGTCCTTATGCATGCGGTACTGCGTGTACCGCACATAGGAAATCAGGACCGATTGCCTGGGCAGGTTCTTTCTCAGGTCGTCGAGGTTGCTGCTTCGCGCTCGCTCGCCTATGCGGAAGGGAGCGCTGCGCTGGGCCAGCTCGCGCTCTGTGCGCTCCATTTTTGCAGTGGCGTCAACGAGCAACTGCGCGGCGCTGCCGGAGCTGCCCTGCATGTCCATCACTTCTTTGCGCTCCGCGTCCATCTCCTTTTCGAGAGTTGCCACGGCGGGGTCGGGTTTGCGGCTCAAGGCAGCTTGGCGCTGCGCCATCTCCTCGGCCACCAGGGCCCGCGAGCGCACAACCTCCTGGTAGACGTCCCGGATGCGTATCTCCGGGTGAAGGGCGGCCAGCGAGACCAGCGTGTTGAACGAGACATTTCCGTCGTCTGCCAGCGCCAGCGCCTGCCGTTCGGGAAGCAGCCGGATAGCAAGGCTGAGCCGCTCCCGCTGGGTGCGGTGTGCGTCGAGGGCCATTTCGGCGGCGTCCTGATAGCGCCCTTTGAACTCCAGCGCCAGGGAATACCCCGTCTCGACGTAGGCCATTTGGGAATGGTTAGGCCCATACATCCTGAGAAATATCTGCCGAGTTCGTTCATAGGTCTTCAGGGACTCATCGGTCCGGCCCGCGCAAACCTGCGCATAAGCCAGATTCGACAAAGTTACGTTCAAAGCAGTGCTGTCGGGCCCGTAGACCTGGCTGTCCAGGTCCGCCGCTTTCTGCAGATAGGGGAGGGCGGACGCGCATTTCTCATTCTGAAGGTAGAAGGCTCCAATGTCGGTTTCCACGCTGGCCCATTGCTGCCCTATCACGTGGTGCTTCTCATCCTCGGAATCCACAATCGCGCGAGACTCTTCAAACCTGGTTAATGCTCCCGCCTTGTCGTTGTTGTGCCAATGGCTCTCCGCTACATTAATAAGCTGGTTGGCAATATCGATTGGCTCTGCTTTGCTTGAACTGCGGATGGCCTTTAGTCCCAGCTCGGCATTCTGGAGAGCGCAGGGGTTGTCCATCATATCCGCGCAGATATTGGCCAAAGCGCTGGCGGCATTTTGCACTGCGATGGGATCGCCAACTCGCTGCGCCAGTGCAAGCGCGTCTTCCGCGATGGGCCGAGCCAGGTCAACCCGATCCAGTTTGTCATAGACCCAGGACTCATAGACCAAGGCATTGGCGTAGAGGGCGGACTCCCTGCCCGCGGCAGCCTCAGCTACTTCCATGTCCCGCTTCGCCTCCTGCAGCATCGCGTCGTTGGGTGGCAAGGCGTCCGACTCCAGACTCAGCAGTTCCAGCAGAGCCTCGGCTACCTGTCTTGTATTCCCCGGATAAGCAGCCTGGGCCGCGCGTACCGCAGCTCGCGCCTCTTCGACTGAATGAAGATCGGAGGGCGGGCCGTCCTGCTTCGAATCAGGTGTATGCACAGGCGCAGCTTGCTGCTGTGCGGCGCTGGACAAGGTTAATGCTGCCGCAAGGAGAAAGCTCCACGCCCGTCCCGCGAATATCCGTACCGTGTTTTCCCGCACGGCAGAGTTCACTCCCTTGCCTCCTTCTATTCCGAAATATGCTTCTTGAGTAACCAGCCTTTTGCAAACCGAAACGGAGCGTACACTCGCGGGGACCGTTCCGGGATCAGCGGTTACAAAAGCGAGGAAACCGAGTAAGGAGCCTACATCGCAAATCATTGAAGGTGCGATCGATTTCCACGTTCTCAAAGATTCCGCCGTTTGTCGAGAACATTGCAATCAAACCGCTTAGTCTGACCTGACCCCAGAATTCGTCCGGTTCGCATTCCAAACTGGACGAATTCTGTGAGGGAGATCAGAAACCGAGATGCCATTGGGTTCCCTACGGCGTCTCGGTGTAGGTGTAGTTCTCGTATTGCCAGACACCGTTCACCTTCGACCAAAGCCGCACGTAGACTGGCAGCCCATGGATGGGCAAGCCGGTCACGTTGGCGGAAGGAGCGGTGATGACGCCGGTTGTGAAGACGTTTTGTGAGCCCACGCCGGTGGTCCCGATGTATAAGTCGAACTCCGTGCCTGAAGCGGGATTCCACGAGAAGGTTACGCCGGAGCCCGCCAGTTGGGTGCCTGGTGTGGGCGTGGTCACAAAGGCCGGCGTGAGAGTTCCGGACGCCGTGTAGGTGTAGTCCTCGAATTTCCAGACCCCGTTCACCTTCGACCAAAGCCGCACGTAGACTGGCTGCCCATAGATGGGCAAGCCGGTCACGTTGGCCGAAGGAGCGGTGATGACGCCGGTGGTGAAGACGTTTTGCGAGCCCACGCCGGTGGTCCCCACGTATAAGTCGAACTCCGTGCCTGAAGCGGGATTCCACGAGAAGGTTACGCCGGAACCCGCCAGTTGGGTGCCTGGTGTGGGCGTGGTCACAAAGGCCGGCGTGAGAGTTCCGGACGCCGTGTAGGTGTAGTCCTCGAATTTCCAGACCCCGTTCACCTTCGACCAAAGCCGCACGTAGACTGGCTGCCCATAGATGGGCAAGCCGGTCACGTTGGCCGAAGGAGCGGTGATGACGCCGGTGGTGAAGATGTTTTGTGAGCCCACGCCGGTGGTCCCCACGAATAAGTCGAACTCAGTGGCCGCACCCGGGTTCCACGAGAAGGTCACGCTCGCTCCGGACAGCTGGGTACCCGGCGTGGGGCTGGTCATTGTCGCCGGCCCAGGAGTGCCAGTCCCGGAGAGAGAGATGCTTTGAACCGCATAGCCAGGAGCAACCGCATTGAGGTTGGTATCCGTAACAGCCAGTGTGCCGGTATTACTTCCTGCGGAGATAGGCTCGAAACTGACGGGCAGAAGGCAGGAACCGCCGACGGGCAGCGAGGCCGGAGTGGAAGAGTTGGCAGGCACAAGCGGGCAGTCGGATGCATTGCTGCTGTTGAAAGTGAAGCCCGTCGAGGCGGCCGGATTGCTCGATGAGCTGAGACCCGGGAAGTCGAGTGCAGCGTTGCCGGCATTTGCAAGGGTAACTGCCTTTGGACTGTCTGCGCTTACGAAACTCGCTTCGGTGGTCATAAAGTTCAGGGAGGGCGCATCTGCGCGGTCGATCTTGGTTACCGCACCGGCTCCGTACTGACTGAAGTAGAGATTTCCGATGCTATCGAGGGCTACAGAATATGGGTAGGATAGACCGGAGGCCAGGGTTGTGCGTGCTCCACCCGGTGCAACCTCCACCAGGTCTCCACTTCCATAGACTGCAACGTAGACATTGCCCGCCGCGTCAACAGTCACACCGGATGGGCCGCCAAAGCCGGTGATCGTCGATTGTGCGCCCGACGGCGTGACCACGTAGACATTGCCAGCGGCGTAGTCGGCGATGTACACATTCCCGCCCGCGTCCACGGCTATGCCTCGCGGCGCATCCAGTCCGGTACCCACGCTGGTGATTACGCCGGCGGGTGTAGCTTTAAGAACCTTGCCGAGACTTGGTTCGCTAATATACAGATTCCCGGCCCCATCGATGGCCAGATCGTTGGGGGCCGTGACGCCGCTGAGGTTCAAGTTGGTTTGCACACCGGTTGCTTTTGCAACCTCGTAAACAGAGCCGTTATCGGCAACGTAGATATTGCCTGCGCCATCCTCGGCCACACCAGTCGGACTTACAAATCCGCTGCCTACCGGGGATTGTGCGCCACCCGGCTTGTTGAGCAACACATTGGTGCCTCCGGAGTTGGCAACGATGAGATTACCCGATGCGTCTACAGCGATGCCAAAGGGCTCAAACAGGCCGGTGATGTAGGGAGCCGGCGCAGCGCCAGGGAAGGCAACCAGCGGGCTAACTCCGGTTCCCTGCACGTAAGCGGTTGCGAATGGGTTTCCCAGGCCATCATTGAGAACAACCGCGCCAGAGCGGGGTCCTGGGGCAGCCGGCGTGAACGACACGTCAACGTTGCATGTAGATCCTGCGCCGTAGCTCGAGGTCCAATAGCAGGTGCCCAGGTTGGAATCGGTAAACTCGGTGTTGGGCACGCCATCGGTGAGGATCGAATAACTTCCCAATGTGCCCTCGGTGTCGAAGGTAAAGAACATGGAGACAGGGTAGCTGGTGCCTTGCACGTACAGTTGCCCGGCGTTTGCGGTCGACATCGACTCTTCAATCAGGTTAAAGGTGTATAAGTCGTCGAAGAATAAGTTGCCGTTCCGATCGACGGCTAGACCAGGAGCATCAAAGTATCCATATGGAGTTGGAACGGAATTGTTGTCGATCGGGATTTCGCTGGTGTTGAAACCGCCGCTGCCGTTAGGCGTAAGCTTGGAAATGAAGTCCAAGCCACCTATATAGACGTTGTTCTCCGAATCTACCGCGAACGGGCCGCTGTTGCCAGGAATTTGAGTGGTTGTATAGCCGCCGCCCGCCAGCGGCACATCTTCGAACACCTCATTATCCCAGCCATCGGCGAGAAAGAGATCTCCGAAGCCATCGACCGCGACGAATTCGACGCCGTGGGTGCCAGGGGCGGGTAGAAAGCTCTGAGTGTAAGTGCCCCCCGACAGGGTTTCCTTAAATAGTGTGCCGACGAAGCTGTTGTTGATCTCGGTGCCATATACGTTTCCCTGCGTATCCACCGCAACCGAAACAGCGTCATACAGCCCGCTGCCGATAGTGGTTTGGGTATAGCCACCGCTGCCATGCGGCGTT
>CAYWMR010000364.1:0-5412 GCA_964458965.1 uncultured Occallatibacter sp. | reverse complement strand
ACGTTTGCGTCAGCATGGGCATGGAACACGAGTCGAGCAAGCGCGCGCCCATCTTTCGCCCATTTCAAGTGAATGAGACTCTGATGTCCAAGGGGGCGCCGCACGCGGTTTTCATGCACTGCCTGCCCGCGCGGCGCAATGCTGAAGTTACCGACGCGGTGCTCGACGGGCCGCAATCCATCGTCTTCGACCAGGCAGAGAATCGCATGCATGCTCAGAAGGCGTTGCTGCTGTTGCTATTGGGCGGCTTGGCCAACACAGCAAGTTTTCAGTAACAAGTTCTTAGTTCGCAGTTCATAGGTCACAGCTGTCAGGCTGCGTCACGCCAGGGCAATAGCAACTATGAATTGCGAACTATGAACTGTGAACTTCAAAGGAATGCCATGTCTGTAATTCTCGAATCGCTGCCCGTCGGCCAGAAAGTCGGCATTGCTTTCTCCGGCGGGCTCGACACCTCCGCCGCCCTGCACTGGATGCAGCAGAAGGGCGCAATCCCCTATGCCTACACGGCTAATCTGGGCCAGCCCGATGAATCCGATTACGACGAGATTCCTCGCAAGGCCCTCGAATACGGCGCAGAAAAAGCCCGCCTCATCGATTGCCGCGGGCCGCTGGTTCGCGAAGGCATCGCCGCGCTCCAGGCCGGCGCATTCCACATCAGCACAGCGGGCGTTACCTATTTCAACACCACCCCCATCGGCCGAGCTGTCACCGGGACAATGCTCGTTGCCTCAATGAAGGAGGACGACGTCCACATCTGGGGCGATGGCTCGACCTTCAAGGGTAACGACATCGAGCGCTTCTACCGCTACGGCCTGCTCGTTAATCCCAATCTCAAGGTCTATAAGCCCTGGCTCGACACCGCTTTCATCGACGAACTCGGCGGCAGGGCCGAGATGTCCGCGTTCATGCAGCGGGCAGGCTTTGCGTATAAGATGTCCGCCGAGAAGGCTTACTCCACCGACTCCAACATCCTGGGCGCTACGCACGAAGCAAAGGACCTGGAGCATCTTTCTACTTCGATCAAAATAGTCGTTCCCATCATGGGCACGGCCTTCTGGCGCGACGATGTCGAAGTCCAGCGCGAGCAGGTCGCAGTCCGCTTTGATGAGGGCTTTCCCGTCGCGCTCAACGGACGCCAGTTTGATGACCCCGTCGAGCTTCTTCTCGAAGCCAATCGCATCGGCGGACGGCATGGGTTGGGCATGTCCGACCAGATTGAGAACAGGATCATTGAGGCCAAGAGTCGCGGCATCTACGAGGCACCGGGCCTCGCGTTGTTGTTCATCGCCTACGAGCGCCTCATTACAGGCATTCACAATGAGGACACCATCGAGCAGTATCGCGACAATGGACGCAAGCTCGGCCGCCTGCTCTACCAGGGCCGCTGGTTCGACTCTCAGGCCATCATGCTCCGCGAATCCGCCCAGCGCTGGGTCGCCAAACCCATTACTGGTGAGGTCACGCTGGAGCTGCGCCGCGGCAACGACTACTCCATTCTCAACACCGAGTCGCCCAACCTCACCTTCCATCCCGAGCGCCTCAGCATGGAGAAGACCGAATCCACCTTCTCCCCGCGCGACCGCATCGGCCAGCTAACCATGCGCAATCTCGATATCACGGACACTCGAGCCAAGCTCCTAACCTACGCCGCCGCCGGCCTGATCACCCTAAGCAAAGGCAGCGAAATGCCCAAACTGAACAGCGGGAATGAAAAGGAATAAAGATGGCCATTTGCAAGTATTGCGAACTCGAAATGCACGAGGCTAAGGGGTACGTGAAGTTACCTGTCAAGACTGTTGATGGAGACTTCGATCCGGTTCTGTATGGCAGCGAGGTCGGAAATGAGCCGGAACCGCCGGATCATAGGTGCCATGACTGTGGCGCGTTACCGGGGCATTACCATCACGCCGGCTGCGACTGGGAACAATGTCCCCGATGCCACGGGCAGCTTCTGAGCTGCGACTGCGTGCCGGTAGAAGAATCGGAAGAAAACGCCGAATCAATAGAAGGCTGAGAAATCAGAAGAGAAACAATGTCCAACGAACAACAATCCGTAAAGATGTGGTCCGGGCGCTTTCGTGAGCCGCTCGACAGCGAATTCGAAAAATGGCAGCGGTCCATTGTTTTTGATTGGCGGCTTCTCCCGCAGGAAGTGGCTGCAAGCAAGGCGCATGCGTCGGCCCTTATCGCCGCAGGCATCCTGACTGCGGATGAAGGCGCCGAACTGCGCGCCGCGCTCGACTCGATTGGCGCCGACCACGCTTCGGAAGCAGGACAGGCGCTGGTGCGCAATCATCCGTCTGCCGAGGACATTCATCACTTCGTCGAGCTTTCATTGGTCGAGCGTATCGGTTCGCTTGGCTTGAAGTTGCACACCGGCCGCAGCCGCAATGAGCAGATTGCAACCGACCTGCGCCTTTACGTGCGCGAGCAGATGAGCCTCGTCATCGAATCGCTCGCCGCATGGGGCAATGCCCTTGTCGCACAGGCGCACGCAGCCGCCGAGTCCGTTATGCCCAGCTACACGCATTTGCAGCGCGCGGAACCCGTGCTGGTTGCTCATTGGCTGCTGGCTTACGTTGAGATGGTGCTGCGCGACGCTGCGCGTTTGCAGGATTGTGCTGCCCGGCTTAACTACTGCCCACTCGGCTCCGGCGCAGTTGCCGGCGCAACGCTCGCGCTCGACCGCACCATCGCTGCGCGCGAGTTGGGATTCATCGCGCCCACAGCCAACTCCATCGATGCTACCAGCGATCGCGATTTTATTCTGGAGTATCTGCACGCGCTCACATGTGTCGGGCTGCATTTGAGCCGGTTTGCGGAAGAGATTACGCTTTTTGCCACTGCGGAGTTTGGCTTTGTCACACTGCCCGAAGCATTCTCCACCGGCTCCAGCGCCATGCCCCAGAAGAAAAATCCCGACTTGACCGAGTTGATTCGCGCCAAGGTCGGACGCATTCACGGCGCGGCTCAGGCTGTTACTCTGCAACTGAAAGGCCTGCCTTTGGCCTACAATAAAGACATGCAGGAGACGCAGGAGCCGGCCTTTGCGGTCGAATTCGTGCCGCAGATGCTGGCACTCGTGGCGCGCTTCACCGCCGCCATCGAGTTCAATCGCCAGCGCATGGCGGAGGCCGCGCAGTCCGGCTATCTAAATGCGATGGCCGCTGCCACTTACCTTGTTCACAAGGGCGTTCCCTTTCGCACCGCGCACGAGAAGATTGGAAATGTTGTGCGATTCGCCCTGAAGGAAGGCGTTGAACTGCGCGATCTCAGCATCAATGAGTTGCGCGTGTTCGGCCCCGAATTCGACGAGGACTTTTTCGACGCCATCACGCTCACTGCGACGCTCGACTGCCACGACGTGACTGGCGGCACCGCTCGGAACCGCGTGCACGAGGCCCTGGAAGCAGCTACAGAGCGCATCGCCGCACTGACCAAAATCAAGACTGGGGAGGCCGTCCATGCTGGTGCGTAAGGCTCTGCTCCAGGACGCCACCAACGTCTACGATCTGGTGAATTCGCTCTCGACCGACGGCACGCTGCTGAAGCGGCCGTTCGCGGAGATCTGCGAAAACATCCGCGACTTCACGGTTGCCGAGTCCGACGGCGGCGTCTTCCTTGGCTGCGGCGCGCTTCATCTCTACGGCCCGCATCTTTCTGAAGTACGTTCTATTGTGGTGAGGCCCGAGGCCAAGAGCAAGGGCGCCGGCGGCCGCATTCTTGGCGCGCTGATTGAAGAGGCCGAACTGCACGGTATCCAATCCGTGTGCCTGTTCACGCGCATCCCCGACTTCTTCTTCAAGTACGGTTTTCGCGCGGTCGAGGATAAGTCTGAGTTACCCGATAAGGTCTTCAAGGATTGCCAGACCTGCCCGCGGCTGCACCGTTGCGACGAGGTAGCCATGGTTCGCGGACGGATCCCACGGATCTCGATTCTGGGGCCGCGCCAGGAAGCGCAGCAGTTAGTGCGGCTATCCGGCTGACTGTAACTTAGCCAGCATGGAAGCGGCAACCACGGCCTGCCCATAACTGAGCCCGCCATCCCCAGGGCTGACGCTGCGATGCTGCAAAACGGTGAATCCTCCTTCTTCGAGCCGTGAGCGCAGTAACCGCGCGAGCCTCCTGTTTGCCATGCAGCCACCACTCAGCGCGACCGTATTGATATCGGTTTCAATCCGCGCGTTTGCCGCGGCATTGATGAACCCCTCCGCTATGCCTGCGTGAAACCGCGCCGAGATGCGGCTTGCCGGCACACCACGCCATAGGTCCTCCAACACTGCTTTCCACATCTTCCCGGTTCGAATCACAGCCTCACTCGACGAACCTTCCTCTACGGAATGCAGTTCCGGAACGTAATCTCCCTGCTCAAATCGGTCGGGCTCATCAATGGCAATGCCCTCCAGCTCAATGGCCGCCTGCGCCTCGTAATCAACCACGCGGCGATTCAGCACCACCGCAGCGACTGCATCAAACAGCCGTCCCAGGCTCGATGTCATCGGCGAATTGATCTGGCGCTCGATCATTCGTTTCAGTACGCGCGTCTCGCTGTACTCCGCGCCGAGCAGCGCCAGAACTTGCTCCGACTCCACATCGAAGCCCGCAGCATGAAGCGCCGCAAGCGCCATGCGCCACGGCTCCCGCACCGCCGCATCGCCGCCCGGCATCGGCACATATTCCAGATGCGCAAACCGCTCGAAGCCGGCAGAACCCGTTTCCCCAGGCCGCGCGATCAGCACTTCCCCGCCCCAGATCTTTCCATCCGTCCCGTATCCGGTGCCGTCGAGCGCCAGCCCAATCACAGGTCCCGTCAACCCATGCTCAGCCATGCATCCGGCCACATGCGCATGGTGATGCTGCACGCCGATGATCCGCAGCCCGCGCTCTGCCGCCCACTGCTTGGCCCAAGTTGTCGACAGATATCCCGGATGCAAATCGTGCACCACTGTTTCCGGTTCGATCTCGAATGTCCGCATCAGGTGGTTCAGCGATTCGCGGAAGAAGTTGAGGCCGGTCAAGTCTTCCAAGTCGCCCAGATGCTGGCTTTGATAGACAGATCGTCCTCGAGCCAACGCAAAGACATTCTTCAGGTGCCCGCCTACGGCCAGCAGGGGCGGAGAATCGAAAGGCAGCGGTATTCCCAGCGGCACAAACCCGCGTGCCCGCCGGATCAACTGCGGCGCTCCATCCACCAGGGCCGCCACAGAATCGTCGCAGCGCTGCAGAATCTCCCGGTCGTGCATCAGGAATGCGTCGGCAATCGCGCCCAGCCGGTTGCGCGCCTCAACGTTATCGATTGCGATCGGTTCCTCGCTCATATTTGCCGAGGTCATGACGAGCGCCCTCACTCTTGCATCGGCAAAGAGCAGATGCTGCAGCGGCGCATAGGGAAGAAACACGCCCAGCCAC
>CAYWMR010000363.1:0-5414 GCA_964458965.1 uncultured Occallatibacter sp. | reverse complement strand
AGGAGATCTCTCATGCAGCCCATTCCAGTTACGGCACTTGCAACTTCAAGCCGCCCCCGTCAGCGCACCGCACTGGTAGCCAGCAGCGATTCGAGTTTTCGCCAGCGCCTTTCCGACATACTTACCGGCCTGCGCTGGCAAGTGCGCGCGGTAGAGAGCGGGGCCGAGGCCTGGGCTGAGGCCGAGGCCGCGGCTCCAGAAGCTATGATCGTCGACTCCTGGCTGCCCGATCTCGACATGGGGGAGTTTCTGACGGGATTCCGCGATTCCTTTCCCAAGGTGGACATGCTGACCACGGAGAGTTCTTCGATTCAGGAATGCCCCCGAGGCCCCTATCGCCAGGAACTGCTTTACGCGCTTCGCCGCAGCCAGGATACCGACACCGCGATCTGGAACACCGCGCCCGGGTTGAGCGATTCAAGCACGGCCACAGGAGATGGGGATTCCGGGCAGAGCACGGTCCATCCCGCCAGCACGCCGGCAGCTTCCTTGTCCCGTGTTGTCGAGTCCACTCCAGCCACCCGCCAGCCGAGCCTCTGTTCGGCCATACCCTTTCGGGTCGAAACGCCGGTTCACGAAACCGCGGCCGCGCCCGTTGAGCGTCTTCCGGAGCTGATCGGAAACGCAAACTGCATGCTTGAGGTCAGCCGCCGCATCCGGCTGGTTGCCGCGCGATCCACTCCCGTACTGATTGAGGGGCCTACCGGCTCGGGCAAGGAACTGGTTGCCGAGGCCCTGCACAGACTGTCGACCAGAAGCCGTAAGCCCTTTGTCGCCATCAACTGCGCGGCTATTCCGGAAGCGTTGCTTGAAGCCGAACTCTTCGGGCACACTCGCGGCGCATTTACCGGCGCGGTCAGCGGGCGCACCGGACGCATTGAGTCCGCCGATGGCGGCACGCTGTTTCTGGACGAGATCGGCGAGATGCCGCTGGCGCTTCAGGCCAAGCTGCTTCGCTTTGTGGAGTGCGGCGAGCTGCAGCGCGTGGGTGACAACGAGACCGTGAAGGTGGATGTGCGGATTGTGGCCGCCACCCACCAGGAGCTGGCCAAGCAGACTCTGACGGGCGGCTTTCGGTCCGATCTCTACTATCGCCTGGCAGTGTTCCTCATCCGTACACCGTCGCTGCAGGAGCATGCCCAGGACCTGCCGCTGCTGGTGAACCACTTCATGGCCAAGATGGGCCGGGAAGAGCCGGTGAAGCGCGTAGACGCCGGCGCTCTGAAGAAACTTTCCGCACACCAGTGGCCCGGCAACGTGCGTGAGCTTGAGCATGTGCTGGAGCGCGGCGCCATTCTGGCCGGCGATGATTCTGTGTTGACGGCGCGGGAGATTGACTTCGGGTATGCGATCAACTGAGGGGTAATGGAGGGGGAATTTCAATGAGCATGGAGATTGAAACCCGTTTGAGCGACCAGCTAGCCCGGTATCTGGATCTGGCCACGGCGGAGGCCAAACTGACCGCGGCCAACATGGCCAACCTGGACACACCCGGGTACAAGGCCATGGGGATGGACTTTGAGGCCGAAATGCGAGGCGCCATGACGGACGTGGATTCCGGGCGCGCGGCGGCGAAGGTGAGGGTCAAACCGGTCGACGGGCTGATCTCGCGTCCAGACGGCAACAACGTGACCGTTGACCGCGAGAGCCTGAACCTGGCCGAGGCGCAGCTCCGATTCAAGGTGGGCGTGACGCTGCTGCGCAGCGAGAATCAGACCGTGATGGACGCTATCCACGCGGACGGGAAGTAATGCGAACTGGCGATGAGGCTTGGGACTAAGGGACCAGGGACTGAGGGACTAAGGGACTGGCTAAAGGAGTTTCACGATGAACATGTTTGGAATGATGGAGACCTCGGGCGGGGCGATGCAGGCCGAGCGGATGAGGGCCGAGGTGGTTGCAGCCAATATGGCCAACGCGGAGACGACGCGAACCGCTTCTGGCGGACCCTATCGTCGGCAGCAAGTGATTTTTGCGGCGAACCCGGGCGACCCGGAGTTTGCAGACTCTCTCGCCGGCGCATCGGGAAGTTCTCAGGCGGGAGCAGCGGGCTCGTTTTCGATACAGGCATTGAATACGGGGGGCTCTGGACTGGTGGCTCCGGGGGTGCATATTGCGGGCGTGGTCGAGGATCCTTCCCCTCCGTTGAAGCGATACGATCCGGGACACCCCGACGCCGCTCCTGACGGCTATGTCTCGTATCCGGACATTAATCCTCTCACAGAGATGGTGGACCTGATGGGGGCAACGCGTGCTTATGGACTGAATGGCTCCGCAGTACAAGCCGAGAAGGGCATGATCACCTCGGCTCTGGAGATTGCCAAGTCTTGAGCGCCGCCTGTTGGTGGCCATGCATTGGATGGAGTCAGCAACGGAAAGCGCAGGTAGAAGAAATGATCAGCGGAATCAGCCCCATGACGGTCGCGGCAGGGATTTCTCAGGCACCGACCGGGCTTGGCGGTTCGCCGGGAAGCTCGCCGGCGAGCCAGACAGCTCCATCCACGCCGTTCGGCGACCTGCTGACGGATTCAATCGCCCAGGTGAGCAAGCTGGAAGATCAGGCGCACACCGCCGTCACCGGGCTGATGACCGGCTCCGGCGTCGACGTGCACACGGCGATGATCGCCACCCAGAAAGCAAGCATGGCCTTTGAACTGACGCTGGCGGTGCGCAACAAAGCCGTGCAGGCCTACCAATCGGTAATCGGGATGCAGTTTTAAGCAGCGGGAAAGCGGCGGTAGAGACAAGGCATGGCAACCGGAACACAATTGGAGAAGAGCGCACCTGTCAGGCCCGGGCAACCCGACCTGGGGGACCGCGCCGCCGCGTTGTGGGGCCTGGCTCGGGTTCGCTGGGCGACTATGCTGCCCAGGCAGCGGGGTTGGGCCATGGCGGCGGGGGTGCTTCTTGGTCTATTGGCCGGCGGTCTGCTGTGGTATGGGCTGCGGACCGATTGGCGGATTTTATACGCGGATCTCGACCCGGAGGACGCGCGAGCGACGGGCCAGCTTCTGGCCCAGGCGCAGATCCCTTATGAGCCGACGGAGAATGGTTCGGGAATCCGGGTACCGGCGCCGCAGCTGGATAAGGCCCGTCTATTGACCGCCGCCAAGGGCGGAGTGAAGAGCGGGCGGCTGGGCTTCGAGTTATTCGACAAGCCAAACTGGGTGGGATCGGAGTTTGACGAGCAGGTGAACTACCAGCGGGCTCTGGAAGGCGAGCTTGAGCATACCGTAGGCACATTGAGCGACATTCAGTCGGCGCGGGTCCATCTGGTTCTGCCTCACGACTCGCTGTTCCGCGAATCCGAGCGCCCGGCAAAGGCTTCGGTGGTGCTCAAGCTGCGCCACCGTACGCTTTCCGACGGCGAACCGGAGGCTATCCGCAACCTGGTGGCCTCCGCCGTTGACGGGCTTACGCCCGATCGGGTGGTGCTGGTGGATGCGGCGGGGCACGAGCAACTGGGTCCGAAGACAGCCGATGCGATCCGCCTGAGCGCCGAGGAAGCACTGGAAGAGAAGCTGATCACCACCCTCGAACCGGTGACCGGGCCGGGCAATGTGCGCGCCTCGGTGACGCTGGACTACGATCCCGCGGCAACCGAGGAGACGGTGGAAACCTACGATCCCGACCAGACGGTGACGCTTTCGATGCAGCGATCCGAGCAATCGACAGGAGGCAAGCCGGTGGCGGCGGGAGTTCCAGGCACGGCCTCGAATGCGCCCAACACGCAGGCCCTGCCTGTCTACCCTCAGCTGACCTCGGGCGAGGAAACCGCCAAGACCGAATCCGGGACGTATGGAGCCTCAAAAACGGTGCGGCATCAAGTGGAGAACCCGGGCCGGGTAAGCCGCATGACGGCGGCCATCGTGGTGAACGACCGGATGGCACAGGCCGCTTCCAAGGGGAAATCGGCCACCTGGCAGCCTCGCTCCGCCGACGAACTGCGCAATTTGACGGCGCTGGCGCAGGCGTCGGTGGGATTCAATACGGCGCGCGGCGATTTGCTTACTGTGGAGGATCTGGCCTTCGATGAGAACAAGTCTCTCGAGCCAGTTTCGCCGCTGGCCCAGGGGTTGGCCACGGTGGAGAGCGCGCCGGTGCTGGTGAAGTATGTTGCCCTGCTGGGGGGAGTGCTGGTGGTGCTGGCGTTTGGGGTACGTCCGGCTCTTCGCCACGCCAGTTCGCCGGCTGTTGCCAGGATGGCGAACGGGAAGCCGGGTAAGGAACTGGAGGCGGAAAGTGTGGCCGTGAAACTCCCCGCCGCGAACCCACCCGATTTGGCTCTTACGGACCCCGAGAGGGCCAGGTCTCAAGAGATTTTCGAACAGGTTACACAGCATCTCAAGCGCGAGCCGTCGCAGAGTTCCCGGTTGTTGCAAAGCTGGATTCATTCCGACTGAGGATCACGGGGAACAGCAAGAGCAGAGGCGTGGACGGGAAAGGAACCCAGCCGTGGCCGAGCAGGGAAATGGGAATGGAGCAGTGCGGCGGCAGTCGGCGCAACTCTCCGGGCTTAGAAAAGCAGCAGTGCTGCTGGTCGCCGTAGGCGAGGAGGCGGCCAAGGAGATACTGCGCGCGCTGCCCGAGGCAGATGTGCAGCGGATTACCGAGGAGCTCGCCGATCTGCGCGGCATAACGTCGGAATTGTCCGCCGAGATCATTGAAGAATTCTGGGAGTTGCTGGAGACGCAGAACTTCGTAGTGCAGGGTGGGCTGGACTATGCCAGCCGCCTGCTGATCGACACCTTCGGCAAGGAGCGCGCCGATGACCTGCTGGCCCAGGTGCGCCAATCGCAGGAAGCCGCCCAGGGCAATCTTGCCAAACTGCAGCGTACCGACCCGCAGCAACTGGGCAAGCTGCTTGATGCCGAGCATCCGCAGACCATCGCGCTGGTGCTGGCCCATCTCGACCCGCGGCGCGCGTCGATGGTGCTGGACAATTTGAGCGAAGATCACAAGGTGGTCTCCATACAGCGGCTGGCCGAGATGCGCCAGTTCTCGCCGGAGATGGCGCAGAAGGTAGCCCACATCCTGCACCGGCGCCTGGAGAATGTGGGCGATACGGCGCGCAAGAGCTACTCCGGTTTCAAGGCAGTGGCCGACCTGCTGAACCGGCTCAATGCCGAGGAGTCAAAGAAGATCCTTGAAACGATTGAAGACGGGCAGCCTGAACTTGCGCTGAGCATACGCAACCTGATGTTCACGTTTGAAGACCTGGTGACGGTTCCGCCGGCCACCATCCGCGAAATTGTGTCTGGAGTGGACAAGCGGCAGTTGGCGATGGCCCTGCGCGGGGCCAACGACGAGCTGCGCGCGCAGATTTTCAAGTCCATGAGTTCGCGGGCGGTGGAGATGCTGAAGGAGGACATGGAGGTGCTTGGTCCGGTCAGGTCGCGCGAAGTGGCGCAGGC
>CAYWMR010000362.1:0-5424 GCA_964458965.1 uncultured Occallatibacter sp. | reverse complement strand
GCAAGCCTTTTCACTCGGACTCCCGGCAATTGTTACAGACGTGGGAGGAATGGCGGAGGTGGTGCGGCTAGCGAACGCCGGGTTGACGGTATCTGCACAAAACCCCTTCGAGATGGCTGCGGCCATTCTGCGGCTGGAGAGCAACGATCAAGAGAGGGAAGAATTCTCGAAGCGCGCAGAAGCCGCGTTCCACTCGCGTTTTACTTTACTTGCTATGGCCGAGGCCTATATGAGACTTTACAGCAGCACTCCGCGAGCAAGTCGCCGCGCAAATTAGAGATCTGCATTTCGGAAGCATCGAGAAGGCGCGTATCGGATTTACGGATGAAGCTCTCGATTAGCCTGTACCCCACCTGAACTGGGACTGATTCGGGGTTGTGTTTTGCCTTATAGGCTCGAGTCGCCTACGGCTTCGCGCCGAGCGAGAGAAACAGCTTATAGTAGTTTTCCCAGGTTTGCTCAATGCGAAACTTCTCCTGGACGATCTGCCGGCCCAGGGCGCCTATTCGCGCCAAATCCGGCACTCGGGCCATACGAATCATCGCCTGGGCGAGACTGTTTGCATCGCCGGGTTCTGTCAGAAAAGCGTTGTGACCATCGATGGCCGCTTCCTCCACTCCGCCCGCACGGGTAGCTACTATGGGAAGGCCCGCAGCCATGGCTTCCAGGATCACGAGGGGCAATCCTTCGTTCAGGGAACTCAGAACAAAGATATCCAATTGGCTCATGAATTGGGGCGAGTCGGAGAGCGCGCCGAGAAAGGTTACCCGATCGGTGAGATGCAGTTCCCGCGCAAAGCTGGTGAGACGATCCCGCAAAGGTCCGTCGCCGGCAACGTGCAACTCAGCGGTTGGCAACTCGGCGGCAACGGTCGAAAATGCGCGGAGCAACGTGAAATGATCCTTCTCCGGGACCATGCGAGCCGCGATTCCAAACCGTATGCGTGGAGGAGCGGACCCTGGATGCGCGGGCGCATTGAAGAACTTGGCCAGATTTGCGCCGTTCAGGATCACCTGCGCCTTGCGGGCCGGAATTCCCCGGTAACGGACAAAGAACTGGCGTGTGGCATCGGAAATAAAGACGACGCTGCCTACCCACGGCAATGTCGCACGAAAGATCAAATCCGATTTCCTGTCGGGGGATTCCGTGGTGATTTGCGATGATTGAGGGCCGTTCACGAGACGGCGTTCGGCACGATGACGGGTATTGACAACCACGGGAACGCGGGCGAGCAGCGCGGCGGCAACTCCGTAGTGGTGGACCAGGTGGTTATGCGCATGCAGAACGTCTGGCCGGTCGCGCCGTAACTGTTTAGCGATATCGAAAATGGTGCTCAGGTTCGGCCCGGGCGGCTTTTGAAACGAATGCACGGATATACCCATTCCGGCTGCCTCTGCCGCAAGCCGGCCGGGGTGGGTAAGGCAATAGATCGCCGCCCAATGGCCCTCTGCAAGCTGGCAGCGCGCAAGATCGACGGCCAGCCGTTCCAGTCCACCCATATCGAGATTGTTGACAAACTGTACGATTCGCATCGTGCCCAATAGCCTCAGTACTTCAACTTCGCATTAACACTCGAGGCCGGTTAGCGGAACATTACGCTCGCCATGCGGCCGTTCGATCCTTGAGCACCGCGAGAGCCAAGAGCCAATTGCTCGAGGCTGTTTCGTTACGGTCTGCAGACCGGCAACTGCGATCGGTCACGACCGAAGCAGTTGTTGAGGAGTTGTGTAATTCGGTCATCCGTCCCTCCTCAGCCGCTCAGACCGGCAAGCGCTCTTTGAGAGATGGATCGTGAACGCCAAAGTGCTATAAGACTCGCGCTGGCCAGGATGATGCACAAGCCTTCAACCGGAAAACGGAATCGCGATGCTCCCCAGAAAATCAGCGCGGTCAAGAGAAAATGGAACACTCCCAGGTGGAGTATCCAGCCCGGATTGTTCGTCCTTAGGAAATACATTGCGGTTGGAAAAAAGCCAACGGCGAAGAGAAGTAGAATGGGCCCCCACGATATCAACATGCCCACTCGGTAAACCATGGGGTCCTTCTGTTGCAAGAATGGGGTCAATGATCGGCGAAACCGCGATTCGGCGAGATACCACCATGTGTCGGGATGGCTGCGAGCCCATTGAAGGGCGAGCTTGGTTTCGACATGATCGCGGATTAACTCGTTGTTTGGAGTCGTGATCTGGTCCCGGTATTCGGGGAGATCGGTGGTGGGATATATCCAATAGCCGTAGTAATTTGGATCGGTTGCTATGACTCGGTTATAACTGCCGAGCAAAACATCTCCACCACCCGTCTCAAACGGAATGAATGCGTGGAACACCTCGTAGTTACGAATCGTCCATGGCACAAGCATGACCAAAGCTACAAATGAAATGGTTAAGCCGCGGACGATCAGTCGCGGAGCCCTGCGAAATTGCCAGAGCGCCCACGGGACCGTAAGCCCGACCATGAGTATCGCGTTGCCTCTGGTCAGCATGGCAAGACCGAGAAGGGCGCCCACCATAACAGAGCGGGGCCAACTCGGTCGATGAGCAAATTCTAGAGCGAGCAGGATGAAGCAGCAGAATAAGAATGTATACAGTGGCTCGGATGCCAAATTACTTGAATACTTCAGCGCTGCAGGCCAGGCTGCGTAGATTGCGGCCGCAAAAAGCGCGACGGTATTGCCAAAGCACCTGCGCCCGATTCCGTAGATAAGCGAGATAGTCAACGCGCCCAGAACACACTCGGAAATGCGTAGAACACTGTATCGATGTCCAAAGCACCGGTACAGGCCCGCCCAGAACACCGATGTTGCAGGAGCACGATAAGCAGTGGGATGCTCCAGAAGTTGCCCGTCGGGCGTCTTCACGTCGGGGCTGATTCCGCTGAATCCCCTACCCTGGGCGAGATTCCAGGCATACGAATCGTATTCGCTTCCATCGGAGCCGGGCTCGGGCGGCGCGGCCAATCCTGCGTGAATCGATGCTGCAATACGAAGTGCGAACCCGACCACGATCAGCGCAGGCAGGGCTCGAGAACGCCACCGCGGCAAACTGCCGTTCCTGGTGTCGCTCTCAGGCGGAGCTTCATTCCCATCGCTCATGCTAGCGCCCCTTCTCCCTGGCGGCACGCTGCGCGCTGCCAGCCTCCGGAAGAGCGCGGAAAGAATCCTTCAGGCTGCAAAAGAAGTTGAACCGGACGATATACCAGAGGGCGGCGATGCCGTCCTTCATACCGATCTTCTTGCCTTGCTCGTAAGTGCGCCCATGATAGGAAATCGGCACCTCGTAGATCGAGACGCCGAGTTTTGCCACTTTCGCTGTAACTTCTATTTCGAATCCGAATCCGCTGCTGGTAATCTTCATGTTGCGGATAATCTCGCCGCGGAAGGCTTTGTAGCAGGTTTCGACATCGGTCATATTGACGTTCGTACACAGATTGGAAAGAAACGTGAGTCCTTTGTTGGCGATGTAGTGATAGAAATACAGCACACGCGATGCCTTGCGCACCAGGAATCGCGAGCCGTAAACCACATCCGCGTGGCCTTCTACAATGGGCGCAATCACGTCGGCGATCTCCGCGGGGTCGTATTCCAGATCGGCATCCTGTACGATGACGATCTGGCCCGTCGTTAGCGCGAATCCCGTCTTCAGCGCTTCGGTCTTGCCCCGGTTCACCGGATGGTGGGCAACTTTGATCCTGGGGTTCTCCGCAGCCAACCGGTCGGCAATCGCCGGTGTCCCGTCGGTGGAGCAATCGTTGACGAGGACGATTTCCCCGGCTTCGGGAACCGCCAGCAGACGCGCCACGATCTCAGAGAGTGTGGCTTCTTCGTTGTACGCAGGTACAACAATCGAAAGCAAGGGCAGGTTTTTGTCAGGAGCATTCATTCCGTTCTTCCTTTAACAATCTAGCTTATGAAAAGAACCCTGCATACCGCACTGAGTATGGTTTACCACAGAATGGCACAATCATAGCTCAAGCCATCAATGCGCCAGGGTTGCGTCATGGAAACCTTACAGCCTGTCACGGGTTACGCTTGCATTCATACGTCAAATGAATCGGAGTTCCCATATCGAGGATTTCAAAGTCAGTTACCTTAAGCGCCTTTAGAGAGTGGGAGTCGAAATCGATGTCAGCGTATTTTGTTTTTGTGTCCATGTCGCTCTCAGCTGTCAAGGCAATATTGCCAACGTCGGACAGGAACATGCCGTATTTTTGCAAGGCTCGTGCAACGACTTGTGCTTCTGGCGACAATTGCGAGACGTCGAAGGAAGCCTTCAAACGAAAGTGCGCGCCGAAGGGAGGCGCGTTTGGGGGACCAGTGGGGTTGCTGGCATGCGTGGCGGGATGCACATAGACGTGCGCGCGCATGCGCTGATTGGGAAGAGTGAATCGGATGGCATGATTAATGCTTCCTGAAGCAATCTCGTCGGCATTGAATTCCAAGGGCGCAATTGGGAAGCCGGCGGCGTCTGCACTGGTGCACTGCTCTCCACGCCCCGACGGCGGATAAACACGGTTCAAGTCCCATACCGCGATAAACGGAGCGTTAACAGCATTGTCAGCAAAGTTGGATAACCAGGTCTCATAGAGTTTGCCGTGGGCACGATCGACGACGATCAGGTGGCAGTCGCCATGATCCGGGCACTCATAGCCCTGGTGCCCTTCAAAGCCACCTCCGACAGGGAGCGGGACTTCCGTAACAGAATCCGAGTCCGCAGCCATAAAGCCATCGGCCTTGCGAAAGGGTACATAAGGCGTATTGGCGTTGGCATACAGCACTCGCATGGCGAAGTCGATCTGCATCCTTCCAAATCCCCATCCGCCCGCGGAATCCAGCCAGTTGATCATGGTGGCCGATTGCGGGTCGACGGGGGCATGACTGATGTCCTGGGTCCAGACGGAGCCGGGGGGAAATAATGGAGCAGGAGCGGCGATGTGCTCGGTCTTTGCCGCCTTGACGATGTGGGTGACGAGCGCAAAGCCGGTCACCATGACAACGATTCCCAAAAACGAAATTGACACGACCCGCAAATAGGACATCATGATTTTGCGTACCTCTCAACGTTTTGAATCATTGCAAAGTTCCCTGCCTATGTCCACTCCAGGAGCAACTGGGGCGGGCGCGGGAGGCGTTGAATCCTCCGATTCCGCATCACAATCTGGCGCCGCCGTTTCGGTCGAATTCCAGATCTTCCAGAGTGGGCCGCGCGTCATAAGAAACTTATACAGCCCGGCGACGGCGGCTGCATTGAGCAGCAGCAGCGCACTGGCTGGAGCCGCGATACGATGCATAACCGGCAACCTATTGCTTAAGCCGGCGATAGCCCCGGTCCACCCCAGAATCTGCATAACGGCGAGTAGCGCATAGGCGGGAGAACCGGCAGAGAGCACCACCGAGGAGACGAGCATAAGCACCAGCAGATAAGGAAC
>CAYWMR010000361.1:0-5481 GCA_964458965.1 uncultured Occallatibacter sp. | reverse complement strand
AAGCTGGTTCCGGCCTGATCGAAGTGGTTGTCGGTGCCGCCGAACTGCGGATAGGGGAGCATGGCCTGAATGATCGGAATCTGCGTCGGGTCGCCGCCGAAATCTTTGACGAAATTGGTGTAGGGAATCTTGATGCCGGCCGCAACAGCCGCCGGATCATAATTGGGATCACCGGGGTTGATTTGATTCACCGTATCCGTCAGCACGTTGCCCAATGCCAGGTATTTGGGGTCAAGCTCGTTGGGCTGGTTGAGCGAAGAGGGCAGATGGATGTCGCGATTACCGATGAAGGCCAACATGAGGAACATGTTGTCGGGCAGTTCGCGCTGGATATCGAAGCTCCAGGCCTGCGTATAGGGTGAGATGCCCGCGGTCTTGGGATCCATCTGTTCCACCTGCTGGCCATTGGCCAGAGTCGTGGAAAAGGGCATCAGCTGCGGGTTGTCGATCTGGTTCGTGTCCCAGCTTCCAAAGCCTGGAGTCGTACTTTGTGCGTTGGATGGCGAATTATAGGTGCCGGCCAGCACGTTGGTATAATCCTGCGCCACGCGAGCCAGGCCGAAGGCGTAGGCGCCGCCTCCCATAAAGGCCATGTAATAGCCGCCCTGGATCACGGTCTTGTTGTTCACCTGGTAAGAGAATCCGAAGCGGGGTCCGAAATCTTTCCAGTGAATGGCCGCGCGATTGACCCCAGAGCATCCCACCGCGCAGGAGCCGAGTTTGGTGAGCGCTCCGAGCAGGCCGTCGGCCCCGGTATTCGGCATATTGAAGTCGGCGAAGGTGATGTTGTTTTCGGTCTCGGTGAAAGGAACCGGAATGTCCCAGCGCAGACCCGCATTGATGGTCAGGCGCGGGCTGAATTTGTAGTCGTCCTGGATGTAGGTGGACACGGCGATATTGCGCAAATCGGCCGGCAGAGCCCAACTGCGATCCGCCGAGGCCACTTCGCCCAGCAGGAAACTGGCAAAGGAGTTGCCGGTCGCGTTGGAAGCAGGATTGCTCGGATCGGCGGTTTGCAGGTGGCTGAAATTGAAATCTCCGCCGCAATGCCTGCAAATGATGCTGTCTTCTAGGGTACGGCGGAATTCGCCGCCGATATTCAAGGTGTGTTTTCCCTTGGTCCAAAGCCAGTTGTTGACCACGGCGTTATCGTAGCGGCGCGTGGCATTCTTGTTGCTATGGCTGCCCCAGTTCGTAATGGGGAACGTGCCATCGAAGTTGATTTCGGGGAAGCTGACGGCATTCGTGATAGGAGGGAAACTCGCGCTCCCGTTCACTACATGGTTGTTGTAATCGATGTCCGTCTTGTTCACGCCGGCCGTCACCACCAGGTTCGAGGACACCATCTTGGTGTAATTGAGCAGATAGCCCCTGCCCGAAGTTTGATTCTCGGTGGCGCTGGAGAGCTCATTGCTGTTCGGGAACAGGTTATTCCCCGGCGAGGGACTATTTACGTCCTGGTTCCAGAGAGAAAAATGGATATTCTGCGAAGCGGTTAGGTTGTGGTCGATCGTGAATCCCCAATTATGGTTGTAATTGGTCGTGGACTTCACGTAGGGAGCCTCGTTGTTTTGTTCGCCGTCGTAGGTTCCGGTGCCGGTCCGTAGAGGCGAATTCGGCTGAAGCAGCGGAAGGAGAGATTTTGAAACCGCGCTGAAGCGGCTGGGACAGATCGCATTGAGAGTTCCGTTGCACTGGAACTGCTGGCCGGTAAGGGGATCGAAGATTTTAAGCACGTTGCCATTGGCGTCCAGGAAACTACTGAAATCGCCATTCAATTCCGCCGCGGTGGGCAATGTGTTGTAACCGGTCTGCGCTTCGTGCTGGCCATACCAATCAAGGGTGAAAAGGAAGAACGTGCGGTCTTTGCCGTTATAGAGATGGGGAATCGACGCAGGCCCGCCTAAGGTGAAGCCGTAGTCGGTCTGGTGATTGGTGGGCGCCTTGTTCGATCCGCCCCAGGCCGGACCGTTGAAGAAACCCACCGAGTCAAAGAAATTGTTGCGGTTGATAAAGAAAGCGTCGCCGTGATAGGTGTTGGTGCCGCCGGCCATCTTGTAGGTGACTACCCCTGCCGCAAGGCCATACTGCGCCGAAAACGTCGCGCTGGCCACGTGGGCTTCGCTCACCATCTCATACGGCGGATAGGCGTTGCCGCTCTCCGAGACGTTTGCCGTAAACGGCTCCGTGATGGGAATGCCGTTGTAGTAATAGTTGCTTTCCGCAGTGATGCCGCCGTTGATGTTGAGGGCGCTGCCTTCAATTCCGGTGCCCGCGGCGGAGGGGGGCGCGCCGGTGCCGGGGGTCTGCAGAACGAACGCGTCGATCGACCGAGGTCCCCCATTGACCTCAATAGGCGCGGCACTGACCAGTTCCGGCTCAATGGTGGTTCCGATCCCGGGATCGGCTGTGTTCAGTGCAATTCCCTGCGCAGATACCTGCACCGTTTCATTGGCTGCTCCAGGCGTCAGTTTGGCAGAGACCGTGGAAAAATTGCCGACATCCACGACAACATTCTCTTCGACAAACTGCTTGAAGCCCGGAGCGCTTATCGTGACCGAGTAAGCGCCGGGGTTGGAGAGCACGATCGTAAATGCACCCACCGGCGAAGAGACAGCATTTGTCACAACCCCGGTCGCCTCGTCACGCAACCCGATCTGCGCTCCCGGAATCACAGCCCCGCTCGCGTCGGTTACCGTACCGTTTACACCGTACTCGACCTGTGCGCGAAGCCGAGTTGCCGCGGGGAAGAACATCGAATAAAAAACGATGATGGCGATCAATGTGGGGCGGATTTGACAATGCCCGAATCCGGCGCGCGAACGAAATTCCCTTAGCATCCTAGCCTCCTGACAAATGCAGTTAAATTCACCATGAACGCCGCGCTTCTCTCTCGATCTACACGGCGAAAAGACCCAGTATTTTTCTAACCCTGTTCAAGGAGCGGCACTTCGGCTGGAACGGCTGAATGCCTTGCGCGGCCGCAGCAACTTGCGCATCTGGAATCAGTGAACCGTTCGGGTCGGTGACCACAACTGCCGTAGTGCTGCTTTGGACCCTGCTGCTCCCAAAGGGGGGAGACAAAAAACATCCACAAAGGAGAAGATGAGCGGTTAAGAACCCGGCCAAGGCCTCCTGGAGGTGCCCGGGTATCGATTTATTAAAACGGTGTAATTGACTAGTAAATGATATAAAAGGGCGATGTCAAGGGGGATTTCGGAAGGGCGACGAATTTTAATATTCCCGAGCTGCGCCCATAAAAGACAGCGATCTTCTTTTAAATCAAGTGGATGGCAGATGTCATGGTAGCTGGATCAGATGCAAACAGCGAGGACGCGTGGGTCGCGGTGCCGGGTTATGGGTCGAGCGGATCGCGGGGATCCTGGACGAGCGAGGCCCGGTAGTCGGGCAGCCATTCCAGGTCGTTAGGCGAGAGCCTGGTAAGTTTGCGGAAAGGCCGATAGCCAAGTTCGCGGCTGCACCGATCTGCAAACGCCTGGCTTTCGATATAGCGGCTCTGGTAGATGTCGCTGACGATCCAAACGGGCTTGTCGACCGGCAGGCCGTCGCGAAACAGGATGCGCGCGGCGTTGCGCAGGTTGGTGGTGGTGTGCCGGGCATGAGGATCGATGAGGATCGCCTGCTCGGGAATCTGGAAGTCGCGCATGAGCGCTTTCTTCATCTCGATGGCTTCGTTGTAGGGAGTCTGGCGCGGATGCACATAGCCTCCGCTGAGCAACAGAAACGGCGCGCGGCCGGCTTTGTATAGATTGGCGGCAGCGGCCACGCGGAGTCTTCCCATGGGCGATAGCGGCACTCCCGGCAACTCCGGCCCCATGCCCGGCACCAGAATCGCGGCATAACTGTAGCGCGACCAATCAATCGATTTCAATAGGGCCAGCGGCGCGGCATTCTCGCCGGCTTCAAGCGGCTCAAATCGACCTGCTTCGTCTCTCTGATTGGCTTCGAGTAGTCCTATCGAGAACTCGATCGCCGAGGCGAAAAACGGAGCATCGTCCGCTTCATCCGCGGCGGCATTCCGCGCCAACTGGTGCAGAAACTCACGGTAGTCCTCGGAGTTGGCGTCGTACGCGAGGCCGTCGATGTCGGAGTTGTCGAACGTCTTGCCTTCGCCATACGCGGCGACGATCCGGTTCATACCCAAGGCTTCAAGCGTCCATGTCTCAGCCAGAAGGTCGCCACCGGCGGCTGTCGCGGGACCGGCACCGCTCGAGCGCAGTGGATTGTCGGTTGCCTCGCGCACGGTTGGATCGGTGCGGTAAAGACCGCGCAGGACGTCGGCAACGAGCGCGATTTGTTGCGAGGTCCAAAGAAAAGGGGAGGCGTAAACGGTCGCTTCGCGATCGTCGCCGGCGATGGCTTCACGCAGCGCGGCTCTTCGTTCCAGCTTGAGACGAATCAGAGTTTCGTTGCCGTCGACCGCTCTGCGAAACGCTTGTGACTGTTCGATCAGCGAGCAAAGATAGAAGTTCTTGTCAACGAGAGGGTGGGTCATGGGAAGCGGAGCGCGAACGGGTGCTTCCAGCTGAGCGGACGCCGGAACGACGAAGGCCGCGAGCAAAAGGATGAGGCTGGCGAATCCGACTGAATAGCCCGACGGCCGTCCTCTAGACCTCATCCGGAGGAACCTCGAAGGTGACAAGTTCGGAGCGGAATCCGCGGGTGCGGTAGGCTCCGTAGGCAATGCCGGCCACCATCCACACCGAGCCCAGCACCAGCGCCTTGCTGCTGAGATTGACCCAGATGAAGGCGCAGATGAGGAAGCCGAGCGCAGGCGACAGAAGTCCGCTCAAATACTGGCCTTTCTCGTGCCGCAAGTGGTGGACGAAGGCTGCGGCATTCACTCCCATGAAAGCAATAAAAGCGCCGAAATTCAGACACTGCGCGCCGATCTCGTAGGCGCCTCCACCCAGGCGGTCGGCAAAGAACTCGAGTAAGCCGGCTCCAACGAGTGAAAACGCTCCTACGGCCACAATGTTGTTGCGGGGAATGCGGCGTTTCGGTTCGATGGCGCCGAAAAACGCTTTAGGTAGCGCGTTGCCCCGACCCATGCCGTAGAGCAGGCGCCCGGCCGCCATTTGGGAGCCCATCCCGGAGCCCAGGTTGGCAATGAGCAGGGTAAAGTTAACGACCTGGAAGAGCACCATGCCGCCGGCCTTGCCACTGACCAGGGCAAAGGCCGACTCCACGCTGTCGCTCGCAAAGGGCTTCGAGCCCCAGATGAGCTGCGCCGCATAAACCTCCAAGCCGGAGAGCAGGCCGGTAATCAGGCAAACCAGTACCGTGGCAAGCAAAATGTTGCGCCGCGGATTCCGAACCTCTTCGGAGAAAGTTGAGATGGCGTCGAAGCCAATGTAGGTCAGCACAGCCACTGAGGTGCCGGCGAAGATCGTGGAAGCATGAAAAGTGGCCGGATCATAGAACGGATGGGTAAAGAATCCGGGATCATGGTGCACGTGC
>CAYWMR010000360.1:0-5509 GCA_964458965.1 uncultured Occallatibacter sp. | reverse complement strand
CGCCAGCACCGGCGTTGCCAAGCAAAGCGCAATCTCGCAAAACAGCAGCGCCAACAACACCAGCATTGTCTTCCCAGCGCCGCTCTTCCGCCCCCACCAGCTCCCTTGCTTCATGGCTTCCTTCTTTCCATCCCGAGCAAATCGCTGCCTCATCGCTTCCGTCTTTCCATCGCGCGCAAACTACAGTGCGTTTCAAGACCATGCTTTGTATCAGGACACAAATCTACAGGTTGCCGAAAACTCGCCTCCGGTGCAATACACGAAGGCTTTGTGTTAGGAAACGACTTTAGTCGTGCCGAAAACTGCCAGAATGAGAAGGGGTCCTAACCCCTGCGGGATGTCCTCTGAACTGCCACGGCCATTTCTGAAACATGCTCTAACCCAACTTGTCCTCATCATCCTTGTCTTCAAACAACCGCTAGACTCACAGATCAATCCTGCATTTAAGCCTGTCATCCTGAGCGGAGCGCAGCGCAGTCGAAGGACCTGCGGCTGATTTTGCATTTGCCCTCCGTCCGATCAAGAAGCAGCCGCTAACTCAACTTGTCCTCATCGTCCTTGTCCTCAAACAACCGCTGCGTCTCCGAATCCCGATCTCCGAATGCGCCCACCACACCCACCACCGCCCACACAACACAAGTGAGGACAAAGCCCAATGCAGAAAGCACCATAGCAATAAACCCGATCCCGCCAACAAATGTATTGGGGCCAAACTCATTCCCACGGCCGCGAAGCCTATCCAGGAATGCAATGTCCACCCCGCACAGCCCCAGCCCTATTCCAAAGGCAACAGCCAGCACGATAACGATCTTTGCAAACGGTATTCGATCAACAAGCCGGTCTTTCATGCGTTCTCTTACTTCTCCTCGTCTGTCTGTTTCTTTCCAAGCCGGTAGAGAGCCAGCGCGCCCCACACCACCAGCACCACGACAATGCCGCCTGCCGACAACGCCATTGCGGCAAGCTCTGCCACTCCCAGCGCGATCAGCACGGGCGTCGCCATCTGATTCCGGCTGTCTATCGCAACAGCCCATTGCACCCCGCAAAGGCCGGAAGACACCAGCAGCACCGCAGCCAAAATCAGCAGCACCTTGGGAAACGCCGAAACCTCACGCCCGAAGAGTCTCACTAACACCCCTCCTAGCCACAACCGCATCCACAACCAGCAAAACAATCCCCGCCAAACAGCTCCACTGAATCAGATTCAACCCTTCAATCAGCGGCTGCGGCTTGAGAAAATCGATAACTACCCTCCACCCCAGATAACTCCCCAGAAAAATCCTGAACCGCGCTCCCTCCGGCAACTCGGCCTTGCGACTTACAACCACCCCCAGCACAATCAGAAACAGAATCTCGTACACCTGCACCGGATGCCGCCCAACCCCATCTCCCAAATCCACAGCCCACGGCAGCCCGGTCGCCTTTCCGTAGGTATCGTCCGCGAGGCCCGCTACCAGGCACCCCACCCGCCCCACCGCAATTCCCACGCACAGCGGCAGCGCAAACAAGTCGCCCGTCCGCCGCTTAATCCCGCTAACCCGCTTCACCACTTCCACGCCCAGCCAACCGCCCAGCAACCCGCCCACAATCGTCTTGCCGCCGGGCGAAAACAGCAGCGCCAACATCCGTCCCTGCCGCCAGGCCGCCTCCACCATAGGCCACTGCTCGCCCAACCCCAGCAGCCGGCTGCCCATCAGCGCTCCCACAGCCGCCGCGGCCAGCACCGTCCAGCGCTGCGGCTCGCTCACCACATCCCCCTGAAGCGCCCGCGCACGCCGAAACACAGCATACCCAGCCGCGTAAGCCAGCGTCTCAAACACCGGATGCCAACCCGGATGCGACCCAACAGGAATCATGCCGGGAGTATACCCCCGCAGCCCGCCGGACACTTCTTCGCTCATTCACTCGTTCACTCCTTCACTCCTTCACTTGTTCACTGTTCTGCTACCATTACGTCTATACAGTGAGCGGCCTTTTCCCCTCAGGGCCAATCCCGGCGGTGTTTGTGTCTCGATTCTTCCAGCGGTTCGTCTTCGTTCTCTCCGTAGCGGTATTTGCCGCCCTCGGTTTCGGCTTTGTCCTCGGCGAGTTCGGCCTCTTCGGCGTCCATGCCGGCAGCCAGCAGGATGGCGCCTATCGCCAGATGCACGTCTACGCCGAAGTCCTCAAGAAAGTTCAGACCGACTACGTCACCGATCCCAGCATCAACGACGTCACCACCGGCGCGCTCCACGGGCTGCTCGAGTCCCTCGATGCCGATTCAAGCTACCTCACTCCCACGGAATATAAGATTTACAAGGACCGTCCCACCACCGGCGTCGCACAGGTCGGCCTCAACGTTTCCAAGCGGTTCGGCTACGCCACCATAGTCAACGTGGTGCCCGGTTCGCCCGCCGACCACGAGCATCTTTCAGACGGCGATGTCATCGAGTCCATTGGCGACCAGTCCACCCGCGAGCTGTCCCTGGCCGTCATCCGGCTCATGCTTGAAGGCAAGCCGGGTTCCACCGTCAATCTCTCCGTCGTGCGCCCCCACAAGGCCGACCCAGACAAAATCGCCCTCGCCCGCACCATCACCGCCCCCGCGCCCATGGCGGAGCAGCAGTACGAAAACTCCACCATCCTCTACCTCAAGCCTGGCCTGCTCTCCGCCGCTCGCGTCGACCAGGTCGCCGCCCAGCTCAAATCCGGCGGAAAGAACCGCAAGATCCTCCTCGACCTTCGCGATTCCTACGGCGACGACGCCCAGCAGGGACTCCGCCTGGCCAACCTCTTCATCAAGCAGGGAACCCTGGCCACCCTCCAAGGCCAGAAGTTCCCCACCCAGACCTTCAGCGCCGATCCGGCAAAGTTCGTCTCCGACGCTCCCCTGGTTGTGCTCATCAATCGCGGCACCTGCGCCGCGGCTGAGCTCACCGCCGCCGACATTCTCGACGCCAAACGCGGCGACCTCGTCGGCGAGCGCACCTTCGGCGAAGGCTCCGTCCAGAAGACCATCGAGCTCCCCGATGGCGCGGCGCTGCTGCTCACCGTGGCCAAGTACGAGGCCCCCGACGGCAAAAAGATTCAGGACGAAGCCGTCACCCCCTCCGTTCAGGTCGGCCAGCCCCTCGAAGAGGAAGACGAAGACAACACCGCCGCCCCCAACAAAGGCGACGAACCCCTAACCAAAGCCCTCGACATCCTGAAAGCCAAGACCAGCTAGTGTCCTGAGTCCAAAGTTCATCACAAAACAGAGCCTGTCATGCTTCGAATCCCCGCCCCCAAACGCTTTTCAATTTGGGGGCGGGGATTCGAAGGATCTGCTCTTGACTAGACGTGCTAGGCTGCCTGATAGAAGGACAGTCCCGCGTGCAACTACTCGGCCTCAACACGAACTCTGCTGGCAGCCGTCCCGCAAGTGGCTTTCCAGAACGTGCCGACACGTATCTCTGCGACAAGTGCCAAAGAGATATAACATCCCACCTCCATAGGGGCCGAGCCCACGTGACCATCCCCATCGGACCATCAAGGTTTCGCTGTGTCTGTGGCGAAACCTATCGCTCTGGCGCGCTTGAATGGGACGAAATGGGCCGGGGAGAGAAGCAAAGTTACATGGTCGCGTTTCGTCTCGGAGCCATGTTCTCAATCCCTTTCCTGGCCGTCCCAGCATTCGCATACATGAGCTTTAAGCTCCACAGTCTCCTCCTGCTCGTCGCAGCCATCGTTGCGATGCTCGTTACGGTGGCGCCCGCCATCTTGGGGGGACTTGCCTTCCTCGATGTGCTTCAGATCGCCGGCTCACTTTGGAGAACAAGAATCGCCCGTCCAGCTCGCAAGAAGCATTCATAAGGCCCGCAAAGCCCCGTATTGAATTTGGCGCGCAGTCTACCGCCAGCCTCTTAACTGCCATCTGTAATCTGTAACCTGTAACCTTTAATCTGCAATCCGTAATCTGCAATCTGCAATCTGTAACCTGCAATCCGGCCCCCCACTCTTGCCCCCCATGGTTCACCCCTGCGCGCCAACACATCCGTTTGCAACACGAAAATGCTAGCCTGAATCTGAGGCATCTCTCCCACCAGACATGCCCACGAGGCTGAATCGCTTGGCTGCCCCCACACCACAGCCTTCCGAACCGCTGGACCTGCCCCGGCCCCGCCGACAGGCCCTACCCATTCCTGCGCACCGCCGACGCAAGCTCGCCGGCCGCTCGGCCCTCGCCGTGCTGCTCTTTCTCGCCGTCGTTACCGGCTCCCTCGCCGGCCTCACCCTCGTCTACTCCGTCGATCTGCCCCAGATCAACGACCTCGAACGCTACCGCCCCTCAACCACCACCGACCTCTACGACCGCAAAGGCCAGAAAATCGGCTCCTTCGCCCTCGAACACCGCGACATTGTCGCCTACGACGACTTCGCCCCCATCCTCCGCCAGGCCGTCATCTCCATTGAAGACAAGTCCTTCGAGTCCCACTGGGGCATCAACGTCTTCCGCGTCATCGGCTCCGCATGGCACGACATCCGCTCCCACGGCCGCACCCAGGGCGCTTCCACCCTCACCATGCAGTTGTCCAAAATCCTCTTCCTCTCCTCCGAGCGAACCGCCGCCCGCAAAATCCAGCAAGCCTATCTCGCCATCCAAATCGAGCGCGCCTTCACCAAAAAGCAAATCTTCACCCTCTACGGAAACCAGATCTACCTCGGCCACGGCCAATATGGCTTTGAGGCCGCCTCGCAGTATTTCTTCTCCAAGCACGCCAAAGACCTCACCCTCACCGAAGCCGCTCTCCTCGCCGGCCTGCCCAAAGGCCCTGCCGCCTTTTCCCCGCTCTTTTATCCTGACAAGGCCCTACGTCGCCGCAACCTCGTCCTCTCTGAAATGGAGTCCGACGGAGTCATCACCCACGTCCAGGCCGAGCAGGCGCGCCTTGCCCCCCTCGGCCTCCACACCGCCCAGCCGGAAATGTCCGTCGCCCCCTGGTTTCAGGAAGAAGTCCGCCGCGAGCTGGAAAAACGTTTCGGCGCCGAGCAGGTCCACGAGGCCGGCCTCAAGGTTGAAACCACCCTCGACCTCGACCTCCAGAAGACAGCCAACCACGCTGTTGCCGATGGCCTGGCTGCCTACGAGCGCCGTCACGGCTGGAAGAACAAGCTCGAAAATGTCCTCTACGGCGGCGTCACCATCGAGGCCTATCGCCATCCCGACTGGGCCGTCATCACCCACCCCGGCGAATACGTCCACGCCGTTGTGACCCGCGTCCTGCCACTCGAAATCCACGCCCGAATCGGTCCCCCAGGCCAGCCAAACTCCGACATCGTCCTCATTCCAGAAGACTGGAAATGGACCGGCCAGCGCTATGGCGACGCCCTCGTCAAGCCCGGCGACCTCATCTACGTCCAGCTCTCCGACGCCCTCGAAGGCGAAGCCCACCGCGCCACCCTCCAGCAGGATTCCGGCGCGCAAGGCGCTCTAATGGCCATCGACAACACCAATGGCGACATCCTCGCCATGGTCGGCGGCCGCGACTAC
>CAYWMR010000359.1:0-5534 GCA_964458965.1 uncultured Occallatibacter sp. | reverse complement strand
TCACGCCCCTGCTCCCTCCGTCACGCCCCTGCTCCCTCCGTCACGCCCCTGCTCCATCGGTGATCTTTGATCTGCCGCTTTGTAATAGTCCTCAGGCGCTGGCGCGGTCGGCTACCAGCATGGCTTGCAGAATCTGGTCGGAGACTTCCTTGACAGCTGCGGGCGAGTGCGACAGGAACAGCGTGCTGGTCTTGTCGTTTTCGCCAATGGACTTGAGCGTGTCGAAGTATTGCGTGACCAGCACCAACTGCATTACCTCTTTGGACGAAGCGCCTTCTACGGCCTTTTGGAACTGCTCGACTGAAGTCTGCAGGCCCTCGATGATGGCTTTGCGCTGGTTCGCGATACCCTGGCCTTGCAGGGCTTTGCTCTCCGCTTCGGCTTCGGCCTTTTTCACTACGAGGATTTTCTCCGCTTCGCCGCGGGCATTGGCGGCGACCTGCTCGCGCTGTGCGGCGTTGATATCGTTCATGGCCGACTTTACTTTTTCATCGGGAACGATATCGGTAACCAGCACGTTCACAATTTCAAAGCCGAAGGTGGCCATGTCGGTGTCCAGTTCCTGCTTGACGGCGGCGGCGATGGAGGATTGCGAGGCAAATACTTCATCCAGCGTCATGCCGGGCACATGGCCCAGAATCACCTGCTCCACATAACTCTTGATCTGCGCGGTTGGGTCGGACAACTTATAGTAGGCGTCGTAAACCTTCTCTGGACGGACGCGGTTCTGCACCGAGATAGGGATAGTTACAAACACATTGTCTTTGGTCTTGGTTTCCATGGTGAGAGTTATCTGATTTACGCGCAGACTTACCACTCCCGCCACGGAATCGAAGAAGGGACGCTTCCAGTTCAATCCAGGGTCGGCTACGCGAAGAAACTTGCCGAAGCGGGTGAGGACAGCCACTTCAGCCGTATTGACGGTGAAGAAGCTGCTGAGAAGCACGATGAGAACGATGAGGGCCAAGACGGCCAACGGGATGATGACGAATAACTGATCCATTTCAATCCTCCGCTGCTTCGGTGTGGAAGCAACGACGGATTATACAGGAAGGGGATTTTAGGGGCGTTGGCGGCGGGCGTGTGTACATGGAGGCGAGCGCAGGCGGGGAGATGCTTGTTGCAACGAATATTGAACTCGCGCATCCAATCTTCAGCAAGGCAGAGGAGGTTTACCATGTCGCTTCGACCTGTGAAGCAGATTCTTGAAACAACGCCGACCATCGAGGGCGCCGGCGTTAAATTGCAGCGCGCCTTCGGGTTTGGGAAGACCAAGGAGTTCGATCCGTTTTTGTTGCTGGACGATTTTCGGAACGAGAATCCGGCGGATTATCTGGCGGGGTTTCCGTGGCATCCGCACCGGGGCATCGAGACGATAACTTACGTGCTGGCCGGGGAGGTGGCGCACGGCGATAGCCTGGGAAACAAAGGCCGCATGACCGCCGGCGATGTGCAGTGGATGACGGCGGGCAGCGGAATTCTGCATCAGGAGATGCCCAAAGGCGACGCTCAGGGGCGCATGCACGGGTTTCAGTTGTGGGCAAACCTGCCCGCGGCGCTGAAGATGACAGCCCCGCGCTACCAGGACATTCCGGCCGCGGCCATTCCGGAGACGATCGAGGATGACGGCACGCGGGCGCGCATCATTGTGGGAGAGTTTTGGGGCAAGAAGGGGCCGGTGGAGGGTGTGGCCGCCGATCCTAACTATGTGGACATCTCCGTGCCGCCGAATAAGCGGAAGCGGATTAAGGTGGAGACCACGCGCAACGCTTTTGCTTATGTGTTTGCAGGCGCGGGGACATTTCGCGATGCGTCGGAGCCGCAGGCGGTTTTGACAGAGTCGGGCGCGGACCCGAATGCGCCAGCGGTTTACGATGCGAAGAACCACTCGCTGGTGCTGTTTGACCGGGGCGACGAGATAGTGGTGCAGGCCGGGCCGGAAGGGATTCGGTTCCTGCTGGTCAGTGGCAAGCCGCTGGAGGAGCCGGTGGCTTGGTATGGGCCGATCGTGATGAACACGCAGGCGGAGTTGCGCCAGGCGATGAGCGAGTTGCAAAGCGGGAAATTCATCCGGCATGGGTGAGGCGGGGTGGAAAGAAGACTCGCAGGGCAGGTTGGATTTTGCTATGCTTTAGTTAATCCCGGAAGGGTGCGGCCCTCCCGGGAGGTTTGGCTACCTTGCGAGTAGCGCCAGGGTTAGGATTACGAATGCCGTCACGAACCGCCAGTCAATGGCGATAGTTATGGCGACTCGCATCCAGGACGATCGTTTATCCAATTCGCCCTCACCTCCTATGACCACCCCACGGACGAAGACCTGTCCGCGGGGACCCCGGTGTTGGCACGGCCCGCAGGTCGTTGTCGCGGCCTGCGGACCGACGGCCCGCTCTTCCGGGCCGATCTTCCACTGCTGCCGCTCCCACACACGCAAGTGAGGCTCGTTCATCCTATCGTTGGAATGTCAATTTCACGGCTGACGGGGATCACACCTCTACCGGGAGTTTGCCTGACAGAATGCTCATGGATGAAAACCCGCGCTGGCGCAGGGTTCGCAGGCTGAGGGAGTCGTGGCGCTTGGCCAGGCGCCGGCCGTTCGAGTCCACAACCAGGCCGCAGTGGAACCATTCTGGATTGTTGAAGCCCAACGCGCGGTTGAGCAGAATCTGACGGGCGGTGGATTTGAGCAGGTCGGCCCCACGCACCACTTCGGTGATGCGCATGGCCGCGTCGTCGGCTACGCAGGCAAGCTGATAACTGGGACCGCCGTCGCGCCGCCAGACCACAAAATCGCCGAAATCTCTGCCGGCTATGAAGCGCTGTGGACCGAGGTTGTGGTCTTCGAACTCGATTACTTCTTCGTCGTTGACGCGGAATCGCCAATGAAAGCCTTCCGGCCTGTCGTTGCCGTCTGCGCTGGACTCGATGATCCGTTTGGAGCTGTTCTGATGCGGCCTGCACGTGCCGGGGTAGATCGGCTCGTCGTCGAGAGGGTCCGGTGTTGGACTTGCTTGCGCACCGGTCGACGCGCTTTCGTGCGGTGCGGCGAGCGCGCTTTCAAGATCCTTGCGCGAGCATCGGCAGTGGTATAGGAATCCGCCGCGCAGCAGCCTGCGCCAGGCTTCGAGATAGACCTGGCCGCGACTGCTTTGCGCGTAGGGCGCGAATGGCCCCCCGATATCCGGGCCCTCCTGCCACTGGATGCCAAGCCAGCGTAAGTCTTCCAGAGCCGCCTCGGCATAAGCGGCGCGGCTGCGGTCGGGGTCCAGATCCTCCATGCGCATGACCAGCGTACCTCCGGCCTGGCGCGCGCGCTGGTAAGCAACCCAGAACGTGCGCGCGTGGCCCAGGTGCAAGTAGCCGGTGGGCGAAGGCGCTAATCGACCCCGATAACCAGATGAAGTGTGGCTGGCCATGCTGCATACAAGTTTAGCCAGCCAGGCGCGTGTGGCACAGGGAAGTATTGGCTTGGCGCGGATTTGTTTCCATTCGGCTCAATCCTTCGGGTCGGTGTCCTCATCCTGCGCGTGATGATGGCGGTAATGTCCGATGTCGTCGTCGAGGTGTTTCGGATCGACCGAAACCTGCACCACGTCCATCTCGTTGCCGTCCATGTCCACCACGAACAGGCCCATGCGGTCGCCTTCGGGGTGGCTGAAGATGAGCGTCTGCTCTTTGCCATGGCGGCTGGTGTCGCGGATCATCCGCTCCCAGCCTGCGCCGAGTTTTTCCTCGACCATCTGGTTCAACTCTTCTCCATCAACCGGTTCCTGGAAAGACTCGATCACAGCCACATGAATGCCGCTGACGCCGCCGTGCGTGGCCTTGCCGGCAATGAAACTCATGGGCCCGAGAAAGGGAATTCGCGTTGCGTGGACATGATACTTGCCTTCAATGGAATGCACGACTCCGTTGAAACCGCCTTCGCCGCCGCCAGCCATAACGGCAACCGGGACCAGCATTGCAACAACCACCATGGGAAAAAGCCAGAGCCGTCTCATTGATTGCCTCCCGTTCCTTCTTTCACCTTGTCCTTTTCTTTGCTCTTTTCCTTGTCCTTGATGTCCTTGTTCTTTGACACTTGATCCAGCGCGCCCAGCCCGGACAAGCCCTTCAAATCGGACAACTCATCGAGCTTGATGGGGCCCAGGATCAGGACGATCGTCAACTCCTTGGGCTCGACGGTGAGGATGAACATTCCGTGCGACTCGCCATTGACCAGCTTCACCATCACGTCAGTGGACTCGCCGGATTTGCGCTCGCGTTCGCGGACGATGGGCGACCACTCGCTGGTCTCGAAAAACTGGCGCAGCTTGTCGATCTCTTCCATCGAGAACTGGCCTTCCTTGTCGAATTCGTACTCGCGGACGTAGATGCCGTCGAGTCCCTCGATAAGGTGTTTGGTCGCCTGGTCGTCCTTGTCTTTGCCATCCAGGAATTTTGCGGCGAAGGCCAGCATGTTTTTGCCCAGCGTGACCTCAGTTACGTTGGAGGCACGGGCGGCCAGTTCCTTTTCTACCGGCGGTGGCAGCGGCAAAGCCGAGGTCTGAGCGATGGCGGAAGCAGCCAACGCGAAGGCACCGATTGCCAGACCACGCAGCAAATATGAAATTCGATTTCGCATGAAGGACTCTCCCTTATTCCTGTGCGGCACGGTCGCGCGCCGCTAGTTGTGCGTTCATCTGGTTAAGCGCGTGGCCGGTAATGCGCAGCGCGGTCAGCACCTGGCGGCGGGCTTCTTCGCCTTTGCGCCGCTCTTCGGCGTTTCTCCATGCGGCAGCTCCGCCAAGCACCGCAACCAAAGCAACCGAGGCGGCCAGCCGCTGCCATAGAAGGAAATGCGAGTGGCGATGCGGGCTATTTGGTTCAGGCGCGCGCCGCTTTTGCCTCTTTTCCATGAGTTTTCGTTTCAGGCCGGGCGGTGCGGGCCTGCGTTCAAACGCCTCGCGCAAATCGCGTTCAAAATCTTCCATTGGTTCAAAGTCCACTGGCCTGCTCCTTGACTCTTAAGTACTCTCTTAAATGGCTCGACGCCTTGGCTCTGAGCAGCTTGAGTCCGCGCTGCAGGTTACTCTTGACGGTGGCCAGCGGCGAGGCAAGTGTGGCCGCAATTTCCTCCGGCGACAGGTCCTCCTGATAGCGCAAGACCAGCGCCGCGCGATGCGGCTCGGGCAGTGTTGACAGCAACTGCTCCAGGCGGTTTCCCAAGGGAGAGGTACGCTCTTCCGTCTTCGCCCCGTGGCCCTCGTCGATTTCCACCCACAGATCCATCCCGCGCACCTTGCGCCGCCGCAACGCGTCTGCCGAGCGGCTCATCGTTACCCGCCGCAGCCAGAAGCAGGCATGCGCAGCGGATTCCAACTTGCCCAGATGCTTATCGAGCTCGAGAAAAACATCCTGCGCAATTTCTTCAGCCAGCCCGCGGTCACCGGTCATTCGCCAAGCCAGCGAGAAGACCATGGACTGGTGCTCGTCCACGAGCTGTTCAAAATCCGGCTGCCAATCGTGGGCCATGGGCTTCGCTTCTACTCTCTTAT
>CAYWMR010000358.1:0-5539 GCA_964458965.1 uncultured Occallatibacter sp. | reverse complement strand
GCTTTGAGCGGCTCACACAATGAAGCCCCCGGCTCTGCCGGGGGTAATCTCACTCTCCCATGTATATAAATAAATTGCCTCACACCAATCATGGCCATTCCTGTTCCAGGCCCTGTCACCGGCCAGTCCCAGCCCACAAAACTGCGCCACATCGGTTCCGGCCGGCAATGAAACCGCGCCACATGCTCCCGGCATGCAATCTCTGCAACGGGCTCTGATCCCCTGTATGGCGATGATGCAATCCGGGATGGAGTTTTATTCCCTGGGATTATGGAGTGTCATATTGGTTTCTTCTATGGAGATGGTGATAGGGGGACAGGAAGGGTGATGGATGTACCGTCCGGCGCCTTTGTTCTATACCCCCGCCGGTAGCTCTGTTGCTGTTCGACAGGATATGTTCTGCCCTGATGAATGTGAACGGATTCTTGACGGCCAGCGGAGAATGTCAATCTTGCTCGGGTTTGAACGTGAAAGATCGGCCACCATTTGCCAGCAGTACTTGAGTATGTATGAGAGCATTTGCGGCGCGCCGGGCGCCGCCGCTGAATTCCCTGATCAGGAACACCCCTCCTGAACCCTGGTAAGACCTGATTTCCCTGGTAGCCGGTGCGCCGGTTTTGCGATCAACTGAGGGCTAATCTGCAGGCCTCCAAGTAAACAGCAGGCGCCAAACCCGTCATTCCTTCTTTCGCTGGTAAGGTAATGGAACCACGCCTACGCAGCGGCCACGTATGTCGCTCTTCTTTTCTTTGGGGGTTCTATAGCTCGCAAGACTGGCCAACTCTGCTGCCGTAGACCCATGACATGGGATGGTCCGCATCTGCGTTGGCCGCGAGCCGAAGGCTCGGAAACGCAGATCCATCGGCAAATCCAATCACGGCGACTGTGTGCCGTACTACACCATCTTTTTGCTGAGCAACGAACAGATGTCCTGACACCACCCCGAACGTACCTTGAAGCCTGACGATCGCTGATTTGCTTCCATGTGATTCGAGTTGCGCACTCGCCGATACCACTCCCCAACCACGGCCAACAGACACCAGCACAACCCACCCAGCACCGGCTCGATGAGAAAGAAGACTTGGCTCCCCGGCAAGATCCTCCCCCAGTTCATCGCCGCCAACCGCGGCATCCCGGAAAAGAGCAGCGAGTGACGGTCGAACGCATCCGCGATGCCGCAGCGGATGGCGCTCCGGCAGTACGCGAGAAGGTGACCGGTGCGGCCTGAATGTTGGGACTCCGTCCTGCCAGCGGAACGGTGGCCGGGAGGCATGCTAGAATCGGGTCACTTGACCATGGCATCTTCGGGGACAGCCGATTCCGGCGAGATTACCCAGCGCCTGCTTCGTTGGCGCGACGGCGATGAGTCCGCGCTCGAAGATCTCACAATGCTCGTCTATGCCGAGCTTCGCCGCCTGGCTGCCTGGATGCTTAAGAACGAGCGGCCCGGGCACACTCTGCAGCCCACCGCGCTGGTGCATGAGCTGTATTTGCGGCTGGGGCCGACTCCGGGCATTGATTGGAAATGCCGCAGCCAGTTCTTCTCGATTGCCGTCAACGTCATGCGCCGGATCCTGGTAGATCATGCGCGCAGGCGATCAGCCGGCAAGCGAATGATTGAGGAGCCGGTTGATTTGGGCAAGGAAACGATGTCGCTGGCCGGTCCGGACATTCTGGAAGTTGACTTGGCGCTGAGCCGTTTTGCGAAGGATCATCCGCGACAGGCGCAGGTGGTGGAGTTGCGGTTCTTTGGCGGCCTGACAAACGAAGAGATTGTGGAAACAATGAGGACTGCGGGCGAGCAAGTTTCACTGCGTACGGTGGAGCGGGACTGGCGCTTTTCCCGAGCATGGTTGCAGGATGCAATTGGCAATTCGAAATGACGATATCGATCCCCGTGAGCTACAGGATCTCTTCGATGGGGCTTGCGAGCTCGAAGACGGCGCGCGTCGCGACTTTCTTGAAGAACACTGTGTAGGCCGGCCGGCTCTACGGGAGCGGCTTGAGGGTCTGCTGAGCGCCGACGCGGAAGCCGTCGCGGGCGCGAGGTGGACGTTTCCCGCGCTTCTGTGCGAGGCTGGCAAGCTTGCCGCGGAGGACGAACTGCTTTTCGACCGTATTGGGCCGTATCGCGTTCTATCCCGCATCGGAGCCGGCGGGATGGGAACGGTGTATCTGGCCGAGCGCGATTACGACGGGCATATCGGGTGCGCCGCAATCAAAGTCATTCCCCGCATTCTCGCAGACCCGGAGAACATCGACCGCTTCGTGCGGGAGAGGCACATCCTGGCCCGCCTCAATCACCCGCACATTGCGCGGATGCTCGACGCCGGCCGAACCGAAGACGGTGTGCCGTGGCTCGCCATGGAGTATGTCGACGGAGTACCCATCGAGCGTTTCGCGAAGGAGCGGGGCTTGCAGCTGAAAGCCCGCCTGGAGCTCTTCGAAACCATTTGCCACGCGGTGATGTATGCGCATCGCAATCTGGTTGTGCATCGCGACCTGAAGCCCGCCAATATTCTTGTCACCGCGGACGGGGTGGTAAAGCTGCTTGATTTCGGTATCGCCAAGCTGCTCAGCGAGACCGCGACGGAGGGAGCGACTTCGTCAGCGATCATGACACCGGCCTATGCGAGCCCCGAGCAGATCGCGGGCGGCGCGATCACCACGTCGTCCGACGTGTACTCGCTGGGTGTGATTCTCTATGAACTGATCTCAGGAGAAAAGTGCACGGCTCCTCGGAAACGGCTGAAGGGCGACATTGAGAACGTGGTCTCCATGGCGCTACGCCAGGAAGCGGATCGCCGCTATGCGTCGGCCGACGATCTAGGCGAGGATGCGCGGCGTGCGCTGGAAGGATTTCCTGTACGCGCCAGACCCGACAGCCTGGGATACAGAACGCAGCGCCTGATTGCTCGCCGTCCCATCGAATTTGCGCTACTTGCAGCCATGTCCCTCGCCGTCTGCATCGCGGCCTTGCTGGCTTTCCAGCAATACCGCGAGGCGCAGCACCGCTTTGCTGAGGTGCGCGCAACCGCAAACACCTTCCTGTTCGGAATCGACGACGCGCTTGCAGGCCTGCCCGGAACCACGCGCGCCCGCATGCTGGTTGCGCAGCGCGGCGAGCAATACCTCGACACGCTCGCCAGCGACCGCTCATCCGATATGGCCCTCAAACACGAGCTCGCCTCGGCCTATCGCAAATTTGGCGACATCCTCGGTCAGCCTTTCGGCCCAAATCTCGGGGATGCCGAAGGCGCCACGCGAGATTATTCCAAGGCCGAAGCGCTTTTCGCCGGTATTGCTTCCGCTGGCCGCGCGGATGCCGGCGTCTACATCGAATGGGGCAAGGTTCTCACCGACCAATGCCAAATCGCGATCCGTCAATCCGCGCCACAGAAGGCCATCACATACGGGGAAAAGGCCGTCTGGGTCCTCGAAAAAGCGGTTGCCCTCAACCCCAGTTCGCGTGACGCGCAGGTTGCCCTTCTTGGAGGACGCCTGGCTCTGGTTCTTGCCAGCCTCACGTGGTCTCTCTCCAACGGCGGCCTGGCAGCATACCAGGAGGCTGCCTCAAATGCCGCAGAAGCTTTGAAGACCGCGCGACTTCTCGCCGGCCGCTATCCCGGTGACGAGATGATCCAGAAAGCGCTCGCCACCGCTTGCGAATACCAGGTCTACACCTCGTACGATCTGCGGCATGTCACAGGAAGCGCGCGCGGAAGTTCTGACGAAGTCATTCTGACTCGGGAAGAATTGAGTTTAACAAGAAACCTCTTCGATCGATCCCCGGATCGCTACCGCCGGGTGTACGCCGACGCTTACACCGATCTTGCCCTTACTCTGTCTTCGGCGGGGGACGCCGAAGGTGCTGAAGCGGCAGCGCGCGAAAGTCTGAGACGCTTTGAAGAATCCGCTAGCGCGGATAGGGACAACCTCGAGGCCTTTCGCGACCTTGCGGTCGCCCACTGGAGCCTTGCCCGTGCTATGGCAGCAGGCAAGCATCAGGCGCAGGCGGCAGCCGAATACGAAAAGGTGGCAGCGGACTATGAACGGCTCGGAAAGTCGAACCCCGCTGACCGGCATGATCAGGCAATCATCGAAGCCAACGATTGGCTTGCCGCATCGTATCTAAAGCGCGGCGACCTTGCGAGAGCCCTCGGCTATTACCGAAACAACATCAGCGCACTGACAAGCCTGAACGGAGCAGACGCCGTCGTGAAGTTGGCGCTCGACGAAGAGAGGCTTGGCGATGCGCTCGCAACTCGAGATGCCGGCAGCGCGAGGGATTGCTATCGGGATGCGGCCACCATTTGGAAAAAGCTGAGCGATGCCGGCCCGCTGCTGCCCGTGGATGCAGACAAGCCGGAGGAAGTCGAGCGCAAATTGAGTGCATTCAAGTAATTTCGACGGAGTCCAGGTCCACTGGCGCTAACGCGGTTTGCGCCAGGGCCACTTCCTGGCACGCCGCGCCGGGTGACCCTCTTGGAGGAGCCTGGCCTTGCATTGGCAGCGCCGCCGGCAGTACCACGATTGGAATCGGGCTGAGTGATTCGATTGTCGCCTTCTACTCGACAGTCAGAGTTACGGTGACCGAGTGTTGAAGCGCTCCACTGGTCGCTGTCACGGTGATGGGATAGGTTTGTGGGGCCTGGTCGAAGTATCCGCCGCCGCAACCGCTGATGGCCGCAGCGATGCCAAGTGAGACCAATGCAGCCAAGTGGAGAGTGCGCCGCCCGAGCGTGCGGCGAAGGCGCCGGATGCCAAACAGCGGAGCCAGAATCCCGAGCAGCAAGGAAGGCGCCAAAGGAAACGGCCGGGCGGGACGAGCCGAGGCGATTGCCTTCGCGGTTTCGATGGTGAGAACAACGGTCGTTGGACTCGACGACGGAGTAACGGTTTGGGGATCGAAGCTGGCCGTGGCTCCCGGTGGCAAACTGCTTACAGAGAATGTGATGGGGTTGGCGAATGTTCCCTGCGGAGCAACGGTGAAGACGAACTTTGCGATTTGGCCGGGGAGAATGGTCTGAGATGAAACTGCGCTGGGTGTGAAGTTGAAGTCAAGGACCGACTGCACGAGCGGGGCCGAGGTGCTGGTGATGAAGCTGCTGCTGCCGCTGTAGGTGGCGGTAATGGAGTTCTGGCCATTGGCAAGCGCGGCGGTGGCGTATTGCGCCTGCCAGCCGGAGTTGACCGGCACTGCCGCACTCACTTGCGTTCCGTTCACGCTGAATTGCACCGTGCCCTGCGGAATGCCCGCGGTGTGAGACGCGGATGAGACGGTTGCAGTGAAAGTGACGGTCTGGCGGGCGATGGACGGATTGGCGGAAGAGGTCAGCACGGTTTGGGTTGGGACCGGGCCGGAATTGGACAACGTCATCGACGTCACCACAGGAGTATCCGTAACCTGAATGGCCTCAACTACCGCCGCTACCACCGGCAGGCCAACTGTGGGAGTATCGGCAACGTGGATGGTCTCGACTACGGCCACTACCAGCGGCAATCCAACTGCCGGCGTATCGGTGACGTGAATAGTTTC
>CAYWMR010000357.1:0-5560 GCA_964458965.1 uncultured Occallatibacter sp. | reverse complement strand
GGCTACCTCTATCTTCATCAACGAAGAATGCAACGAAAAGGAGCGCAACTCAAATGAGTACGAGTAAGCTGCTGTTCACTCCCGGACCGCTGACGACAAGCACAACAGTCAAGGAAGCAATGTTGCGCGACGCAGGCTCTAGGGACCGCGATTTCATTGAAACCGTTGCGGAGATACGGAGGCGTTTACTCGCGATCGGCGGAGTGGCTGCAGGGAACACTACGGGCGAATACGAATGCGTGTTGATGCAAGGCAGCGGAACTTTTGCCATCGAATCGGTGATCTCTTCCGCGATTCCGCGGAATGGCAAGCTGCTGGTTCTGGTCAATGGGGCGTATGGACGACGTATTGCGCAGATGGCGCGTGTGCATGGAATCGAGACCGAAACATTTGATACGCCGGAAGACCGCACCATTTCGTCGAGGGCGGTGGCGGAACGATTGGCGGTATCAAATGGCATCACGCATGTTGCTGTGATCCATTGCGAGACGACTACCGGAATTGTTAACCCGATCAATGAGATTGGTGAGTTTGTCGAGCGAGCGGGCGCGGCGTATATCGTCGACGCGATGAGCAGCTTCGGCGCAATCGAAGTGAACCTGCCCGCCGCACACATCGATTTCCTGATCTCCTCCGCGAATAAATGTATTGAAGGCGTTCCCGGCTTCGGATTCGTGTTGGCGCGGCGCACGCGGTTGCTCGAAGCTAAGGGACAGGCGCGTACTTTAAGCCTCGATCTGCATGCGCAATGGGCGGGCCTGGAGGCCGATGGCCAATTCCGCTTTACTCCGCCAACGCATGTGCTGCTTGCCTTCCGCCAGGCTCTTCTGGAATTGGATGCAGAGGGAGGCCCTGCCGGCCGTGCTGCGCGCTACAGCCTAAACCACACCGCATTGATGCGCGGGATGACGGAGATGGGCTTTGAGACGTATCTTGCTCCAGAAGACCTGAGCTTCATCATTACGACGTTCCGATATCCGCAGGATCCACGCTTCAGCTTTGAGGAATTCTACCAACTGCTGAGCGTACAGGGGTTCGTGATTTACCCAGGCAAGCTAACGGCGGAACCATGCTTTCGCATCGGAACCATCGGTCGATTGTTTGCATCGGACATTGAGGCGCTGCTCGAAGCAATGCGGAGTGTTCTGGAAAAAATGGAAGTCGCGACAGCTGTCCACAAAGCCATTTGAGCTGCAATGGCCGTTGTCATTCAACTGGCCTCCTGGGTCGGCGAGGCCAGTTTTTGCCTAGCCCGTTTCGGCAATTGGCTATTTCGCCAGTACATCCTGAATTGGCAGGCCAGACGCTGGAACAGCCGCGTGGTAGTCTTCGCCAAGCAGGGCCGCAAGTGTGGCTGCCACCTGGCTTTCGGTCACCGCAGGCGCGTCTTTGCGTTCACCCAGCGGGGCAGTATCAGGTCCAAGAAAGGCCATCCACGTCTCTCGCGACTCCAATATGTCCTTGCCGTGGTCGGTCCATTTTGCGCCCACGCCGCGACCGTGGTCGGGCAGCACAATGAAGGTGGTCTTGTCTCGATACTGCGCCATCGTCTGAACCAATTCCCATAGTTGGCGCACGTATGCGTCAGCCAGGTGAGCCGCACTGAGATATTCCGCATAGGAAGCGGCGTGGCCCCAATCGTCAGTCTCACCCAACCCAACAAATAGCAAGCGGGGCTGCTTGATTTTGAGATACTCGACGGCCGTGTGGAACGGTATGGGGTCAAATGGCTCATCCGGCCAGATGCGTACCGTCTCCGCTTTGAGCGTATTGAGTAGCGCCAGTTCCGGTGTGGCAGGGATGGACGTTAGTGGATCGTAGCCTGCATTCACCACAAATCCGCATCGCTGCTGGTTGAAGATACCTTGAAAGACCTCCCACGCTCCAAATGCAGCCACGCTTCCAGCGAAGGCGGGCTTGGCATTGAGCCACTCAAAGACCGTCAAATTGGGGTTGGGAATGTTGTCGTTGGAGTGAATCCGAGCATCGGCGAAGCCAGTGAGCGTCTCGCTATAGCCGGGGTATGAGAAGTTCAGCCCATTGGTGACATGGGAGTCAGAGCCAAGATCCCGGTTGCCGAATATCTGCCCTTGCGTGGCTACAACGCTCCATAAAAAAGGCATCAGTGCCTGCCTTCGATCGGTGGGCGTCGGGCGCCAATAGAGTTGTTGCGCGTAGGCAGCGCGCTCCTTCGGTGCTTCCAGGGCATCCGGCCCCAGCGTCTTGATCAGGTCCGGATCTGCGCCGCGGAAAACCTCCTGCCAGCGCATTCCGTCGATCATTACGACGATCACGTTCTCTGTCTTGTGTGCGGCTGGTGACTGTGCTGCGCCTGTCAATCCGAAAGCCAGATACGACCCAAGAATCAGCCCGCAGGATAGGAAAGCATTGACTCTATTCATGAGCTTCATGGCCCCAGAATGTCACAGCCATATGTCTGGAGTGTGAAGCAGGCGAAGGATCGCAAGCGCACCCAGACCAAGCTTCAATCTGTGCTCTGCATCAGGGTTGCACTACAGGTTATCGAACGGCGGAATTGGATTGGCACTACGCGATCCAGCTTCCTTTCGTTGCTCACGCCAGATCGCCGCGTCACGTGTCTGGTCTAGATTTGGCCCTCTTTCGCGAATCCTGGGCAAATCTCCGCTATTCGGCACTAACTCAACCCTCTTCAGACCGCCCCTCAACGCTGTCTCACAAGCCATGGGTTAGATTACACCCGGAACGCCTGCTCAAATGAAGTGCCGGCTGGATGATCGGCTTACTGCCTTGATTCCCGGACACTGGCCGATCTAGAAGGACCAATCCACAATTCGCACCAACAAGCAACAGAAATGGCAGACGTTAGGTTGAATTCTTAGGAGTGCTCCAGGTTCGGCGCGACGGCCTCCTTCAATGCCTCCACAGCTTATAGGCGAAACCGGCGCTGAAGCCGCTGGGCTTCATTCCGTTGCTGGGCTCGCCGACAATACCGGGCGCGGAGGGCCAGAACTGGTATTCATACTCGGCGCGGAACGCGATCTTGCGCGTCAGCCGGTAATCCGCTCCGGCCCCCGGCGCCAGCGCAAGGTATCTGCCCGTCCCGATGGTGAAAGGGAAATTATTCTGTCCCAGGCCAACCAAGAGCTTCGCATAGGGCCGCAGCTTTCCCAGCCGCACGAGTTCGACCTTGGGACCGATCAGGTAGTGATGCTGCGCCTCGCCATAGAAGCCGTTGAAGGGCAGAAAGCGCGCCTCTGCTTCGACGCCCCAGCGCGGCTTCACGTTCAAGTCGACATATACGCCAAAGCCTGTGAGCCGGTCCGGGGGGCCGAAATTGGGCAGAAAGTTGGAGTACTCCCCTCCCATCGAAAGCTTCTCGGAACTGCCGTACGCGGAGGGTACGACCTGCGCGCAGAGCCGGGCGGGCCACACAAGAAGCCCCGCGGCAAGCAGAAGAAACGCCGCCAGGCATCTAGTTGAGGAGAGCGAAGGCCTTCCGGTTTTACGATAACTTGTTGTTGCTCTTGGCATCGCCGCTCCGAATGAAGTGTAATTCTGTTGCCAACGCCGAGTCCGTTCGTTGCCACCCCAACGGCGAAGACCTGTCGTTGTGCATACCTAGAAGAGGGACTGGACGGTCAGTGTGAATTGGGCGCTGTGAGTCAGAGTCGCGCCGTATCCCGAAAAGGTCGCGTTGACCGATACGTTATAAACGCCGGGCGTCGTTCCGCCGGTGTCGGTGGGCGCTCCGCAGCCGCTCAGCGCTCCGAGCAACGCCACCAGAATGAAGGCCGGCAAAATACGCCGCAGCCGGGCGGAGCGCCGCCGGAAGGAAAACAAAAGCAGCCCCAAGGCCGAAACCGCCCATCTGGACCTCTTCGGCCACGGAGAGTTATATGTTGCCGCGGCCGCCGCAACCTGTTGGGGAGCCGCGGTTTGGATGACAAGCTGGGATACGTCGTTCGCTCCGGGGACAGACGTCGGGTTGAATGCGCAGGTGGTGTTGTTCGGAACTGGCTGCAGGACAGGGTAATATCCCGGTCCCATCCTCCGGCTGGAGTGATCGTAACCGTGATAACTCGAGTGCCTTCTCCGGTGTAAAGAGATTGCGAAGCGGGCGAGACGGAAATGGAAAAGTCGCCGATATAGGCTGCGATGGTCTCGACATAGACCGCCGAGACGCTGGGCAGATAGTCGACCGAGGTGCTGGCGTAGGACGCGGTGATGGGATGCTGGCCGGGCGCCAGCGTGGAGGTGGTGAGAGTGGCCGTACCGGTGGCGCTGAGAGTTACCGTGCCGAGGGAAACGGCGCCGTCGTAGAAGGTCACTGTGCCCACCGGCATAACGGGCATCGGCGCCTGGGACACTGCGACCGTCGCAGTAAAGGTAACAGGAGCGCCAGTCTCCTGCGGGTTGATGTTTGCCGTAACCTTGGTCGTCGTCGAAAAGACGATGATGCTTTCTGTGTACACGGCGGAGACGCTGGGCAGGAAATAGATGGTCGTGTTGGAGAAGGCAGCGGTGATGGGGTGCTGGCCGAGCGCCAGCGTGGAGATAATGAAAGATGCCTTGCCGGTAGTGTCGAGTGTGAAGGTGCCAAGGGAAGTCGCGCCGTCGTAGAAAGTAAGGGTGCCCACTGGAGCGGTGGTCGCGCCGGTGCCTGCCGAGACCGTCGCGGTGATTGTGACGGGGGCGCCAAGCTCCTGCGGGTTGACGCTGGCCGTAACCGTGGTTGTTGTCGGGGAGGGCTGGACGACGATCAGTTGCGCGACGGACTGACTGGGCTGAAAGGCGGAGTTGCCTGCATAGACCGCGCTCAGGTTCTGATTGCCCTCCTGGCTGAAGCTATAGGAAAGAGTTGCCATTCCGCCCGCGTTCAATGTTGCGGAACCGAGCGAGGTGGTCCCGTTCATAAAGGTCACGGTGCCGTTCGGTGCTGTTGAGAAGGCCGAGGCGCTCACCGATGTTACCGTGGCGGTGAGAGTTACCGTATGAAAGACGAGCACCGGACTGGGAGTTACAGCAAGCGCGGTCTCGCTGTCGTTGATGAGCACATTTTTGGAGAAGGTTACCGAGGAGCTGGTGGCGTAGTCGGCGTCGGCGTTATAAGTGGCTGTAACCGCCTGGCTGCCCGAGGCGGGGAAGGCATAACTCAGCGTGGCCGTTCCCGCGGCGTTCAGCGCGGAGGTGCCAATGCTCGCGCCATTGAGCATGAAGGTAACTGTGCCGGCTGGTGGGCCGGCGGGATTTCCACCCTGGCCGGTGACCGTGGCGGTGATGGTGGACGGCTGCACCGCATAGAGCTCGATTGGAGTTATGGAGACAACCGTGGTGGCGGTGGGAATGCCGTTGACGACCTGCGTGAGGCTGGCCGAATTACTGGCGTAGTCGGCGTCTCCGGAGTAAGCCGCGGTGATGGACTGGGTGCCCTTGGGCAGCGTGCTGGTGGTGAAGCTGGCCACGCCGTTGACCAGCGGAACCGTGGCCAATAATGTGCTTCCATTGCTGAAGGCGATGGTTCCACTGGGCGTTACGGAATAAGCCGAGGTGACGGTTGCGGTGAAGGTGACCGATTGGT
>CAYWMR010000356.1:0-5560 GCA_964458965.1 uncultured Occallatibacter sp. | reverse complement strand
GCATAATGAACTTGCCCTGAGTGATCAAATAGGTTTTGCAGGTTTCGTAGATCAGCTCGGAGATCTCGAGCATGCTGCGATGAACCGGCGCGTTTTTCAACTGCACAAAGATGGCCAGGCCGAACAACAGGCCGCCGACGCAGAAGAGCAAACCGATGGCCAGAAGGGTATGCCCGTTCACACCGAAGAAACTTACGGTCGACAAGTCAGGCAGCACCAGGTTGGCTTCGCCTCCACCCGTATGCTCCTGTGCGCCGGCGAATGTGGGAAGCAGCAGGCCCAATCCAAGGGCCGCCGCCACTGTTACATATTTGCGCTTCAGAAACGACTCGGCGCCTCGCTTGATCGCCGCTCGAATTCGCTGCATTGACGAAAATCCCGTGTTAGAGCCGATAACCTGCCGTTCGAACAGATAGGCCACGAAAAGCGAAAGAACGCTCATGCCCAGAAAAAATACCACCGAATTCGATCCTGTCACATGTCCTCCCAGACTATGTTTTGAAGCCGTTTTCAAGAACGGCCCCAGAGTTAGGCGACCTCCCGGAACAGTGGGGAAAAGCCACGGGAAGCCTATCATCCAGATATACCAATGTCGAGTGATTGCAGTCACATGGTTCCGGAGCACCGCCATCCAGCGCCTAATCAATGGGAATATCGATCTTGTCGCCGGGCAGCGGCTCGGTCAGATCCTGTGTCTGCGGATCCCGTTGCTGGCTCCCGGGAAGCGGATGCAACTTGAACAATACAAGCAAGTTACTATTCGGATCGTCGAACGCTGGCCAACTTGCAACCTGTTCCAGCGAGTATCTCTGGTGGATATCGCTCAGCGTGTCCGGATCCAAGGTATTCCATGTGGAATACCACCCCGGTTTGTAGACGAACATTCGGTCCCTCAGGCCCTGTGTGCCGAAGCTGTCGCACAGCGAGGGTAGGTGCGAAATCAGAGTTATATCGTCGCCGCTGACGGAAACCACCAGCCGGTTGCCGTTGGGATGGGTATCGACGTAATGAGCGAGCCGCCCAATCGCGTTGATAAATGTGTACTCCGGATGAGTGGCGTACTCCAGCGTCTGAAATCCGTTGAAGGCCGCCGCCAAAACGGCCAGGGCAATCACTGCCCAGCCCATCAGGCGCAGGCCCTTTGCATCCCCCAGCAGCGCTTCAGCCCCTTGCGCCACCATCATAAAGCAGAAGAACGCCACCACCGCAAAGTAGCGCGGCTGAGGATGGTTCTGGATGGTCATGAAAAATATGTAACCTGCGACGGCCCACACTGAGGCTCCAAACAACGGATCGAGGACAAGTCTCCTGCCCCACTGGCTGCCTTCGCTTGGGCCCCGGCCAGCCGTCAAGGCCGCCGCTGCAGCGCCCACCAGTACAAGGCCCGCCAGCGGAATCAGGATCCAATCCACCCACAATCCACCGTGGAACGACCACCAAAGGCTCATCAGAGGCCAATAGAACTCCGGAGGCTTGATGTAGTGGTTCACATGAAAAAAGTAAGTGTAGTCTCCAAGCAATCCGAGGCCGGCCACAAGCGCCATCCACGCTGCGAAGAGGACGCCAAACGCGCTGGTCGCGGCCACGGCGCAGCGCATGGCGAGCCTGCGGTTCTGCTTGAGCGGCAACACCATAGCCCATCCCACTGCCGGAAGCAGGAAGATGGCGGTCGTTTTGGTGAGCGTCATCCCGGTGAACAGCACGCCAACCCACACCGACGCCAGCACGGGGCGGCGAAACCGGGGAAGGCGAACACACAGGTTCAGCGCTCCCAGCGTAAGCGCCGTCAACATCGGCTCAAGAATCGCCAGCCTGCTGAATGCGTAAAGAAAGGGACTGGTAACCAGCAGCGTCAAGCAAAACAGCGCCGTCCAGCGCGCGCCTCTTGCTCGCAGTAACAGGTAGGTCAACCCCAGATTGCAAAAGAAGAACACAATCGCCAGACCTCGCGCGGCCACAATCGAGACCCCGGTAAAGAAAAACAGAATCCACTCCAGAAACGGCCACACCGGTACCGCCGGCGCGGGATTGAAGTCTCCGGGCAAGTACCAGTTGCCGAAAAGATGCGCTCGTATGGCCGCATTCCCATACCAGCCTTCATCTGTGTATTTGGCCCCGTCGTTCATCCACAGTGTGTGGTTGGGGAAATCGGCCCTCAGGTCGAGCGCATGCACCACAGCGAATGCCGCTATCAGCACCAGCCAAATCCCGTAAACCCATCGTTTCGTTGAGATCGTCAAATACGGTTGCCCCTCAAAGTGGACCCTTGAATTAGGCGACCCTGGACACATCTTTCCCGCACTGGGAAAGCCTGCGCAGCAGAAATCAAAAACGCCTCAAAGGAAATGCTTCAAGTATAGCGTTCCTGAAAGGCCTCGACTTGTCGACGCCGTTCGGTATTGATCCTGGTGGAGAAGATTGCTTACGCCATCCGCGATTGGTCGAGACTACGAAATAGTTCCACCAAGTTCAATCGGACCGGGGTTCCCGGAATGTCGAACTCCAGCGTATCCCGCCATCCGTTGGCCGTCGAAGCCTGGCCGTTACGGATTCCAGGGTCGATGAGCCAGATATTCTCAATGCCCATTCGCCTGTAGTCCTGCGCTTTCTCCCAGGTTCTTGAAATTGTGTCGTCGGGAGAAAGAATCTCGATCACGCACAATGGCGGCGTCGACAGAACGTCCTCGCTCAGGCCGCCCGGACGCACCAGCGTAACATCGGGAATGCGAACGCGATCTGCCGAAACCTGTATCCTTTGTTCGGTCGTAACAAGGATATTCCAACCCTCTTCGTGCTTCCCAAACCAGATTGCCAACAGCGCCTGCACCCGTGCATGTTCCGATTTACCCACGTTGCGCTCCTGCAACTCCCCGTCAACATACTCCCGGTCCGGGTGGTAGGTCGCCTGAAGGTACTCGTTGAGTGCGATTTGTGTTGTGGTGGCCATCTTCCACTCCGCATTTTCCCGGCAGTTTCCAACATCATAACCCGAACCAGCATCAGCCCGTCAGCACCGTCGCAACCCTACTCGTAAGCCAGCGCGTCGATTGCATCCTTCCGTGCCGCCATCCACGCCGGATAAAACGCGCCGCATACCGAGCCTACAAACGCAATGACCGTTCCCCTCAACAACCACTCGCCGCTGATCTCAAAATGCAGCGTGGGAAACACGTGCCCGAGAAGCACTCGTACGCCGAAGACGCCAACAATGCCCACCACCACTCCCGCCACGGCCATCACCGCGGTTTCGCGCAGGACCACGCCGACAATGGTCGCTCTCGAAGCCCCCATCGACTTCAGAATCCCAATCTCCCGCGTCCGCTCCAGCACCGCCGTATACATCGACTGGAAGATCACCAGAAATCCCACGATCACCGCGATGCAGGTAACCACGTACAGCGCGATATTAAAGCCCGGAAGCCGCGCCGGCGTCATCATCGAATTCCAATCTTCCATGGTCTGTGCCGGGTAGTCTTCCAGGCCGCGCGTCGCGTGGATCTCCTGGATCACCAGGTTCTCGTTTGCGTGATCGTCGACCTTGACGTAAAACAGCGTGGCCTTGCCCTCGGCGCCCATCATCTCGCCCATGGTGTAAATGGGAAGCATCTTGCGCCCGCCTTTGCCGCTCTCCACAATGCCGCAGATCCTGAACGGCTGGTTCATCACCGTCAGCGTATCGCCCACATGCATTCCACCTTTGGTCTTCGCGAGAACGTCGTCGATGATCACGTCGTACTTTTCTTTGAATGGCCCGCCCGCCAGAAACACAAAAGGCCTCAGCGCATCGAAGCTCGGGTAATCAATTCCGTACAGAATCTCGATCGCTCCCGAAGTCGAAGTGGTCATGATCACGGGCGCCGCCGCCACCACATGCGGCAACGTGCGGATCGCCTCAATATTCTTGATCGGTATCGTCGCGCCCCCCATGCCGTTCATCTCGCTGGCGTGAGACGCCCTCAGCATCAGATCCGCTCCAATCCCGTTAGTCCGCTCCTTCTGGTCATCCAGAATTCCCATGAAGACGCCCACGATCGACAGAATCATGATCACTTCAATAGCCACCGCCAGCACGCTGATAATCGATCGCAGCGGCCGGTGCACAAGATTGGCAAAAATGAGCTTGTTCATTTCCTGGATCTGGCTCCCATCACCATTGAGGGCCGAAATGAGCCTGATCGCCCTCGCCTTCAGGGTAACAGCCCGCGCTCCAACTCCCATCTTCCGCACCTCTCCAATCCAGGGTGAGCGCACGCTGGTCCATCAACACGATCTGCCAGGAGAGCGACTTGCTTTGCATGCCGTGTGCACTTTCGGAGGGAGCAGGGGCATTCGGAGGGAGCGGGGGCATTTATGCCCCCGAAACCAGGCCCGCAGCGATTGGGCTTCAGCCCCGGGCCTTCTATTTCCGGTTGGGATGCTGCGTCCCGAGAGCCAACATGCTAGCCCCCTTTGACCACGCCGCCTCCCCCCGCCCCCGCCAGCCCTGTTGAATACTTGATAAACAACCTCCAGACCCCGAAAACGAACCAAAAAGTGAAACATTGGATGAAAAACCCTTGTATTCGCTTTGACTCGCGTTGGAACCCGGGTTATTGTGAAAGTTGAAAAACTCCTCGGATTCTATAGGGTTTTTCTGGGCTGAGATGGGAAACTTTGGAGAAGACCTGCGCATGGAGCGGTTGACCCGCGGCATTGCGCTGGAACAAATTACCGCCGTTACAAAGATCAGCCAGCGTCATCTTGAGGCGCTGGAGCAGGAGACTTTCCGCCTCCTTCCCGGCGGCATTCTGAACAAGGGAATCATTCGCGGCTACGCGGCAGCCCTGGGCCTTGACCAGCAGGATTGGACCGAGCGCTTCCTCAAGGCATACGTCGCTTCCGGTAACGCCATCGACGACGACCGCGGCTGGACCTCGTTTGCCTCCAACGTGGGCAAAGCCCGCATCCTGCGCCACAACCAGGCTGAAATCCGGCTGCGCTGGCTTGGCGCAATCCTTTTGCTGTGCGTGGTCGGCGTCGTCGGCTACCTCGCGGTGCGCTATTACGGCTTCCGCGCCGGCTGGTGGCCCTCCTTACTACCAGTAGAAGAAGCCCGCGCCATCGTCCACGCCGCCATTGCGTGGTCCCAATCCCTGATTGCCCGCATCCACTCCTGGTTCAGCCGCTGATCCGCGCAGCCGCACTTCCGGTTCACCGGCCCTATGTCCCCCCTCGAACCAAAGTACTCCCCATTCGCTGTAAGTCTTTGCCCCCTGCCGCCCGTCCCGTTTACCATGGGAAATGTACCCACAGGCTCAGGCCCGGCGGTGCAGGTGTGTCATACCGATGCGGGAGAGAACTCACTCACTCTCCATCCCCGCTCTTCGGGAGCGCGGCAGCCATCGCGGCAGGCCACCAATCTAGATCCCTTCAATGGGCAGGAGACCGCATTTGAGCGACCGCTTTTTATTTACCTCTGAATCAGTCACCGAAGGACACCCGGACAAAATCGCCGACCAGGTATCAGACGCCATTCTCGACGCATGCCTGGAGCAGGACCCCTACAGCCGCGTCGCCGCCG
>CAYWMR010000355.1:0-5573 GCA_964458965.1 uncultured Occallatibacter sp. | reverse complement strand
GATTGGGAGGGTCTGGAGACCCTCCCAACAGCCGGTCTGGAGACCGGCGCTACTCTAAGTGATGGGCTGTGAGAAATGCAGGTTACGGCTTGTATTCCCCGGCGTTCTCCACGGCCACGGTAGCCTTCACCGGCAGGTTGTCACTCGATCCGCCGGCTAGCACGCGCACCTGTTCCTTCTCCACGCGCCAAAGATGAGCGGAGGCGTCCCAGTACGCAAGATCGCGCGGCTTCAGATCGAATGCCACGTCGCGCTCCGTCCCGGCCTCGATCCTGACCCGCTCGAATCCCTTCAATTCAAGCAGTGGGCGCTCGACGGCCGAACCCAGATGCTGCACATACAACTGCACCACTTCGTCACTGGCGCGGCTACCCGTGTTCTTCACCTTAACGGTAACCTTCAACGTGCCTTCGGCGGTTACCGTGGGTGCGCTCAACTTCAGCCCCTCATACTTGAACGCCGTATAGCTCAGTCCGTATCCGAATGCATACAGCGGCTTGTCCTTGCTATAGAGATACGTCCGCCCATGCAGCAGGTTGTAGTCCATCAGCGGCAGCAGTTGCGCATCGCCCGTAGGCCAGGTCTGGGTCAGGCGCCCGGCAGGCGAGTAGTCCCCGAACAGCACGTCGGCGAGTCCGTGGCCTTCTTCCTGGCTGTTGTGCGTAATGTGCACAATCGCCGGCACATGCTGCTGGCTCCAGACAATGGCGTAAGGAAAGCTCGCCCTCAGCACCTCGATGGTTCGCGGATTGGCGGCAAAAACCTGCTTCACCAGATCCTCCTGCTCCAGGACTATCGTCTTGCGGTCCACGGATTCCTTCCCGTTGGACGGCGTCGGGCACTTATTCCACCCCGCGTTGCACTCTGGATGATTGCCAACCACCACAATCGCCACATCCGCCTTGTGCGCCACCGCCGCAGCCTGCGCCGGGTCCGCGCCATCGTCCATGAGCACCTTCACGCCCGGACCCGCAGCCTCGCGAATCCCATCCAGCGCGCTGACAAAATAACCCGGCGTACCGCTGTACCAGTCCAGCAGCACCTGGTCGGTCCACGGCCCAATCACAGCAATCGTCTTCAGTTTTTTGCGATCCAGAGGCAGTGTGTTTCCCTCGTTCTTCAGCAGCACAATCGACTCATCGGTTGCCAGCCGCGCCAGCGCCTTGTTTTGCTTCTGCTCCCAAGGCGGGGTCGACTCATCCTTCGCGTTCACATTGATCCCAACATCCTTTTTGCCGATATCCCCGTATGGATCGGCTCCCGGCGGATCCATCTCGCCCAGCCGCAGATACACGCGCAGCAGATTCTTTTCTACAGCATCGATATCCGCCTCGGTAACCAGGCCGTCCTTCAGCGCCTTGTTCAGGTCGTCCGCATATCGATCTAGGAAGTGATTGATCCCCGCTTTGATGGCCGCCGCCGACCCATGCTCTCTGTCCGGGAACGCATGTTGCGCATTGATCAGGAGTCCCAGCGCTCCGCCGTCCGTGCAGATAATTCCGTTGTTGCCCCACTCGTTGATCATCACGCTTTTCAGCACGGGGTTCACCATCATCGTGGTTCCGTTCCACGCGTTGTACGAGGCCATGACAGCCCGCGACCCACCCTGCTGAAAGCCCATTCGGAAAGGCACCGAGTAGTACTCACGAAACAGCCGCTCATCGAAGTCGGAAGAAGAAGACGAGCGTGTGTCTTCATTCTCGTTGGCCAGGAAATGCTTCATCAGCGAAGCGGTCAGCCAGTGCTTCGGATCGGGCCCCTGCAGCCCCTGCGCAAACGCCACCGTCATAGTTCCAACCAGAAACGGGTCCTCGCCCATCGACTCCTCTGTCCGGCCCCAGCGCGGATCGCGGCTCAAGTCGGCATTGGGCGCGCGAATCACCACGCCGCCGAAACCGGTAACGGGATTCTGGTAGTTGTAGCGCGCCTCGTATCCCTCAACCGCGCCAATCTTCTTCAGCAATTCCGCGTCCCAGGTCTCGCCCAGCCCTTTTTCCTGGGGAAACGTCGTCGTCGGCAAGGGCTGCAGTCCTCTTGGTCCCCAACCGCCCGGGCCGCCCAGCGCAAGCCCGTGCAATCCCTCGACTTGCCCGGAAAAGACCAGCCCCAACCGGGGAATCTTCGGATGGTCCGTCATCAACGAGACCTTTTCGTCCAGCGTCAGCCGGCCCAGCAAATCGGCAATGCGCTGGTCGTCGCCCAACTTAGTGTCCCGGAATGGGTAGTCCGCCTGCGCCTGGAGCACCGGCGCCAACCCCGTTGCCAGCACCACCCCCACCATCCATCCCGTGAAGACAGCCATCCGTCCCCGCAAACTCATCATCGTTTCCTCCCAGATTGAACCAGCGCAGACTATCACAGCCGGCCCACGATTCCCTGTGAGGGAGACGCTGGCAATTGCATTTTTGCCGCAGACGCAAAAAGCGAAGCGCCCATGCGCTTCGCTCCCTTCCCTGCACCATTTCAATTTCTTAGAGCATTCTCCATGTTGGTATAGAGTCGATCCCTTGCTTCGCTCAAAGTTGCCGGCCGCTGCAACAGCAGGTAGCGCCGGCCTCCCGGCCGGCTGTCGCGTGGACCTCCCGGTCCACGCCGCGCACTCTATACCAATAGGAAAACGCTCTAGTAAAGCCTGAAGTTTACCTCGACCGTAATCATCACCGGGACCGGCGTCTTGCCGTCCTTCATCGCCGGCTTGAACTTATACTTCCGCACCGCCTCCAGCGCCTTCTCGTCAAGGCCCATACCCAGCGTCCTCACCACGCGCGGGTTCTGCGGATCCCCGTGCACATCCACAATCAGGGAAATAAGGCAGACACCCTGGTATTTCGCCCGGCGTGCCTCGTCTGAGAATTCCGCCTCCACCGTGTTCAGCGGCACCGGAGCGGCAACACCGCCGCCTATGCGATAGAGGCCGCCACCGATATTCCCGCCTGACCCGTCGCCGTAACCGTCGCCATGGCCGTTGCCCACTCCCATGCCCGATCCGTTCCCGAGTGAGCCCAGCTTGACGTTCGGAGAGTTCGACATGCCGAAGTTCGGCAGGTTCGGGTCGGTTGGAATAATAATGTCGTTTTGCACATTGATCGTTGGAGTCGGAGCCACCAGCTTGGGATCCATCAGGGTAGGCGGCACACGCGGAGGAACCTTGCCCTTGCTGGCGTCCATCTTGTCCGGGCTTCCGCCGCCGCCACCCGCCAGAACAGCTTTCTTGGGAGCAATGAATGGCGGAGGAACGTCAACCGAGATCACATTCTCTTTGGGCTTGGTCACGGCGATGATGGCTTTCACGCCCATATAGAGCAGCAGCGCCAGAACAGAGCAATTGACAAATGCCGCGATCCCGATCGCCCAGGGGTTCGGCTTCACAGCCATCCGGTCAGGAACCGGAATCGGCTGCGACGTCAACACGAGCGGCGGCAGCTTGACGGGAAAGAACACGTCCCGGATGCTCTCGTAAAGTCCGACCCAGATCGGTTTTTCGTCGAAGCCTTTCCCGAGAAAAGCATCGAACTCGTGGCCGCCCGAGAGGGCTGCAGCTTGCGATTCCGTTTCTGCCATAGGTGCTTCGTTTTCCATTGTTGCCGCTGGACTCAATTTATGGGACTTCCCGGTCTCCTGTCCAGACGGGTAGATACCGTCGCCAGGACCCATCGTTCCATTATGCGCGACTGCGCCCGCATTTGTCTCGGACCACCCCATAGTCGCACTCCGGGGCCGCTTTTTCCAGCGCAAACTTCCGGCCCTACAACACAATAGACGATGAATGGACCAAGTTGTTACCGGAAAATCACCTGCCCCTCTGCATTTACACTAACCAATGAGCTGAATCATCAAGTTTTCTTGAAATATAGAGGATGGATCGATGTCCGTATCGCCGGAGTTGAAGTCAACCCTTACCCTGGGTCAAACCGCCTTTCCCATGAAGGCCAATCTGCCCCAGAATGAACCGCTTCGGCTGGCACGCTGGGCATCGCTTCGGCTTTATGAGCAACTGCGCAAGGCCGGCCAGGGACGCCCCGCCTACATTCTTCACGACGGCCCCCCGTATGCCAATGGCCCCATCCACCTAGGCCATGCGCTCAACAAGGGCCTGAAGGACTTCGTTGTCAAGTCGAAGACCATGGCAGGCTTCGACGCTCCCTACGTCCCCGGTTTTGATTGTCATGGACTGCCCATCGAGATCAAGGTGGAAGAGCAGCTTGGCCGCAAGAGGCTGGATTTGCCTGTCGGGGAAGTGCTCGCTGCCTGTCGCGCTTATGCGCAGAAGTACGTCGATCTTCAAACTTCGCAATTCGAGCGCATTGGCTGCTTTGGCCGCTGGGAAAAGCCTTACAAGACCATGTCCAGCGACTACGAGGCCCACACCCTGGAAGCCTTTTACGAATTCCTTGAGAAAGGCTTCGTCTACCGCGGGCTCAAGCCTGTCTACTGGTGCATCCACGACCGCACCACGCTCGCCGAGGCCGAGGTCGAGTACGAGAACCACACCAGCCCCTCGATCTACGTGCGCTACCAGCTCACATCGGAGGCGGCGGCGATCGATCCGGCGCTCACGGGCAAGCAGGTTTCGACGATCATCTGGACAACTACACCGTGGACCCTGCCGGCATCGCTGGCCGTTGCTTTTCATCCCGACTTCGACTACGTTGCGCTTGCTGCCGAAGGCACCGAGGAGGTCTACATCGTTGCCGCCGAGTTGGCTGGCGCCGTTACGCAAGCCTGCAAATTGGGCGCAACAACGGAGCTGGCCCGATTCAAGGGCAGCCAACTAGAGCGCGTCACCTTTCAGCATCCATTTCTCGATCGCAGCATCCTGGGCGTGCTGGCCACCTACGTCACAGCCGACCAGGGCACCGGCGCCGTCCACACCGCACCTGCTCACGGCGCAGACGACTTCAATACCGGCGTCAAGTACGGGCTCGACCCAACCTGCCGCGTCGACGATACTGGCCATATCCACGTGGACCCGGCCGCCTGGAACCTTGCCGCGCCGCCTGCATTTGAAGGCAAGAAAGTCTGGGCCGCCAATCCAATCATCGTCGCCATGCTGGAGGAGAACGGCGCGCTGCTGGCCTCAGGCGATCTGGTGCACTCCTACCCCCACTGCTGGCGCTGCCACCATCCGGTGATCTTCCGCGCCACCGAGCAGTGGTTCATCGGCATGGAAACCCCCGTGAAGCGGGCCGATGGAACCGAAACCACCTTCCGCCAGCTGGCCATTGAAGAAATCGATAAGGTGGTCTGGGATCCGGCGTGGGGCAAGGAACGGATCACCAACATGATTGCCACGCGGCCGGATTGGTGCATCAGCCGGCAGAAGATCTGGGACGTGCCCATCGCCGTTTTTCTGTGTCAGAAGTGCAATAAGCCGATCATCTCCGCGGAGTTGAATCGAGCCGTCGTCGGCCTCATCGAGCGGGAAGGCATTGAGGCCTGGCGCACGCCCGCCGCGGATGCACTGCTGCCCGCGAGCTCTGTTTGCGCACATTGCGGCGGTACTGAATTCCGCAAAGAAACCGATATCCTCGACGTTTGGCTTGACGCCGGAGTAAGTTGGTTCGCCGTAGCCG
>CAYWMR010000354.1:0-5598 GCA_964458965.1 uncultured Occallatibacter sp. | reverse complement strand
GATTACGAATCAGCTGCTCTACCAACTGAGCTACTTCGGCTTGCTCAACTGATTTTATCCTGATGTGTGCTGAGCGTAAAGCGGCTATACTTCTCCCCATGTACGGCAACCCGGCAGAGGAATGGCAACAGCTCACCGAGCACTACCACCAAATGTGGGATGAAGAGCTGAACCAGTTGGCAACTGACTTCGGCAGTCTCACCGAAACTGCGCAGCAGGTTCTCCGCAACGAGATGAGGAATCGCGGCCTGCGCGATCCGCTCGCCCCAATGTCAAAGAGCCCCTTTCGTCCTGCGGCATCTACGGTCGCCCCGCGATTCTCGAGCTCCGTCGACCCTATTTCCGCCGGCTCGCGACTCGGCGATTACGACGCACAACAGGAAAACGAAAGCCGGCATGAGTACACCTGGAAGACTCCGCTCTGCGAATGCGAAACCACAGAACAGGCGTGGCAGCTTTACGCAGTATTGAAGCGCGCTGGAGTTGACAGTTGGGTCGAAAATGCGGACTCGCGCGGGGGCGGCTTTCCCCGTGTTGTCGTCGCCGCCGATCAGCTCGAGCAGGCCCGCGAGATTGCCGCCAGACCCATCCCGCCACAGGTCGTTGAAGAATCACGCCTCGAAGTACCGGAATTTGAAGCGCCCAAATGTCCAACCTGCGGTGCCGAAGACCCGGTGCTTGAGAGCGTCGACCCGGCCAATTCGTGGCTTTGCGAGGCTTGCGGAAAGCAGTGGACCGACCCGTCACCCGACGCGGACGGCGCATCGGAAAAGCCCTGATAATGAGCGCCCATAAAACGGAAAGAGCCGCCCGGCAACAGGGCAGCTCCTTCCTCAGGGAGAATAGTTCCAACGGAGGCAAAGCCATCAGAACTTTCTGGCTGCATAGTAGGTGTGTAGAAGGGGAGTGTCAAGGAGAAATCAGCATGGAAATAAGTCATTATAATTCAATAAGTTACAGATTCATCCAACTGAAACCTTTGAGATATATCTTCGATATGTCTTCGCCTTTTAAACCCCGCTTACTCCCGTCTTTTCAGGGTGTTTCATAGGGTTTATTCGGAGTTTTCCACAGGTTTAAGGCGCCATTTACCCTTCAGATGCTGCCCGCCCTCTCACATCGGCAATTCCTGCGCTCAATCCTCCAAATGCAGGCTCGTGAACTCCGTATCGTAGACCGCGGAGATAGGCTTACCGCGCGCAATCCTGTAGAGGGCGCGCCCGCCGCCAAGAAAGAATCCCAGCAGAATTGCAGTGCTGGCGCCAATGATCACCAGCGAAACGATGCCGAACAGCAGCTTGCTCGTCTTTGAGACCTCGGATTCGGTGGGCTGCGGTATCGAGGTCAGGTCGGATTCGTAGTGAACCGTGGCCAGCAGCTTGTGGCTCTCTTCGGGAATGGCATCGCCGCTCACAATGGCCACCAGCGGTCCACTGCGGCGCACTTCCAGCGAAGCCAGGTCGGAGTCGGCAAGCGGTTTTGGCCACGGCGTTTCGCCCGCCTTGGGAGCGCCTGCTTTAAGAAATGCGCGAATCTTGCTTTCCTGCGCCATCGCCATCTGCGGCGTTGGATAGTCGATGATGGTAAGCGTGGCAGGGTTGGATCGCAGCGTGTAATTCGCCGTCACCGCCTCCGCGCCGCGATCGAACCCCACCAATTCCGGCGGAAGCACTCCGCCTGCGCCTTCATAGCCCGCAGGCCCCATTGCATAGTGCGTCGTCTCCCCGTCCAGCCAGGTTCGGGGCAGGCTGCTCAGCACCGGCGGCGCCAGCGCCCTGGTCCCCTCGATCATGGGCAACTGCCCTGCCAGCTCCCGCAACTCCGATCCGGACATGGGGCCAATGCGCGAAAAGTTCGCGTCCACTACGCTATTCCCCTGCCAGAAAAGCACCCGGTTCTTGTTCGATGCTGCTCCTGTGCCAACATCTTCCTTCGGCCATCCATTCTGGCGATAGAACGAATAGGCACCATAAGCGCCGCTAGAGTCGCGAAATCGCAGCGCCCGCAGGCTCAGCGTTTCGCCACTGCGCTTGTAGGTGGCCTCCGCACCATCGGTAAAATCGTATTCCTTAAGAGCTGCGGCGCTGGCTGCATCGGCCTGTGTGGCGTCTGTAATCGTCTTTAGCGTTCCGTCGGCAACCCATCCGGCAAACGAGTCCGGCAGCAGTGCTTTAGGCACGGGAGGTAGCGTCAGGTGCGCCACACCCTGCGGAACGGACGGCTTGGTCGGCGTGGTCTGTGCATCGGCGCCGGCCAGACTCGCCAGCAGCGCGACCGAACAAATCGAATAGGCCAGGATTGGAATCCAACGCATCAAAACGCTCCGGTCTTCAGGGTACACGGTCCCATCGCCGCGCTCACCGCGGCATGCCCTCTTTACTTTGACACTGACGGAGCCGGAAAGGTTCCTGGCGTCATTCCTTAACGCCGGATTTGCTTTCAGCGCGTGCGTCCCGCTGCTTCGGCAGCAGCAGCCAGGCCGCAATGGCCGCCACCGAAACCAGGGCCAGCGCCATCACCAGCGCATCGCCGTGCAGGCCAAGCATCTGCACCGCAACCGCTGTCAAGAGAATGAAGCATCCGCCCCACAGGCAGAAGCAGGCCAATCCCCGAACCATAGGCTTCAACCATGGATAGTCCAGCATGTTCCGGGCCGATTTCTGGAAATAGCCTGTTGGATCCGCATAGAACTTGCGCGCCATATAGATCACGTATCCGCCTAATGCGACACGCAATGCCACCGCCACAACGGGATCCGAAAGTGCCTGCGGGACGCTGATCATGGTATGTGCGCGGTCAAGTCCTCTCTCTACTTGGACACTGAATGGGCCTGAAATGTTCCTGCCGCGCCCGGCTCTGAATCAGGAGTGCTGGAGGTGGGGGAGGGGATCGACGCGGATTTCATTCCGCTTGCCAAGCTGCCAGAGGTCGTACTTCGCCTGCATGCGCAACCAGACCTCCGGCGAGGAGGTACCAAAGGCTGCGGCCAGACGCACGGCCATCTCCGGAGAAACAGCGGCTTTTCCGTTGAGGACGCGTGAGAAGGTAACCCGGCCCACGCCCAGATGCTCGGCCGCAGCCGTTACAGTCATCTCGCCGAGATACTCCCGAATGACTTCGCCGGGATGCGGAGGGTTGTACATACGCATGTTGCTCTCTCCTCTCAGTGATAGTCCCGGTAATCGACCAGGATGGCGTCTTCGCCCTCGAAGCGAAAAGTGAGACGCCAGTTTCCGCTCACCGCAACCGACCAGTGGCCCTTGAGATCGCCTTTCAACGGGTGTAGCCGCCATCCGGGCGCGTTCATATCCTCGGGCGCGCCAACGTCGTCGAGCATCGCCAACTGAAGACGCAACCGCGCGGCATGTTGAGCCTGGATTCCCGCCTTTGAGCCGGTGCGAAAAAACTTCTCCAGCCCCTTGTGCGCGAAGCTCTTGATCACGTAATGAATGTATCGCTTGACGATACAGAAGTCAAGGTAAAACCTTCGGGCAGGGAAGATCGAATCTCAGCCAGTGGGAGCGAGGAGAAAGACGCCCACAGGGAGCCTCGCTCAAGCTGCTGTCATTGGTCTCTCAAAAAGGACTGGCTACAGTCGCATAGGCCTTTGTCAAAGCCCCATGGTCGGAGCCGCAGGCGGATAAAGCAAGTCTCCCAGCGCCTGGTAGCGGCCGCCATAGAACGTCAGAGCAAACTCCCGCAACCCGGTGCTAACCGGCCCGCCCAGGCAAATACCGACCAACAATGCCAGGACGAATGCAATCACACCGAAGAACACCTGCAGGGCAATTCCGGCAACTGCCGCTCCTCCTGTCGAATCCGCGAACGCCGAGTGAATGCCGTACTCAAACGCCCCAAAGGCGCCGGCCAGCGCGATCCCAGGAATCAGCAGCACCATGAACATGGCGACCGCCGCAATGGTCGGCAGCACAATTCGCAGCAGCGCGTAAACAATAAACTGCCTCTTCTCTGAGGTGACGCGATCCCAAACCTCCATCCAAGCCTCGCCAGCCGATGCGTCATCCAGCGCGTAGTGCGGCAGCATCCAATCGCGCAATACCATGTCGGCCAGAAATCCAGCCAGCCCCAGCAAAAGAATAATCGGAATCAAGGGCAGTACCAGAGCCAGCAGCAACCCGATATTGGGCATCGTGCCCGGAGCAGTCTCATGGAAAAGCCGCCAGAATCCCTTCACAAATGGAATCGCGATCAGCACCACCAGCACCAGGAAGCCGAATCCGACCGCGAGGTTCAGGCCGAAGAATCGCAACGCCTGCGATCCATAGAGCCGCCAGCCCGGCCCAATCTCCTTGATGTTATGCGTCAGGCAATGAAAGAACGCAAACCGCAGCCGCGTGATCAGATAGGCCACCACAATAGACACCACAATCGCCACCAGCACCACTGCTACAATCCCAGCGATCCACTCCGGTCTGATGTCGGACGGCGAATAGATCATGGGTCCATGCCCGGACGAATGATTGCTGTTCGCCTGGGTATGCAAATTGGCCCCAAGACCTTCCGTAATGATCGCGACCAGGCCAAGCTTCAGATAGGTTCCCCAACGGAAGGGCCTGAAGAGAAAATCCCGGGTACGTTGAATGGCGGGCGAAACGGAGTCGGCGGCTGAGATTGGGTACATGGATACCCCTTTCCGGGGAAGGCACAATGTACTTGAGAATTACGCAGATTCTACGCGCAAAGTTCCGCATCCGCACAATCATTCTCGAAACCAGTCAAGCTCATTTGCGGCAAGGCGAACAAACATTCCGTGTACCATCCCAAGCCAAATTGCAACCGGCTCTACCGGACTCGTCGGCGCAGAACTTGCGCGAGCCGTCCGCCTTTTGTCTCTCTGGCCATACGTCAAGTGCGTAGCCACCGTGTTCGGTCTGATGACACCAGATCCCGAATACATATCCGTCCTGTTTCACATAATTCCCGCCGATATAATCCCAATCTTTTTCACCGAAGGGAGGTCCGGAGTAGTTCCGCTTAATAGCTTGCCCATTACAGGTCCGATCGAGACCGCCGGATTCCGCGCGAACCCGTTCGAGTGCATTCTTCAACCCGGCAAACCTCTCCGCCGCGAGCTGGTCATTCCGCGCCACCCTTTGAGCCACTAGGCGTGGTGTCAGCAACATCGTTACCGGGCCGATTGCAACGCAGCATCCCAACACAATCCAGCTTGCAAATAGCACTGGCCCACTGTTGATCGATATCCTGCGGCCCACCAGGCACGCGGCCAGAGAGACAATGATGGATGTTGCCGTTCCCATCACCAGATCTGACCCGGAAAAGGTTTGAGCAATTGGATCTGGGGATGGCCAGATTGCAATCCCCAGGCAAAGGCCGGCGAACGTGCCAATAGCAGAAGCCAAACAGAACATCACCCAGCGCCTGTGAGCCTGGCTCGTCGATATGGCAGCCAACAGCGCTACGACCACCAATGGAGACCACCACCACAAATCGAGACTCGGCTCCATCGAGTTCGGCAACCAGCACAGCAGGGAACCTGTTGCGGTCAATATCACCAGGAGTTGGCTTCTGCGCATCGGTGTCACCCATGCGCAAGATAGCAGATTCACCCCGTGAATT
>CAYWMR010000353.1:0-5635 GCA_964458965.1 uncultured Occallatibacter sp. | reverse complement strand
CCTCGGTCTATGCCGGGTACCAGCACAACCCACCCGGCATCGGCCTGATGGGCAAGAAGACATGGCTCCCCGGCAAGACCCTCTCCCGGTTCATCACCGCCAACTTAGGCATCCCGGAAAAGGAGCAGCGAGTGATGGTCGAGCGCATCAGCGATGCCGTCGCCGACACCGGCCCGGCAGTACGCAAGAAGATGGACAGTTTGGCTGGCTTCAGAGACACGGGCAAGCGGATGCTGGCTGCATGGAGCGACGGCGTCAACTCGCTGCGAGATTCCCGGATGTACAGCCTGAGCCCGTGGAGGTCGAGCCAAGCCTTTGAGGGCGTCTCCGACCCGCCGAAACTGGAGAACCCCCGAACAGTCGTCGGGAGGTCAGAACTACTTGCTGACAGAGGGAACCGGAAACGCAAGTAGGGGATGCGTTGGCGACGCTTCCCTCCAAATCACCGTCAGCAAAAAGAGCCAGACCGAGCTAATGGCAATTCGTACTCCTTTCCAATGCAGGATGAGCCCTCAGGCTTATCCTGCATTGGAAGAGAGTCGGAATTGACCCCCTCCAAGGTGTGTGGTACATTCAATCCATGAAGTTTTCGGCCCCTATGACCGCCACCCTGTGTTGTCGCGAAGCTATGTGTTGCGCGTGTACACATTCTGGCGTGAGGGATTGGCTGGGCTGAAGCAGTAGTTTACAAGCCGCCGTCTCATTGAGACCCACCGCCAGAAGTTGAACTGGCAGGTGGGTTTTTCATTTTGGGTGTCATTTGAGGCGGATCCGGAAGCAGGGGCGTTCGCCAGAAAAGGCAAGGGTGATGGAATGAGCGTTCCCGTGATACGCGTTGAAGAGTTGAAGAGGCGGCTGGATTCGGGAGAGGATCTGTTTCTGCTCGATGTCCGCGATGAATACGAGTATGAAATCTCCAATATCGGTGGACAGTTGATCCCGCTTCCCGAGTTGCGGAATCGCGTCAACGAACTCGATGCGAACCGGAACATCGTCACTGTCTGCAAAATGGGACCGCGCGGCGCCAAGGCTGCTGAGGTCCTGCACAGCGCGGGCTTCAACCACGTTTGGAATCTGAGCGGCGGAATTCACGCCTGGGCCGATCGCGTGGACCATAGCGTCAGGAAATACTAGAACCTGTTTCATGGCCGGATGAAGGGCGCTGCAAGGCGTTCCATCGGACGCTAACGCCTTGTTGTTCTGCGCTATAGCGGAACGAGGCTCCGGCCCGGAAGGGTACTCATGTACCCCGCCGCCTTTTCAAGAATTGACTGTGAAAAACTTCTAGTACAATTCGAAAGGGCATCATAAGCACCTCCGGCGAAGATGCTCGCGCGCGCCTTTCGAAAGCCATGATGAGCCGGGTCGGCTCGCTGCGGCGCTCCGGCTTCCGGTGCGAAACGCATGTAGTTTCTGGGGTGTCGATTTGCGGAGTTTGCAGTCTCAAGACTCCACGCTCCGCGCGTGAATGGATGTTTTTGAAATGCTGGTTAAGGAGAGCACAAGTGGCTGAAGAAGTGAATCGAGCTTCATTGAGTGAGCAGTCCGCATTTCAACTTGCAAATGTAACCAAGACTGCGCCGCAGTTTGGCGCCATCACGCCTCGCTGGCTGGTGCGTCTGCTGGACTGGAAGCCGCTTGAATCAGGAACCCTGCGTCTGAACAAGGTAAACGAAAACAAGGCCATCGAGTCGCTCTGCGGGCATGAGGACGAGGCCCCGTTGCCTTCCACGTTTGTCGACTATCAAGCCGCGCCCCGCGAATACAGGCTGAGCAGCATCAACGCGGTTCTCAATGTGCACACGCGTGTCTCCGACCTGTTGAACAACCCCTTCGACCAGGTTCGCGAGCAGTTGCGCCTGGTGGTCGAGAGCGTGAAAGAAAAGCAGGAGAGCGAACTGCTGAACAACGCCGATTATGGGCTGCTGCACAACGTGCCGGCAAATCAAAAGATCAAGACACGCACCGGTCCACCGACGCCGGACGATCTGGACGATCTACTCACGAAAGTGTGGAAGGAGCCGTCGTTCTTCCTGGCGCACCCACGCACCATCGCTGCCTTTGGCCGCGAATGCACATTCCGTGGCGTGCCTCCTCCCACGGTGACGCTTTTTGGCACTCCGTTTCTCACCTGGCGCGGCGTACCGCTGGTCCCGACTGACAAGATTGCCGTGCGCAGCAAAGATCATAAGTCGAAGATTCTCCTGGCCCGCGTGGGCGAGAAGAAGCAGGGCGTCATTGGCCTGTTCCAGCCTGGGCTTGCCGGCGAACAAAGCCCCGGCCTTTCCGTGCGCTTCATGGGCATAGACCAACGTGCACTCGCATCTTACCTGGTGTCGCTCTACTGCTCGGCGGCCGTGCTCACCGACGATGCGATTGGCCTCTTGGACGATGTGGACGTGGGTCAATACCATGAGTACAAGTGAAGCCGCGACCATCGCGCCGGCCACCCCGGATACAGGCAGCCTGACTCCGAGCCTGCTATCGGCCGAGGCGCCCACCGGCATTCCTTCGCCCGCGCAGATTGCGCGCATGGCGAACGAGTTGTTCAACGCCTTGCCGGATGAGCTGCAGCAGCCCGCGGTGGCGGCGGCTCGTGCTGTTCTGCCGCCAAACTCGGCCTTTACGGGAAATCCCTATGCCGCCGTGCCCAATCCCACCGCGCCCGCGGTTCCAGGCCTCGCGGCCACGCTGACAGATTCCTCCCCGGGCGCATTCGTGTCGACCCCGGACCGCAGCATTGCGCCCGCTCTGGGCCCTTCAGCCCCCGCTGTGCCTGCCTATGCACAGCCTGCTGGCGCAGCCGGCCATTCGCCTGCTATCGGGTCAGGCGTGGGTTCCGGCCCGAGCAGTGAATCCGGGTTTGGATTTCTCTCCGGCGCGAGGCCGCTCTACACTGAGCCAACCGGCGTGCCTCCTCAAGCCGAAGACAAGCCTCAATTCCCCGCCAACAGTGCCGCGCCCGCAGGTGCCTCCGATGAATCGGCCTATGCCGCGCTTCCCGCATCGCTCGGTACGGATCTGCAGCCGCCCCAGTCGCTTCAGCCGCCTGCTCCGGCTTTGCCCGGCGCGCTCGGTTTTGCCGACTCCTCCGCCGTTCCCACTTTCTCTTTTCTCGAAGAAGCTCGTCCACTGTTCTCCACCCCTCCCTCCATCCCCGGTCCGTCGCCGTCGCTAGCAGCGCCCAGTTCCGCCAATTCAGCAGCGAAACCGACCGCCTCCGAAAACCCCTTCGCCGCACCGCTCCCGCAGAACCTCCCGCAACTTCCCGGCGTGGTAGCTCATCCACCTGACCAATCCGCGCCGGCCGCGCAGCCGCCTAACAGCCAGTTGCGTTCTCTTGATTCTCTCGGCTTCGCGCCCGTCCTGATTCCAAGCTCAGGCCAGCAGGCACTCCCCGGCGATCTAGGCCTCTCTTCCACTTCTTTCGACGTGGAAGCAATCCGCCGCGATTTCCCTATCCTTCAGGAAGTCGTCAACGGCCACAAGCTCATCTGGCTCGACAACGCCGCCACCACGCAGAAGCCGCAGTCTGTGATCGACCGCGTCAGCTACTTCTACCAGCACGAAAACTCCAACGTGCATCGCGCCGCGCACGAGTTGGCCGCGCGTTCCACCGACGCCTACGAGTCGGCCCGCGAAAAGACCCGCCGCTTCCTGAACGCCGGCGCCACACGTGAAATTATCTTTGTGCGCGGAGCCACCGAAGCCATCAATCTCGTGGCCCAGAGCTGGGGCCGCCGCAACATTCAAAAGGACGACGAGATCGTCATCACGTGGCTTGAGCATCATGCCAACATTGTTCCCTGGCAGATGCTCTGCGCGGAAAAGGGCGCGCGTCTGCGCGTGGCTCCGGTAGACTCGACCGGCCAGGTGCTGCTCGATGAATACGAAAAGCTCCTCGGCCCCAAAACGCGTTTGGTTTCGCTCGCCCATGTCTCCAACGCGCTCGGCACCATTGTGCCCGTTACGCCCATGGTCGAGGCCGCGCATCGTCACGGCGCGCGCGTGCTTGTTGACGGAGCCCAGGCTGTCTCGCACATGCGCGTCGATGTGCAGGCCATCGATTGCGACTTCTATGTTTTCTCCGGCCACAAGGTCTTCGCGCCCACCGGCATCGGAGTGGTCTACGGCAAGTCGGAAGTACTGGATAGTATGCCGCCATGGCAGGGCGGCGGCAACATGATTCAGGATGTCACCTTCGAAAAGACCATCTACCAGGGTCCGCCGCAGCGCTTTGAAGCCGGCACGGGCAGCATTGCCGACGCGGTGGGTCTGGGCGCGGCAATCGACTATCTCGACCGTGTCGGAATTGCAAACGTCTCTCGCCACGAGCACGTGCTGCTCACCTATGCGACCGCGGCCCTCAACCAGATTCCCGGACTCACCATCATCGGCACTGCAAAAGAGAAGGCAAGCGTGCTGTCTTTCATCATGGACGGATTTCGCACCGAAGAGATCGGCGACTACCTCAACCGCAAGGGCATTGCCGTTCGCGGCGGTCATCACTGTGCACAGCCGATTCTCCGCCGCTTTGGGCTGGAGAGCACCGTCCGCGCTACCTTCGCGCTCTACAACACCTGCGAAGAAGTGGACGCACTCATCGCTGCCTTGTGGGATCTCCGCCAGGGCCGAAATCCAGGGCTAGCCTGAAGCGATAAGCGATTGGCTGCGGCGCACGCGGCCTCGCTATGTTGCGGGTCACCATTGAATTCTCATCAGCGACGTTGCCTGCCTGGGAAGTTCGGTGCCGATGGTTACCTTTCCATCGCTTACATCGAGCCACTCCGGGGAACTCAGCAACTCCAATGCCCCGGCCTCTTTCAGCCGCGCATACTGCTCCGGCGTCGGCGATTGCGGCGAGCCCATGGCCTTCCACACAGTGTATGAATTGCTGTGCGTCTCGTCGACGCGGTATTGCTCCAGCAGCACTTTCTTTGCTCCCGATGGAATCCCGGCAATCGTTACTTCCACCTCTGCGCCGGCCGCGGGCAAGTCGTCGTCGTGATAGTTCCACAGCATCACCGCGGCTTCGCCATCCCCCCTGGTCGCGATGGCGTCCACATCCGGCGTCTGGGTTACGCCCTTGCTAAGAATGTCATCCAGCGAGACTTGGCCTAAGCTGCTCGTCATCACGCGATCTCCATGCATCAAGCCGGCCATCCGGAATACATTCAGCACTGGCTTGTCCACGCCATTCGTCGCCAGTGTGCGAAACCCTTCGAAATAATCCTTGCCTTCAAATTCGAACGACCATGATAGCATTGCTAGCAGGTTAACCTTGTACCTGTCCTCAAGCTCAAATAGTTCCTTGATTGCCACTGCGGTATAAACCGCGTAGAGCGGTCCATTGCGATAAGCATTTGCCGGATTCATCTTCATCGAGCAAGCCGCGCAACCCTCAGGATCGGCCTCGCTTAAGATGATCGGAAGATGAATATACTTGGGATACCTCGCGACAATCTGGAACCCGGCTTCGGTTGCCTTCAGCTCATTCGCAAGGCCCATCCGCACATGCCCATCCACAATCGTCGGGTGACCCTTGGGGTGATACGAGATGAAATCGAGCGGAACCGCCTTCCCATCCGCCGCGCTCTTGTCGTTCAGGCAATGCTTCAGGAAGTTATCGAGGAAT